>JAQBOP010000386.1 GCA_028287975.1 Mucilaginibacter sp. | reverse complement strand
AAATATTATACTCTGACGATCCTTGCGCTATAGCCCTTACATTTACGCCATTACGGCCCAGCGAATGGAACAGCTTGCCGGATACACCCGGAGTTTCCTTCATATTCTCGCCAACTACGGCAAGTATGGCCAAATCTTTTTCTATTTCGACATGCTCTAGTTTTTTAGCCAGTAGTTCCAGTTCAAACTCGTGTTCTATGACCTGGCGGGCGCGCTCAGTATCGCCGGGCTGCACCGCAAAGGTTATGCTATGCTCTGACGATGATTGCGTAATTAATATCACGTTGATCTGCTCGCGCGCCAGCAAAGAGAACAGCCTGCCGCTAAAACCCGACTTACCCACCATGCCGCTGCCTTCAACATTTAAGATGCTGATATTGTTGATAGATGAAATGCCTTTGATAGCCAGGTTTGATGGTTTGCAATCATGCTGTATGATAGTGCCCGCAAATTCAGGCTCGAAAGTATTTTTTATAACGATAGGGATCTTCTTCAAAAAAGCCGGGATCATGGTTGGCGGATAGATCACCTTGGCGCCAAAGTAAGAAAGCTCCATTGCCTCGGTATAAGTAAGCTCTGATAGCGAAAATGCCTTTTTAACCATGCGCGGGTCGGCGGTCATCATGCCGTTAACATCGGTCCAGATCTGGATCTCTGACGCGTTAAGCGCCGCCCCAAATATGGCGGCGGTATAGTCGCTCCCACCACGGCCCAGTGTGGTTATCTGCCCCGCATCGTTACTGCCAATAAAGCCGGTAACAAATAATATCTGATCTTTATTCTCGCGGTAAAGGCCACGGATCAATTGCTCGGTCAATTCGGTATTAACCTTAGCCTGGCCGAACGAGCTATCGGTTTTAATAACTTCCGACGCATCAACAAAAACAGCCGGAAAATATTGCGCCGCTATTTTGCTGATCATCAGGGTAGAGCAGCGCTCGCCGTAACTGATCACCAGGTCGCGAGTTTTTTGGGTAAGTTCGCGCAGGGTTAATATGCCCTGCAATAATTCTTCCAGGTGATTAAAGTTGATCTTCAGGCGGGTCAGGGCCGGGTTTTGATCGCGAATCCCGAGCAGGCTTTTAGCCGCGTCAAAGTGCCGTTTCTCCAATTCGGCCAGTTGCGCGGTAAAATCATTGCCTTTGGCAGCCTCTTCAGCCATCGCTATTAACAGGTTGGTTACGCCGCTCATAGCGGATAGCACCACTACGGGTTTATCAGCGCCGGATTGTTTTGTTTCATCTTTTAAGATGTTTAACAGGGTTTGAATACTTTGAGCCGAACCTACGGATGTCCCGCCAAATTTTAGAATTTTCATTACAGGGTTATTTAAAACAAAACGCCTTCCTCTTGGTGGAGGAAGGCGTTCATGTGGTTTTCTTTTTATGTTTTATACCATACGATTATCTTCCTCCGTGGCTTTTGCCGGTGGTTGTAATCGATGTGGTTGTTGTGTTAATCAGTTTCATATAATGTCTGTAAAGTAAGTAGATATATTTTTAATAAGCAAGCATAAAATAAAAAAAGTGCTTTTCAACAAAAAATAACATAATCAATGCCTAATGCTGCACAACCGCTATCCCCGCGGCTGTCGAGGATTTCGATGAAAGTTGGGTAAGCGTATTGTTTTTCCAATATACGGCTCTTGTGTCCGAATACCCCTTTGTACCTGATATATAGACGATGCTGTTGTTAACCATAAGGGCGGTAGCCGTAAACTGTTGTGTGCCGTCAGTAATTTTATTAGCGATGCCGTTTTTCCAGTACATGGCAAAATAATCATAATAGCCGGTGGCGTATACATCACTACCGTTAACGGTTATGTTATTCGCTTCGGACGACATGGTTTGATCGGTCATCAATGGGATGCTTACCCCATTTTTCCAATAGGTTGCTATGACCTGATCGCCGGCCTTGTTTTGAACATTCCCGTTAATGTAAACGTCAGTGCCTGCCACACCAATGGTAACATTCCTTGGATAATAAGGGACAGGGCTGCCCGGCAAATTCGACGCCACCGATACCGGTACTTTATTTTTCCAGTAAGTCGCCGTTTGGAAACCTCCCGATGAACCAACATTACCGGACAGATAAATATCCGAGCCAACGACAGCTATACCGCTGACCATGTTACATGATTGATCGGTGAATATCACAGCTGCTCCGTTTTTCCAATAAGCAGGGTGATATAATGAGACGTCGTAACTCATACCCCCGATATAAACATCCTGTCCGCTAATGGTAATGGCATTTGCCTCTGTACAGTTGGGTAGATGGCTGGGTATCCCATTTTTCCAATAAGTGGCAACATTGTCTACCATGCCTACAATATAAACGTCGGTATCCTTAACGGCAATAGCATTGGTAAACGAATATAGTGTACTATCTGCCAGTAAATGAGCCACCCCATTTTTCCAATAAGCCGCTACGGTTATATTCTTGGTAGTAGTGATGGTGCCGGTAACATATATATCTGTACCCGTTGGTTTAACAATGGGTGGTGTAATAACCGGCGGGGTAACGGTTGTATCTTGCTTGGTATCGGTTTTTTTGCACGCCGTGAAGGCGGCAAAAGCAATAATAAAAATCAGGGGCTTTTTAAAATGCATGGCAATTAAATAAAATTGTGATAATATATTATAACCAAATATCTGTTAACTATTTGATTATAAGCTAAAGTAAAAATTATTTGTTGGGTCTTTATGAAATGATGTTTAATATTTTTAATAAATTACTCGTCAAATGAAAACACCTATAATTATCATATTACTCCTGATAATAGCGAAAACAGGGTTCGGCCAAAAGAAAATCGACACAGCGATAATTAATATGCCAATGGTCGATGATAGATTAGTATATGCAGACAGCATAATTGTAAAACAGCATACTAAGGCACAGTTGGATACGGTCGCGGAAAAATGGCGCTTAAGTTATTGTAAGTTTTGCATGCCGGATACTTTGTCAAAAGACAAAGACCCAAACGCTTTAATACTGGTACGGGCAGGACTTGAATTTAAAATGACCACAACATCATTGGCTTTGGTTAAGTACAAGTTTTATTTATTGATGTCTATTAAGGTTACATGTGGGAATAACTATTACAGCTATAAGGTATTTGATATATTTTTCGTGCCGGAAAATAGGACCTTTAGAGCCATAGGCGTTTATCAACGTAGTCCTGAATATTTACTTCACCTTTATCGAAAAGATCATATGGGGTTTGAACCGTCAGTTGATTTTGGGCGAAAAAAGATAGCAGAGTATCTTACAAATGTTAATAATGGAGTACAGTCGGTTATCGCATCGCTAAATAAATCCATGGCAAATTAATGAGCCTGTAATTGTTACCTTTGTAGTTTATAATTCATGCAGGGACTAATTACAAAATCAACCGGAAGCTGGTACCAGGTGCAAACACCTGCAGGCGAAAGATACGATTGCCGCATTAAAGGAAAGTTCCGCATTAAGGGCATCACTACAACAAATCCATTGGCCGTTGGCGATATAGTTGATTTTGACCTTGAACCCGAACAGCAAACCGGTGTAATTACCAATTTACAGCAGCGTAAAAATTATATTATCCGTAAGTCTATCAACCTGTCAAAACAGGGGCAGATCATTGCTGCCAACCTTGACCAGGCTATATTGCTGGTTACATTGGCATCTCCGCGTACTTCGTTAGGCTTTATCGATCGTTTTTTGGTTACTGCCGAGGCCTACGATATCCCCGCCAAATTGGTTTATAATAAGCTTGACCTGTTTAGCAGAGAAGGGCTTGAAATACTGGATGAATATAAAGCGGTTTACGAAAATATTGGTTACCCCTGCTATTCGGTTTCTGCATTAGACGGAACCAATATCAACCAGGTACAGGAGCTTTTAAAAGATAAGATAACGTTGTTCTCGGGCCATTCGGGGGTAGGCAAGTCAAGCCTGATCAACGCTTTACTGCCCGACCTGACGTTACGCACCAGCGAAGTTTCCGAATGGAGCGACAAAGGCACACACACTACTACCTTTGCCGAAATGTTTGAGCTGCCGCAGGGCGGTTTCATTATCGATACCCCCGGCATCCGCGAATTAGGCGTGATCGATATTGAGAAGCAGGTGCTGGGCCATTTTTTCCCCGAGATGCGCGAACGCATGCACGATTGTAAGTTTAACAACTGCCAGCATATTAATGAGCCTGGCTGCGCCGTATTGGCCGCGCTTGAAAACGGCGAGATCGAGTTATCCCGCTATGAAAGCTACCTGAGCATTTATAACGGGAATGATACAAGGGCTTGATTAGTTACACTAATAATTGCGTTCATTATTCGTCGAAGGCAAACGCCCCAATTATTTAGGTACCAGCGCAATTCCGGTTACATAAGATATTTGGTTTTCGTCTAACTTTCCCATTTTCCCATTTTTCCAATAGGCAGCTTGAGGATTAGCCCCTCCGATTGACAAATAATCACCGGCAACGTATATGTTGCCGGCTTGTACGGCAATAGCTTGTGAACTATATATGTCCGGAAGCTTAGTAAGCACTCCATTTTTCCAATAGCCACCCTGAAACGGGCGGTAGTCAGCCGTAAATCCGGAAATAGGTACAGGTACATCTTCAACTCCTGATATATATACATCATTCCCATTAATAAATATACCGGTTGCACGCGAATCAACGTCCTTATCTATAAGGGTAATTGTTCCATTTTTCCAAAGAAAAACAAGGTATTGTGGTACACTAAGTTCATTTATCAATGAATTAATAACAACATGTATATCATTGCCATTTACAGCAATAGCTATTGCTGTCGAATTTTTTGTTGTATCCTTATCCAGGATAGTTAAGGCACCATTTTTCCAATAGCAGGGGATATGGTTATAAAAGGGAGAATGATAATAATAATCACCGCATACATAAACGTCGTTGCCCTTGATTGCAAGGCCATTAGCGATAGCGTAACCGCTCGGGCTTGTAAGTTTTGTAATAATTCCGTTTTTACAATAGGCGGCAGTACTATCAACAAAACCTGCAGTATAAACATCGTTACCCAGCACAGCTATTTTGCCTGCTGAATAATTAGTTTTATTATTCTCTACTTGTACACGCACGTTATTTTTCCAATAACAAGATCCATTGCGGTCTTCACCTAATGCGTAGACATCCTTACCTTGTGAAGTTATACCAAAGACACTTGAATGATCCGTACTTAGAGTAGTTGGAATTCCATTTTTCCAAACGGTTGCCTGGGTAAAGGATGGTGCTACAAGCACAGTTCCGCATACATAAACATCTACTTCGCCAGTTGATGCCGTAGCGCCTGGATTTTGTCCGCTTTTTTTACATGCAGTCATCGCCAAAAAGGCGATCAATAGTATGGGTAGAAATTTTATTTTCATAATTATTTACCGGGGTACAAGGGTTATCCCTAACGCGTAAGAAGATAAAGTTTGATTCAGTTTAGTAATAGTTCCGTTTTTCCAATAGCCAGCATAACTAACACCACCTGACAAATAAGCACCTGCTATATATACATCATTGCCATGTACAGCAATAGCTAACGAATATCTCATATCCGGAAAGGATACAAACGTGCCGTTTTTCCAATAGCCCGCTTTAAAGGGAGCAATATTTTCTCCGCCGGATATATAGACGTCATTTCCGCTTACACACAGGCCGGTTGCCGATGATGAAACATCTTTATCTATAGGCGTAACCACTCCATTTTTCCAATAAAAAATATGGTCTAATTGTTGATTACTTTGATCAGTCAACGCTGCATTAACTATAACATGTATATCACCTCCGTTTACGACAATAGCTATCGCCGTAGCATTTTTTGGTATGTCTTTATTCAATAAGGTTAAGACGCCATTTTTCCAATAGCAAGGTACATGATAGAAGCCCGGCGAAGCCGCATAATCGCCGCATACATAAACATCGCTGCCACTTACGGCAATGCCGGTGGCAACGCTATAGCCAGGGCTTGAAAGCTTTGTTGTAATGCCGTTTTTACAATAGGCGGCAGTATCGCTAAAATGGCCTGCAGTATAAACATCATTACCCTGCACTGCTATAGCGAATGGGATATAGCTTGTTTTTTTGTTTTCTACCTGAAAGCGTATGCCATTTTTCCAGTAACATTCGCCATTATGATCTTCGCCAAGTATATAAACATCTTTAGCCTGCGATGTCATACAACAGACATCTGAAAAATCATTGTTAAGGGTGGTTTGTAAACCATTTTTCCAATAAGTGGCTTGCGGAACAGATGGTGTTAAAAATAAATTTCCACATATATAGGTATCCATTTCGCCTGTTGTGCCTGTGTTACCCGGATCAGGATTTTGCCCGCTTTTTTTACATGCGGTTATTGCAACAATGCCGATCAGTAGTGAAGAGAGAAGTTTTATTTTCACGATTAATTTTATGATAAGGAGTTACAAATATAATATCATGTTCTCAAAATCAATTAATAAAAGCTTTTGCCATTAGTAATAATTTATTAAGATTTGTAAAACTCCCGGCTTATATAATTGGTTTACAAATTATTAATCTCAGCAATATGAAAAAGTGGCTTATTGTTCTACCGGTATTGTTTCTCGTAACTGTTGCCTTTTATAAACCGGCCGATGGCAAATGGGAGTTAGTGGCATCAACAAACACACCGCCGTCGCGTAACGAGTGCGGTTTTGCCTCGGTTAACGGAAAAATATATTTGGTTGGCGGCGATGCCCCGGCACAGCCTGTCGAGATCTATGACCCTGCTACATCAGCATGGAAACAGGGCGCAATCGCTCCTTCGATTATGCATCATTTCCAGGCGGTGGGGCTTGGCGACAGAGTTTATGTGCTGGATGCTTTTTCAGATCGGAATTACCCTAACCAGGTGCCGTTGGCCAATGCTTATGCTTACGATACCAAAAATGACAGCTGGCAGCAATTAGCCGGTTTGCCAGAAAACCGCCGTCGCGGTGGCGCCGGTGCCGCGGGTTATAACGGAAAGTTGTATTTGGTGTGCGGCATCTTACACGGTCATCATGACGGCACCAACGGTTTATTTGACGAATATGATCCAAAAACTGACGCCTGGAAAAGCATGCCCGACGCCCCGCATATCCGCGACCATAGCATGGCGGTGGTAGTGAAAGATAAACTGTATGCCATAGGCGGCCGCAATACCAGCCTGCACGATCCTAATAATTTCATGTCGTTTTTTGATAAGGTGGTGCTGGACGTGGATTGCTATGATTTTAAAACCGGTAAATGGAGCACCCTTGCCGCGAAACTACCCATGGGTACAGGCGGCGGCAACTGCGTAAACCTTGACGATAAAATATACTATATTGGCGGCGAACGTGCTACGGCCACCACACCCAACGGCCCGCAAAAAGATGTTTTTTATATAGACCCGGAAACAGACAAGGAATGGAAAACCGCCCCAAGTTTAAATAAAGCACGGAACGGTGTAGGTGCGGCTGTTTATAACCATCAAATTTATATTGCCGGTGGCGCTAACGGAGATATTGGGCTGGAGCGGTTTGTATGGAAATAAAGCATTTTTGCGGTCAAATTCACAATACATTGAAAATCAATATAATAAATAAATTTTACAGCTAAACTTACTGACTTATCCTTTGTTTCATTTTGTTTCACCGGTTTTTGATAGTTGTCTTATTTTCAGTCGATTAGCCAAAAATCTTGTTTCACTTGTTTCATTTGTTTCACACTCGCGTGAAACAAAACCGCTTATTATAGCCTAATCGAGAGTTCCATATTTCTTAATCGCCCAGCAGCGCCTTCAAATTATCAAGCGTGTCGGCTTCTTCCTTAGGTTTATCATGCCGCCAGCGCAATATGCGCGGAAACCGCAACGCGATGCCCGACTTGTGGCGTGTCGACCGGTTAATACCTTCAAACCCTATTTCGAAAACCAACTCAGGCTTTACAGTGCGCACCGGGCCAAATTTTTCGAGCGTATTGCGTTTTACAAAATAGTCCACCTTATTGATCTCGGCATCCGTAAGCCCTGAATAGGCTTTGGCAAATGGCACCAGTTTATCACCGTCCCAAACGGCAAAGGTGTAGTCGGTGTATAGGTCGGCACGGCGTCCGTGGCCCTTTTGCGCGTAGATCATCACCGCGTCAACCGATAAGGGATCGATCTTCCATTTCCACCAGTCGCCGCGCTTGCGGCCCACCTGGTAAGTAGCGCTTTTGCGTTTCAGCATAATACCCTCGGCCACCATGGCTCTTGATTGTTCGCGGATGGTAGCCAGTTCATCCCAGCTATCAAACTTGATCAATGCGGAGATCCGGAATATTTCAGGTATTGCTGTCGTTGCCTGCAACTGTTCAAGGATCGATCTCCTTTCGCTTTGTGTTTTGGTGCGGATGTCCTCGCCGGCGTATTCCAGGCAATCGTATGCTATTAGTGCAACCGGGCTTTCTTCGAGAATCTTTTTGCTGAGGTTTTTGCGGCCGATGCGGGTTTGCAGTACATTGAAAGGCATGGGTAAACCGTTTTGGAAACTGAGTATCTCGCCATCCAGCACCGTACCATCGGGCAACGCATTTAAAAACGGGTGCAGCTCCGGGAACTTTTCGGTAGCCAGATCCTCGCCGCGGCTCCAGATAAAAATCTTACCGTCACGCTTAATCAGTTGCGCACGGATCCCGTCCCATTTCCATTCAGCCTGCCATTCACCGGCATCGCCCAAAGCGGACTTCAAATCGTCCGCCGATTTCTGTTTTTCTGAAGTTTCCTGGATCGGGTAAGCCAGGAAGAAAGGATATGGTCGAGAGATATCATCAGCCGCGCCCTGTTCCTGTATTAGTTGCTCGTAGGTATAAGTCTCGGGCATCCAGTTACCCATAATGCGGTGGGTTAGGGTAGGCGCGTCCAGGTTGGTAATATCGGCAAGCGCCTTAATAACCAGGCTTTGTGATACGCCCACACGGAAGCTACCCGTAAGCAGTTTATTAAATACGAAGCGTTCCTGCGTGTCCAGCATCGCCCATGATTCTATCAACCAGAGCTTGCGCTCTTCTTCGGTTTTAGCACTTAGGCTATTTAACTCACCTATCCAGTCGGTTAACGTTTTATTGCTGGCGGCGTCGGTATTTTGCGGCATCAATAGGGCCATGGTTTCGGCAAGGTCGCCAACCACATGGTAGCTTTCTTCAAACAGCCATATCGGTATATTGGTAATCTCGGTTGCCCAGGTGCGGATCTGCGTGGCATTGATCACCCTTTTTGGCTTACGCCCGGTAAACAGCGCCAGCATATGCATCTTATCGGTATCTGGCACACAATTAAAATAGTCCTTTAAAACCTTAACCTTTTCGTTTGTCTTGTTGGTTTCATCGAGCGAGAGGAAAAGTTGGGCGAAAGCTTTCATGATACAGCCCTCACCCCCTCTAAACCTGCCCGTCCTTCGGTCTCTTCGGCTGGAACGGATTCCAATGCTTCATCATCCCCATATAAAGTATGCACTTCGTGCGCGTCAAAGCCTATTTCATTTAAGTAACGGGTAAAACTGGCGGTGTAACCGTGGGTAAGGTAAACTTTTTCGCAGCCCGTAGCGTCAATGGCGCTGATCAGTCCGTCCCAGTCGGCATGGTCTGATAAAACAAAACCGCGGTCGGCCGCACGTCTTCTTTTCGCTCCGCGGATAGCCATCCATCCCGAGCAATACCCGAAACTGTAGGGTTGAAACTTGCGCATCCAGGGTGTACCTACAGACGATGGTGGGGCTATAATAATACCTTTGCGTACTTCATCTTTCGGGTTATCGGGTGTAATTCGTTCTGTAGGATTAAGTATAACCCCGTTGCGGCGTAACGCCTCATTGGTGTTTTCAATTACCCCATGGGTATAAACGTTACCGATAGACAGATCTAAATTTTGCAGGATGCGTTGCGCCTTACCCAACGAATAGCCAACAATTACTGTAGCCTGGCCGTTGTTTACATTATTACGCCACCAACTGTTTACTTCGTCAAAGATCTGCACCTGTGGTTTCCATTGATAAACCGGCATGCCAAAAGTACATTCAGATATAAAATGGTGACATTTTACCGGTTCAAAGGGTGTACATACACCATCATCCTCGGTTTTATAATCGCCTGACACCACCCATACCTCGCCCTGGTAGGCGACGCGGATCTGCGCCGAGCCAATAACATGCCCGGCAGGATAAAGCGAGATAGCCACGCCGTTTTTCATTACTGTCTCGCCATACTCAACAGTTTGCAGTTGGATCTCGCCAAGACGATATAATAAAACCTCTTTCGATAAATGGTGTGCAAGGTAATGCTTATGGCCCCAGTAAGCGTGGTCGGCATGGGCATGGGTAATTACGGCATCGTCGACAGGTTTCCAGGGATCAATATAAAACTTGCCTTTATCGCAATAGATGCCTTTGTCGGTAAATTCAAGCAACGGTTTCTTAGCCATGATAGATAAACCGTTACAAACCCAATTGGTTTTAAACCAAAAGATCCCGGTTGTTTAGCCGGGATCTAAGACTGTATAATAATACGATTTAATTAAAAGCTTTTGCCGGTGTACCATTTTTAGTAACCTTGGTATCCATGTTGATATAATCTATCAGGATCTGGCCGGCTTCTAATTTTAACGGATCGAGATCTTCTTTTTTAGGCTTCGCCTCGCCTTTCTTTAACGGCTTAAAGCCTAATGCAACACGTAATTCGTTATCACGGTTAAGCGTTTTTTGTTCATCATCATCGCGTTGTTTTTTAAGTTGCTGCTCGTTAAGCGTTACCGATTTCTCTTTTTCGCTCTTTTTGTAATCGGCAATGGTTTCCATATACGCTTTGTTGCTTGCGCTGCTGGTCATGCGTTGCTCATGCAATTTGGTTAACTGCGGGATAACAGCTGTAAAGTCGCCCGCTTTTGTGTAATCACTTTTAGCAATAATATCAAACGGTAATGCAGATGGGTCTGTATCCTCGCCATATTTATCCAATGGGATCAACGACGGGAATGCGATATCCGGAATTACACCTTTATGTTGGGTTGAATTGCCGCTAATGCGATAAAATTTGGCTATAGTTAAGTTTAGCTGGCCAAACTGATTTTCGCTGCCTGTTGACACCGGCTTAGTTTTATCAGTGCCTGTAGTTATGCCTAATTTCTCTGCAATTGATGGTGTGATCACCTTATCCAGGTCAATCTCGCTTTGTACGGTACCCTTACCATAAGTTTGTGTACCGATGATCAATCCTCGGCCATAATCCTGAATGGCACCTGCAAAGATCTCTGACGCCGAAGCACTGAAGCGATCAACCAATACAGCAAGCGGCCCGGCATAAGCAACCGAAGGATCTTCGTCTTTATTTACGTCTATCTGGTCCTGTGTGTCTCTAACCTGTACTACCGGGCCGGTTTTAATGAATAACCCGGTAAGCGAGATAGCTTCGTTTAATGAACCACCGCCGTTTTCGCGCAGATCGATCACTATACCATCAACATTGGCTTGTTTGAGGGTATCGATAGATCGTTTCATATCGCGCGTAGTACTTTGATAGTTAGCATCGCCGGCACGGTAAGCTGCAAAATCAGCATAAAAAGCAGGCACATTTATAACGCCTATTTTATAAGTTTTGCCATTGTTGTTGTACGTTTTTATTTCCTGTTTAACCAATTGGTCTTTCAACACAATTTTTTCGCGCACCAATTCAACTATTTTAGGCTGATCAGATACCGCTTTGCCTTGTGACAATATTTTAAGCTTTACCACAGTGCCTTTTGTACCCCGGATCAGTTTAATAGCATTATCAATCCGCCAGCCAATAATGTCCTGAAACTCGCCATCTTTACCTTGTGCTACTGCCAGGATCCTGTCGCCGTTGTTAACCTGGTGGCTTTTATCGGCCGGTCCGCCTGCAACAAGCGATTGTATAGAAATATATTCGTTCTTGGTTTCAAGCGTAGCGCCAATGCCTTGTAATGACCTTGACATTTCCATATTGAATTGTGCCGCATGAAACGGATCAAAATAGTTTGTATGCGGGTCGATAGCCTCCGTAAAGTCATCCATGAAGATCTGGAAAACATCGTTGGTGTTTAATTTGCTGTTTTGTGACAACAGGTCTTCGTAACGTTTTTTTAACTTCTCTTTATTCTTAGCCATATCATTGCTGGCCAGGGTTAAGTTAAGCAGGTCGTACTTTACACGTTTGGTCCACTCAGTATTCATTGCCGTTTCATTGGCTACCCATGGCAAATCCGAACGATCATAAGTAAACGACTCTTTTTGCGTGAAATCAAAATTTTTATCCAACTGAGCTATAGAGTATTTTACACGTTCTTCGTACCGTTTTTGAAACACATTGAACATGTAATAGATATCGTTCAGATTACCATTTTTGATATCGTCGCTTAATGCGTTTTTATATTTATCAAAATCCTGGATATCGGTCGCCAGTAAATAATTATGTCCTTCGTCTAAGCTTTTAATATAACGGTTATATATTACTGCTGATAAAGAATCATTCAGATCAACTTTTTTATAGTTGTATTGAGATATAAACTTAGCTACGGTTTTACAAACCGTGCTTTGTTGCTCGGTAGGCTGAAGATCATTTGAGCCGGGTACTTTTACCGGTTTTGAAGGGGCTGCTTTACAAGCTAGTGCGGCGCCAATTGCCAGCACGAAATAAAATCTTTTAAACATATCTTTTACTAACGTTAATTCGGGTGTTCTTATTGGGTACATCAATACTTGTGCCTTATTATAAATTGCTAAAATAAAAAATCAGCGACAGCAAAATATCTGTCGCTTATACTGTAAGACTAATAACAAGTAACAATATTACAATAATGTTTTACTGTTTTGTTATTACACTAAGTATTTTACGTAATTGTTATAAACAGAGGCTAATTTACGGCGGTTTTACTATTAGCTACTTCTACCGCGTCGGCATAACGCAGTTCGACCTTAGCGGCCAGGATCTTATTGGTTTGCAGATATTTTATTTTTTTGTTGATGATAGCCAAGTCTGACAGCATACCTTTATCAACAGCAACATCATGTGCTTCCTGCAAGTCCATCAATGCTAATGGTACTTCGCCTATCTTATTTTTAATATCAGCAAGGATCATCAGGTTGTCTAATAAATGCCTGGTATTTTCGGCCTGGCGTGCTATAGTATTGCTTTGTAATAAATACCATTTAGCTTCAGAGAATCGGTTTTGCTGCAGGTACAAGGCAGCCAGATCACTAAAATTATAGCTGGCAACATTGTAGATCCTGAAACGCATATTATGTTTTGCTTCTTTTAGTATTGCATCCTCAGCCAGCTCAAGGCAAAAAACAGAATAATTTAAACGTTGGCCGGGTAATCCGTTAGGCAGCTTTGTAGTAGCCATATCTATTTGTGAGGGGAGGGCTTGTACAGCAGTTAAAACTACGGGTTGGGGCTTTGGTTTGCGTTTCCAGAATTGTAATTGTAGCTGCGCAGATGCATTTAGACCTATGAAGCACAAAATAAAAATTAGGGTAAATCTCATCAAGATTTGCTGTGTTTTTAATTAAGTCAAATATAACGATATATTTTAGCGAATAGTATTAAAGTGCTTAGGCAATTATCTGCAAGTTAAAAAATTATTCTGAATAGTTGGCTGCAGGCAGGCTAAGAAAAAATGTTGTCCCTTTGTCCTGTTCGGTTTCAAACCAAACTTTACCACCGGCATTTTCAATCGAGTTTTTTACAAAAGCCAGGCCAAGCCCTGTACCCGAACTTTTGGTGGTAAAATTGGGTTCGAATATCTTTTCGCGCATATTTTCGGGTATGCCATTGCCGTTATCCTTAACAGTAAGCAATATATTGTTATAAGTTGCCTCACTTTTTATCTCTAATAAGCCAAATCTATCCGGCGGAGTGGCTTCGATCGCATTTTTTAAGAGGTTGTTAAAGCAACGCAATAACTGGTCCCTATCTGCATTGACAAAGAAAGCCTGGCCGGGTGCTTTGTAAATAATATTAAAATTATCTGTTTGTTTAAAAATGATCACAGCCTGGTTGATCACATCAAAAATATTAAAACGTTCCATACGGGTATCCGGCATTTTGGCAAAGGCCGAAAACTCTGACGCTATAGACGATAAGCTTTCAATCTGCTCGACAAATGATTTGCTGAAACGCTCAAATTTCTGATCAAATTTGGGATCCTTTTCACGCCACGATTTCTCTAACAGTTGTAAACCAAGTTTTAACGGAGTCAGCGGATTTTTTATTTCGTGTGCTACCTGTTTGGCCATCTCGCGCCAGGCACTTTCGCGTTCTGATTGGGCAAGTCTTGCTGCACTATCTTCCAACGCAGCTATCATGTTATTATACTCTTTTACCAGAGAGCCAATTTCATCGTCCCTATCCCATGTTATTGGCTCGTTCTTTTTACCATAAATGGTCTTACTTAAACTTTCTTGAATAAAGTTTAAAGGATAGGTGATCTGCCGGGCAATAACCACCGCGAATAAGCCAATGGCGATAAATATCAGCGCGTAAATATTGATCATGATGTTAAGCAATGACCCGATTCGCTCACGGTAATCAGCCTCGTTCGAGAAATAGGGCAATTGTAAAAATGCTATTGTTTCGCCTTTATTATTTCTTAACGGGGCATAAACGGTTTTGTAGTTAAGGCCGCCTATGGTTTCGTCATTAACAAATTCAGAACGTTGCTGGCTATGTAAAGTAATAAACGCGTTTGGGTTCATGCGCTTTGCAATAAGACCATATTCATATATCCTGGGCTGTGTGGTGATCAATAAATTTCCTTCGCGATCAAATAAAACCAGATCTGATGAGTAAGAGGTGGCTAACGCATCAAACGTGATCTGGCTTTGCTCATTAATATGAGTCATGTATTTATCAAACAGGCCATTTTCAAACGCATCTGTGATCTTGATCAGCTTATCACGGATCACTTTTTCCTGTTGGGTCTGGTATTGGGTACTTATGGATATATAGGTTATTATGCCTACCAGTATTAATGTAATTACCACTGCAAACACCATCGAAAACTGTATCCGGGTTTTATATAAAATTTTATCCAGCGTAATTTTAAAACCCCATTTAATTTTATTGTTGGTAATGGTTAATATTTTAATGCGCAGCCATGCCCAGCTTGCTGCAACGGTAAGCACACTAAAGGCCAGCAGTATAACAAAAAAGAAGGTAACAGAAGTTATGCTATAAAATACTGTGTTTTCTTCTTTGCTGATAACAATAAGGTTACGGTCAGTTGGCTTATATATTAAATGGCTATATGTTAAAAAAGGATGATACCAGGCAGGATTGCTTAAAGTTGATGTTTTAAAAATAAAAGTTTTAGGCGGATACTTTATCTTATCCCTAACCACTTTATAAACAAAGCCGCCGCTTTGCGCCAGTAATTTATCATCGGTATAAAAGGCGTATGAATATTTTTTAAAATCATCCTCGTTTTTAATCTCGCCATCAATTAACAGTTCGGGGAAATAATTGGATGTCTGTAGTGTTTTTGACTTTAGCTCGATTACAATGGAACCCAGAAACTTATTGTTTTTTACAATGGGCAGGATGGCAAAATAATTCTGAAAACCAAAAGACTCGTTTTCACGATAAAAATAGTTAGATACTTTAATAGAACTGTAAAGTACCATATCTTTAAAAACATCCAACTGGTAATTTTTATCACTCGAGATCGATTTTCCGGCGGCGTTAAATTCATGGATCTTGAAATCATATTTTGACAGGTAGCCATCAAAGTAAAGCTTTTGAAAACGGTTTTCCAGGTAGTCATTATTATGCACGGTATCGTTAAAATACCGTATGATCAGCGGATCTTTAGTAATTTGCTTTTCAAGCTTTCCAAACAGGTAATCTGCTGTTTTATCATTGGGGTTTTCAAGCTTTTTTATCAACGACTTACGGATCTTCTGCTCTTTAATGGTCTCGAAATGATTAAGATTTACTGACGATATAATGGCGCAGATAAAAAGTATGGCGGCAAACTTAAATGTGCTGATCCTGGCGTTGGTATAAAAATATGCATACCCCCTGATGATAACTATGAACGACCATAGTACATAGAACAAGATAAGTTCGTTACGATAATAGCTATAATAGACAGTTGCCAGTAAAATGCCTGTCGCAAATAGTAAAAACTGATGTTTTGCCGGTACAACTAATTTGCTGCAAAAGGTTAAAAAAACTTCGTCCAGTAAGTAAAATATCAGGAAACTGAAGCACAGCATCAAAATGCCGCATAAGCTATAACCTGACAGATTAAGCACATTATTTACGTCAAAGCTGATATGTGATTTTACGATCAATCCATAAAATACATTTAACAACGCTGTTGAAATAGCAATGAGCAATATTATACAGAGAATAACGATAGCATAGCTTGCAAATTTTCCGGGTGAATATTTGAGCAGCTTAAACCGCTGGCGGTAAAAATGTGCTGTTAGCCAACTCAGCATCAAGATGTTTATACATAGATCGCCTAATGACGGGAAGATTTTATTAGATGTATATAACCCCGGATCAAAAATGTCAAGCTTGTAGGTGAAGTTGGGCCAATTGTATTCCAGGTTAACAAACCGTACACTTATAATAAAAGCAGTAAGCAGCAGGAATGAAAAAAACAGTTGCCCTTTATTAGCCAGGTAGTTACAAATGTTTTGTATCAATGTACATGCTACAATCAGCGTCAATATCCACAGAGCGAGTTCAAAATAAAAAAATCGATAGTTAACCTCGTTGTGTTTTACCTTTACGGAAAAAAGATAGGTGTCGGCGACGCTATGGATAGCGTAGGTTCCTTTATCAGTAAAATCGGCTATCTCTATATTATTATCCTCAAGCAGATCCTTGTCAAATTTATTTTGCAGGTATTGATTTTGTACGGTATAATTAATTTTTACCGGGATGAGAAAGATCACAGAGAAATAATCTTTTACCTGTTTAATAGCCTCGTAATAGCCGTTACTGCCTTTAATAAAAGAGTATCCGGGTTTTATTGCCGCAAGGTTATCGGGAATGTATGATATATCACTCCAGAACTTAAGCGTATCCTTTTTTAAAGTCAATACCTTAATATTCCGTTCTACCGTAAATTCCTCAATGCATTTTAAAGCGTCTGTGTCATCGGTCGCTAAATTTCTAAACCGGTAAAGGCCCTCAGGTGTGCTTATTGCACGGCCTATATAGCTTTCTTTTCTTTGAAGGTTGTCCTCGAGGATTTTGGCTGTTTGAGACAGATTGGTAGCAGGTGTATACGTTGAACGCACAATAATTGCCGTTAATAATAAACTGGCGCCCAATAACGCCAGCATTAAACGTATTTTTCCTGCGTAACTCAAATGTATATAATAGACTTATGTAAACTTACAATAAAAAAAAGCCGCTTTAGTTTGCGGCTTATAAAATTATTGTTGTAATGAGGCGCTCGCCGTTGGCATTGCCCTGTCTACTTTTTTAACCAGCCCCTGCAAAACGTTACCGGGGCCAACTTCGGTAAATGATGTAGCGCCATCTTCTAACATATGCATTACGGTCTGTGTCCATCTAACGGGGCCGGTAAGCTGTGCTATCAGGTTGTGTTTTATTTGCTGCGGATCAGTATATGGTTTGGCATCAATATTTTGGTAGATGCGGCAAACAGGCTGGTTAATAGTGGTATGCACAATTGCATGCTCCAGTTCAACCCGTGCAGCTTCCATTAACGGCGAGTGGAATGCACCGCCAACGTTTAGTTTTAACGCTCTTTTTGCACCCGCCGCGGTCATTAATTCGCAAGCTTTATCAATGCCTGTTATGGTACCTGATATGACCAGTTGCCCGGGACAATTATAATTTGCAGGTACTACCACATCGCTGATGCGTTGGCAGATATCTTCGACAGTAAAATCATCCAAACCTAAAATAGCGGCCATGGTTGACGGCTGGATCTCGCAAGCCTTTTGCATAGCGTTGGCACGTGCCGCAACCAGGCGTAAACCATCCTCAAAAGACAATGCGCCTGCGGCAGTTAATGCCGAAAATTCACCCAGGGAGTGGCCGGCAGCCATGTCCGGCGCGAAATCAGGCAGTACTTTAGCCAGTATAACTGAGTGTAAAAATATAGCCGGCTGGGTTACGTTGGTTTGCTTAAGGTCTTCGTCGGTACCGTTAAACATAATATCGGTAATGCGGAAGCCTAAAATAGCATTGGCCTGCTCAAATAATTCGCGAGCTTTATCAGCCTGCTCGTACAGGTCCTTGCCCATACCTACAAACTGTGCGCCTTGTCCTGGAAAAATGTATGCTTTCAATTTAGTGATTAGTTAATTGGTGATTAGAGATTAGTTCTTTGCAAAGATTTATTAATTGCTGATTAGTTCATAACGATTTAATTAGAAATTTGTGTGAGCAATAGGCCCTAATCTCTAATTAACTAATCTCCAATCACTAACTTAATTTCGAAGAAATTAAGTGTAAAAACTCTGCCCTGGTTTTTTCATGGTAAAAACCGCCCGAAAACGCCGAGGTGGTGGTTACCGAGTTTTGTTTTTGTACACCGCGCATGCACATGCAAAGATGCCGGCACTCAATAACCACACCTACACCTATTGGTTGCAAGGCTTCCTGGATACAATCGCGGATCTCGTTGGTTAAGCGCTCCTGTACCTGAAGGCGGCGCGCATAAGCATCAACCACGCGCGGGATCTTGCTTAACCCAACCACGTGCCCGTTAGGGATGTAAGCGATATGTGCTTTGCCAAAAAATGGTAGCATGTGGTGCTCGCACATAGAGTATACCTCTATATCCTTAACTACCACCATCTGGCTATACTCTTCTTTAAACAAAGCCGAGTTTAATATTTCTTTCGGATTAAGGTCATAACCATGCGTTAAGTATAACATGGCTTTGGCAATACGCTCGGGTGTTTTTAGTAAACCTTCGCGTTCGGGGTTTTCGCCCAGCTGCTTCAATACCTCTTTGTAATGTCCCGACAGGCTTTCAATAAGTTCGGGGTTGTAACGGTCTACCTTTTCGTAGCCGTTTATATCTTCATTCCTGTCCGGAATGTTATCGTCGTCGTCGTCGTAGATCATTGTGCAGGTTTAATCGCCAAAATACTCTGCCGAGTTGTTTTCGGTTTCATGTAATCGTATCGAGTGTAAAAACACGCCCTCATAGGCCTCGATAGGTGCCTTTAGCTGGTTGAAAATTTCAATACAAAGCAATTCTGTCGACGCCATTTTGCCCTTCATAAATTCAACATCCAGGTTAATGTTTTTATGATCAAGCTTTTGTATCACATAATCGTTTATGATAATTTTCAGTTCTTTTAAATCAATTAAATAACCGGTGGCATGTGTAACCTCGCCCTTTACGGTTACAAACAGGTTATAGTTATGTCCATGCCAGTTTGGAATGGCGCATTTACCAAATACTTCGGCGTTTTTCTCTGCGCTCCATTCATCACGGTACATTTTATGGGCTGCATTAAAATGTTCCTTGCGCGTAATGTGTATCATCATAATATTTAATGGGTGCAAATATACTTATTTTAAGTTTGCAGTTAATAGTTAGCAGGGATCAGTTTGCAGTAGGCAGTCTTCAGTAAACGGTTTGTCATTTAAAGAAATTGTCTAATCCGCAAACTGCTCTCTGCAAACTGCCTGCTATTTACTGCCAACTAAAATTATCTATATTAGCATAAAACAAAAATGACATGCGCATACTAATTGTTGCCGCTACCCAGCCCGAAGTTCAACCTTTAATGGATGCACTGGGCATGCAAAAGTCTGACGAAGAAGATAACCTGTTTGTGCCTCGCCACGCGTCGGTAGCTAATTGTTCTGTATTAATTACCGGGGCAGGTATGGTGCCTACGGCTTTCGCGCTGGGCAGGCATTTGCCGCATAATGTGTATAACCTGGTAATAAACCTTGGTATAGCTGGTAGTTTCGACCGTAATATCAAATTAGGAGATGTGGTAGAGATCACCAAAGATACCTTTGCCGAGTTAGGCGCCGAAGATGATACCCGCTTTATCAATATTGAGCAATTAGGTTTAGGTGCAGGCATTTTTAACCCAACCAGCAGCCTTGTGCATTTCACCAAAAAGATAAGCCCGGTAAAGGTATCAGCCATTACCGTAAATACAGTGCATGGCAACGAGGCGAATATTGCTTCCATTGCAAACCGGCTTAGCCCGCAACTGGAAAGTATGGAAGGCGCCGCTTTCTTTTATGCCTGCCGCGAATTAAAAGTACCATGTGTACAGATCAGGGCAGTGTCAAATTACGTAGAAAAACGCAACCGCGACAACTGGCAGATAGGGCTTGCTGTTAAAAATCTGAATACATTTGCGCAGGATTTAATTAAGGAATTTTAACGAGTGGCGAGTTACCGGTGACGGGTGACCAGGATTTTACTTAGGGCGGTCCGCCACTCATCACACGAAACGCGCTACACATATACCATGAAACTAACCCTCGGCTTTTCGCCCTGCCCTAATGATACTTTTATTTTCGATGCCTTAATTCACCATAAAATTGATACCGAAGGCCTGGAGTTTGAAGTATTTTATGATGATGTGGAAACGCTTAATCAAAAAGCTTTTCGCGGCGAACTGGATGTCACCAAACTAAGCTACCACGCTTTCGCCTACATTGTAGATAAATACGTTTTACTGGATGCGGGCAGTGCACTTGGCTTTGGCGTAGGACCATTATTAATTTCGAAATTCGAAATTTCAATTTCGGATTTACAAAGCGGCCAAATTCGAGATTCGAAATCCGAAATTCGAAATCCTTTAATCGGCATCCCCGGTAAATACACCACAGCTAATTTTTTACTGGGCCTGGCATTCCCTAATGCTGCTAATAAGGTAGAGCTTGTATTCTCGGATATTGAGAATGCGGTTTTAGAGGGTAGGGTAGATGTGGGCCTCATCATCCATGAAAACCGCTTTACCTACCAGGATAAAGGCCTGAAAAAGATCATCGACCTGGGCGATTACTGGGAAAAGGAAACCGGCTGCGCTATTCCACTGGGTGGTATTGTCGCCAATCGTAATTTACCGTTGGATGTGCAACATAAACTCAACCGGGTACTGCGTAAATCAGTCGAGTTTGCTTTTGCCAACCCAAAATCAGGCCTTGACTTTATCCGTCAGCACGCGCAGGAAATGAGTGAAGAAGTGATGTACAAACACATCGAGCTTTATGTAAATAAACACTCTGTCGATTTGGGTGAAGAGGGCAGGAAAGCTATTCAATTGTTGTTTGATACGGCTTTGGAGAAGGGAATAATACCTGAAGTGAAACATGAAATATTTCTTAGCCCCCTAACCCCCTGAAAGGGGAATAATAATTAGAGTAACATGTTACTTTCCCATTAAGCGGGTTGCGGCGTTTGTTAAATAAAGTTAAAAGCTTAATACTAATTAGCCTACCTGTTCAAACAAAACTAATTTGCCATAGTTAATTCTTAAAACCGTTAATTATGAAGCATATAGTTTACCTGGCAGGCGGCCTGTTATTAGCATTTGCCGCATGCAAACAAACTTCAAAATCTATCGAAACAACCAAGGCAGATAGCGTGACAGTTATACACAACAACGGCATAAACATTGCCTACACCGATACCGGTAAAAACGATACCACTTTGCTATTTGTACATGGCTGGGCAATTAATAAAAGTTATTGGTCAAACCAGGTCACTTATTTTGGAAAGCATTACCGCGTGGTGGCTATTGATTTGCCGGGTTTTGGCGAGTCGGGCAAGAACCGCGATAAGTGGGGAACGCCGGAATATGCAAGCGATGTAGATTCTGTTATCAAAGAGTTAAATCTTAACAAAGTCATATTAATAGGCCATTCAATGTCAGGCGATATTGTATTGCAAGCAGCAATTGATACCCCGGATAAGGTAATTGGCATTGTTGGAGTTGATAACTTTAAAAATGTTGGCGCTCCTGAAAATCCTGCAGATAAAAAAGGCTTTGCCGAAGCAATAGCCGCCATGAAAAAGAATTTTAAAGCCGTGGCTATCCCCTATTTTAACCAGCAGCTTTTCTCAAAGACAACATCATCTGTAATTAAGAAACGAATATTGAATGATGTTGCCAAAGCAGATACTACTATAGCCGTAGCTGCGATGGAGCAAGGCAATGATTTTAACGAAGTAGCCAAACTACAGCAATCAAAAAAGAAGCTATACCTTATTAACAGCGATGTGCATCCTACTGAAACCAAGTACATGGCAGCCAAAAAGATCCCGTTTAAGGTGTTTTATACCAAAGGCACAGGGCATTTCGGAATGATAGAAGCGCCTGACGAATTTAATAAGGAATTGGAGATGGTAATAGCGGGTATCAATAAGAAATAATGCTTGTTAAAATTATTTCGAAGCATCGCAAAGGCTTTGTTAGTTTTGACATAAATTAGCACGATGATAAAAAAGCCGTATTTATTAATGTTGTTGATGGTAGCCTTAGCGAGCTGTCATTTAAATGGCAGTAAGTTTGACCGCCAAAAATGGAGTTATGGCGATGGCCTTGATTACCCGTTACGCAATGATATTGTAGACGACCTGATGAAAAATCATCATATCAAGGGGCTTACCTATAGGCAGGTGATCGATTCGCTGGGTAGCCCGCAAAGGCGCGATTCATTGCAGTTTGCCTACCAGATCCAGGATAATAGCTTTGACTTTAACCGTAAAAAGCCGGCTCATAAGAAAAGCCTGATCGTTCATTTTAATAAAGACTCGGTAGTGGTAAAATTTGAGATTTACGAACACACAGATAAAAAGTAAAGGCGCAAACGCAAGGGCTGTCATACTGAGTCTCGTCGAAGTATGTGCGTAGGCCTTTACGCTCACCCTTCGAGGGCATCAGGGTGACAGCCCCCAATAACTGATTTTCTAAAATATTGCTTCGGCAATCCGTTTGGTTGGGCCGGGATTACCCATGGTATAAAAGTGCATTACCGGCGCACCGGCCTGGATCAATTCTTTACACTGGCTGATCATCCACTCAATACCCACTTCTTTTACATCCGCTTCTGATTTACAGGCATGCACCGCATCACTTAAGGCATCGGGTATATCAATATGGAATATTTTTGGCAAATTGATCAGTTGCTTTGATGAAGTAATAGGTTTAAGTCCCGGTATAATAGGTACGTTAATACCATTATCGCGGCAGTTCTTTACAAACTCGATATACTTGCTGTTATCGTAAAACATTTGAGTAACAATAAAGTCCGCTCCGCTGTCTATTTTCTGTTTCAGGTATTTAAAATCTGTTTTCAGGTTAGGGGCTTCAAAATGTTTTTCGGGATAACCGGCAACGCCGATACAAAAATCAGATTTTACAGCCTCATGGTCTTCATGCAGGTATTTACCTTTGTTCATATCAGTTACTTGTCCTAACAGATCGGTAGCATAGTTATGGCCGCCGGGAGTAGGCACAAAAGACGATTCTGTTTTGCGGGCATCACCACGCAGGACCAGCACATTTTCGATACCTAAAAATTGCAGGTCTATTAAAGCGTATTCTGTTTCTTCCCTGGTAAACCCACCACAAATTAAATGCGGTACGGCATCAACACCGTACTTGTTCATAATTGCTGCGCAAAGGGCAACAGTGCCCGGGCGCTTGCGGTAGCTTACTTTCTCGAGCAAGCCGTTGGCATGCTCTTTATAAACAGGCTCCTCGCGCGACGAGGTAACGTCAATAAACGGTGGTTTAAACTCCATCAACGGATCAATGGCGTTATAAATACCCTGGATACCCTGGCCTTTAATAGGTGGTAATAACTCAAACGAGAAAAGGGGTTTACCTTTGGCGTTTGCTATATGTTCGGTGATCTTCATGTTGTGACAAGTATACTATTTTTCGAGCTTTCTCCGCCACGTCATTGCGAGGAACGAAGCAATCTCTGCACATGCTATTTGGTCTTGCTAATTCGCCGCCTGTCTCATTAGAGATTGCTTCGTTCCTCGCAATGACGCTTTTTTATTGTATTATTCTTCTTCAGTACCGATTAGTAATTTAAGTTTGGACCTAACCAGCGCTCCGCTGTTTCAACTGACATGTTTTTCCGGTGCGCGTAATCTTCTATCTGGTCTTTGCTGATCTTGTTCAAGCCAAAATATCTGGCCTGCGGATGCGCGAAATAGAACCCGCTTACAGAAGCTGCCGGTGTCATGGCCAGGCTTTCTGTCAGGTGCATGTGCGCGTTATCTTCAGCTTTCAGCAAGTCAAATAACGTAATCTTCTCGGTATGCTCAGGGCAAGCCGGATAACCCGGTGCCGGGCGGATACCCTGGTATTCTTCCTTAACAAGTTCTTCAACCGTTAATTCTTCGTTGCTTGAATATCCCCAATATTCTTTACGCACCAGTTCATGCATTTTTTCGGCAAAGGCTTCGGCTAACCTATCGGCTAAAGCTTTGGCCATAATGCTATTGTAATCGTCGTAATCTTTTTCAAATTTGGCAACCAACTCATCACAGCCAATACCTGTGGTTACAGCAAATCCGCCGAAATAATCGGCTTTTCCGCTTTCTTTATCGGCCACAAAATCAGACAATGCATAATAAGGCTCGCCTTTTACCTTTTCTGATTGCTGGCGCAAGGTATGAATGCGGGATAATAATTGGGTGCGGCTTTCATCAGTGTACAACTCGATATCATCGCCAACAGCGTTTGCCGGCCAGAAACCGATAACGCCGTTTGCTTGTAATAGGTTATTGTCTACAATTTCTTTTAGTAGTACCTGCGCATCGTCATATAATTTCTTAGCCTCAACACCCACAAACTTATCGTCAAATATTTTTGGATAGCTGCCGCGCAGTTCCCAGGTGTGAAAAAAAGGTGTCCAGTCGATATATGGAACAAGCTCGGCCAGTGGATAAGCTTCAAAAACCTTAGTACCGGTAAACGCAGGTTTTTGCGCGATCTTATTGAGGTCTATCTTAAACTTGTCTGCACGGGCTTGTTCTAAAGTTACAAACCGCTTGTCTGATTTTTTATTGGCGTGGGCTTCACGGGCCTTTTCGTATTCTGCTTTTATGCCCTGGATATAACTGTCGCGGGTATCCCTGTTCATAAGGTTACTGCAAACGGTAACACTTCTTGAAGCATCCAGTACATGTATCGCCGCGCCTGAATAATTTGGCGCGACCTTAACCGCGGCATGGATCCTTGATGTGGTAGCGCCACCAATAATCAGCGGGATAGTAAAGCCTTCGCGTTCCATCTCCTTTGCAAAATGCACCATTTCGTCTAACGATGGTGTGATCAACCCACTTAAACCAATGATATCTACTTCCTGCTTCTTTGCTTCTTCAATAATGCGCTGTGCAGGCACCATCACCCCAAGATCTATCACCTCGAAGTTGTTACAGGCCAACACCACACCTACTATATTTTTGCCGATATCATGCACATCTCCTTTTACGGTTGCCATTAATACCTTACCTGCATTGGAGCGGCTTCCGCTCGAGTCTTCGCCGGCATCAATAACACGTTGTTTTTCCAGCTCGATAAACGGCAATAAATAGGCTACCGCTTTTTTCATTACACGGGCCGATTTTACAACCTGCGGCAAAAACATCTTTCCTGCGCCAAACAGATCGCCCACAATATTCATCCCGTCCATTAACGGGCCTTCAATTACCTCAAGCGGTTTGGCGTATTGCTGCCTGGCTTCCTCTACGTCGTCATCCAAATATTCAATGATACCTTTTACCAGCGCGTGCGATAAACGCTCGGCAACCGGCCCTTTGCGCCATTCTTCGTCGCGCACTATCTCTTTGCCTTTGCTCTTTACGGTATCAGCATATTCAACCAGTCGTTCGGTGGCATCGTCACGACGGTTTAGCAATACATCCTCAACCAGTTCAAGCAATTGCTTATCAATTTCCTGGTAAACTTCAAGCATGCCCGCGTTTACAATGCCCATATCCATACCTGCCTTAATAGCATGGTATAAAAATGCCGAGTGCATTGCCTCACGCACCACATTATTCCCCCTAAACGAGAACGAAATATTACTTACGCCACCGCTTACCTTGGCATAAGGCAGGTTTTGTTTTATCCAGCGGGTTGCCTCAATAAAATCAACCGCGTAATTATTATGCTCTTCAAGCCCGGTTGCTACAGTTAAAATGTTCGGGTCGAAAATAATGTCCTGCGGAGGAAAACCAACTTCATTAACCAAGATATTATATGATCGTCCGCAAATCTCTTTACGGCGTTCTAATGAATCGGCCTGGCCGGTTTCGTCAAAAGCCATTACCACGGCTGCTGCGCCGTAGCTTAATATCTTGCGGGCATATTCTTTAAACTTCTCTTCGCCTTCTTTTAACGATATGGAGTTAACGATACCTTTGCCCTGGATACATTTTAATCCCGCTTCGATAACCGTCCATTTTGACGAATCGATCATGATGGGCAGTTTTGAAATATCCGGCTCGGATGCTACCAGGTTCAGGAACTTGACCATCACCGCTTCAGAGTCGATCATGCCCTCGTCCATGTTAATGTCAATCACCTGGGCGCCGCCTTCTACTTGCTGACGTGCTACGGTTAAGGCTTCCTCATAATTCTCGGCCAATATCAGCTTAGAAAACTTTGGCGACCCGGTAATGTTTGTACGTTCGCCCACGTTCACAAAAATGCTTTCGGGGGTAATGGTAACTGCTTCCAGTCCGCTTAAACGCATGTAGGGTTCAATTTCAGGGATCGGGCGCGCCGGGTATTTAGCCGCTTTTTCGGCAATACATTGGATATGGTCCGGCGTAGTGCCACAACAACCGCCTACAATGTTTACCAGCCCGGCTTTCATAAAATCATCAACCTGGTGCGCGGTTTCGTGCGCAGTTTCGTCATACTGGCCAAACTCGTTCGGCAAACCGGCGTTAGGGTATGCCGAAATAAATACGTTGGCTTTTTCAGAAAGTTCCTGGATATGCGGGCGCATTTCTCTTGCACCCAAAGCACAATTTAAACCTACCGACAGTAAATTAGCATGGCGGATCGAGTTCCAGAACGCTTCAACCGTTTGTCCCGAAAGGGTACGACCTGATGCGTCTGTAATAGTGCCCGAGATCATTATCGGCAAGTGTTTGCCGCTTTCGTTGGCGTATCTATCGGCAGCAAATAAGGCTGCTTTGGCATTGAGTGTATCAAAAATAGTTTCGATCAGCAACACGTCCGATCCGCCATCAACCAAACCGCGGATCTGATCATAATAGGCGTCGGCCAGATTATCAAACGTAACAGCACGATAGCCCGGGTCGTTTACATCCGGCGATAACGACGCGGTACGGTTTGTAGGGCCGACAGCGCCGGCTACAAAACGTGGCTTATTAGGTGTTTTTAAATTGTATTCGTCGGCAACTTCACGGGCAAGGCGCGCGCCTTCATAGCTCATTTCATAGGCCAGCTCTTCCATGTGGTAATCGGCCAATGAAATTACCTGTGTGCTGAATGTATTGGTTTCGATGATGTCCGCGCCGGCATCAAGGTATTCGGCATGAATAGCTTTGATCACATCGGGGCGTGTCAGGTTCAGCAGGTCATTATTTCCCTGCAGGTCTGACGGATGGTCTTTAAACCGCTCCCCGCGGAAATCCTTTTCGGTTAGCTGGTACCGTTGTATCATGGTACCCATCGCCCCGTCAATAATAAGTATGCGTTTTTTTAATTCTTCTTTTATATCCATTGTTGATTTCACCGATTTTGAGATGATTTCACTGATTGTTTTTATGATTACACCTATAATCTGTGCAATCAATATCTAAGCTGTGTAATCCCAAAAAAAAGCTTATTTCGAAAAGTCGGGTGTTGTATTGACTTTCACTTATCTGTCCCGGGTGGCTGTAGCGGCCCGAGTAGAATGTAGCACCTTGTTAAGTAACAGGTTGCTAAGACATCGCAGGGTCTAATCCCTCCGTCTTTCTCTATAAGCAATGCAAAGGTGCGTAATAAAGTTGTAAAGTGCAAGCGTTGTTGCATCATGAAAAACCGGCTTTCAATAAATTGACATTTAGGTTATTATCATTATATTATTTATAAATAACTAAATTGTAAGCATGAAAAAATCTTATCTGCCCGCCGTTATTTTTTTATGCCTTGGGCTTAAATGCTTTCCTCAAAAATTCGCGCCTGATGTGGCCGCGTATATTAAGATCAATACCCCGACTTTTGCAATTACGCATGTCAAACTTATTGACGGAACCGGAAATGCTGCTATGCCTGATGAAACAGTTATTGTAGCTAATGGTAAAATTGAGCAGGTTGGGCCTTACAACAAAGTCAAAATACCTGCCGGGATCCAGATTATCGATGGCACAGCTAAAACCCTGATACCTGGATTGGTGATGCTGCACGAACATTTATTTTATACAGTTATGGCCGGCAAACATTTTAATGTCGCGGAAATGCCGTGGTCATTCCCGCGTTTATACCTGGCCGGAGGAGCAACCACCATCAGGACCGGCGGCAGTATTGAACCGCAAACAGATCTGAATTTAAAAAGAATGATAAGCGAAGGAACGATGTTAGGGCCCAATATGGATGTTACCGCGCCTTACTTTGAGGAAGGCCCCGGCTACGATATTCCTTCGCTAAGTACAATAAACGGCCCTAAGGACGCCGCTGTGACCGCGAACTATTGGGCTGACCGCGGCTGCACCTCATTTAAAATATATGTTCACGCTACCCGTGCAGACATGGCTGCTGTGATAGCCGAAGCGCATAAAAGAAATTTAAAAGTGACGGGGCATATCGGCGCGGTAACCTACCACGAGGCCGCAGAAATGGGCATAGATAATCTGGAGCACGGCTTTGCTGTTAGCTCGGACTTTGACAGCTTAAAAGTGCCGGATAAGATAGACGACCGCCGCCAATTTCAATCTTTATTGGATCTGCCTTTAAAGAGCCAGAAAATGAAAGATCTGATGCAATATCTTATCACTAAACACGTGGCTATTACTTCAACCCTGCCGGTATTTGAGCCGATTACAGGGCGCGAGGCTTTTCCTGGCGATGCAGGCGGCGCATTGATCTCCGAAATAAGAGAACCGCTTGAAAAACTTTGCCAGGCATTACAAGGTAAAGACGACAACGGTATCGCGGCATTTAAACAAGAATTGTTTTGGGAAAAACAATTTTATGATATGGGCGGCGTACTTTTAGCCGGCAGTGACCCTACCGGAGAAGGCCGTGTTATAGCCGGTTATTCTAACCACCGCGAAATTGAATTGCTTGCCGAAGCGGGTTTTACACCCGAGCAAGCCATAAAGATCTGTACACTAAATGGCGCCATTTACCTTAACCGGCAAAATGAGATAGGAACCATTGCAGCAGGTAAAAATGCCGACCTGGTTTTAGTTAATGGCGATATTACCACCGACATAAAAAACATCCGCAAAACCGAGATCGTGTTTAAGAGCGGTATAGGGTTTGATTCGCAAAAGATCTTTGGTTCGGTTAAAGGGCATGTGGGAATGAATTAAATCAAACCCTTCAATTATAGACCCATAAAAGCGTATGCTTTTTTTGCTTGCGCAGCAGCGGATCAACCACTTTCATGGTATTGTTTGATATAGCCGGGCAGCCCCAGCCTTCGGGTGTACCTTCAGGATAAACTTCATGTTCGGGTACCGATTCCCATGAATGGAATACTATTTGCCGGCCTAAAGCTTTGTTGTTAGTCGCATCCAATCCGGTTAAAAAATATTTTACATGGATGCCCCAGTTGCTATAAGCACGGCCATTTACCTGGTATTTGCCTAACGCTGTACAATGACTGCCATCGGTATTGCTAAACTCCGGTTTATCTTTTGACCACGTTGCCGACCATGGCCATCTGCTGCAACCATGACTTATTAACCCGGATATAAAAACGTCATTTTTGCGATAATCCCAAACCATAAAGCGTTTCATGCCTGATGGCAAACTCATGTCTATTAAAATGCAATAGTTAGTGCTGTACCCTTTTGCTTTGCAAAAGGCAAGGGCTTGTTTAGCTTTTTGTTGGGTGCGCTTAAGGTCAAGCTGCCGGGCTGTCGCGGTAAAAGTTATTGCCCATAAAAATGCCGGTAACAATCTGTAAATTAACTTATACATCTTCTTACCGGCAAGTTTATATTTTTGTGCGATTATCTTCTTCTGCCGAAAACGCGCAGTAGCATTATGAAAAGATTTACAAAATCAAGGTATAACGTTAAACCACCCATTAGCGCCATCTTTTTAGCAGATGCATCGCCATACTCTAAGCCTGCGCCAATATTTTTTAGCTTTTGCACATCATAAGCTGTAAGGCCTACAAACACGGCCACGCCAACATAAGAGATTATTTTATCTAACCCACTGCTATGCATAAACATGTTTACCAGGCTGGCAATGACTATACCGATCAATAACATGATCATTAACGAACCAAATTTGGTAAGATCCTGGTGGGTGGTGTAGCCGGCAACTGCCATTACACCAAATAGCAACGAGGATGTGATAAATACACTTAATACAGATCCTGCTGTGTAAATAAACAATATATAGCTTAAACTAATCCCCATTACAACGGCATAAGCAATAAACAGTAGCGCTAAAACACCGTATGATAATCGGTTAAACCCAAATGAGATCAGCAATATAAAAGCAAGTGGTGCAAACATTACAATAGTACCTAACCCGGTACTGCGATTTGTTTCGGGGTCTCTTAACATTGCATATAGTGATGGGTCGTTAGCAAAAACATAGGCGCAGATCGCTGATATGCCCAATGCCACAAACATCCATAAAAATACATTTGCAAGAAATTTACGAGATGCATCAGCCTCGTTAACTTGTATTACGTTATCATAAACGTAATTTGGATTATTATTTTCCATTTTTATTTATTCTATTTTAATATTATACGAATTTACTTTATAGATACGAGATTTGAGACATGAGATGAGAGAAATAGTTTAAATGTTACAATCTCAATACTATATTTCAAATCTTATATTTAACCCAGCCTTTTGGTTAGCTGCTCCTCAACTTTTTTAAATAGCTGCACCGGCTTTAAGGCGCGCCAGTTCAGATCGTCCAACTCACCGCCGAAGTTGATGTAATAATCGATGTTATTGCGCTTAAACTCATCAACAACATGCGGCCTGAAGTTGATGCCTGCAATCCAGCCGTCCTCTACATCTTGAAACCACTCTTCGTAATAACAATCGTCGGATGAGTGAAAGTTCAACACGTTTTCACCTATCAGGATAAATTGCGTTATACCATTGTCAACCATTAGTTCGATGATCTCGCGCTTTAACAGCATGATATCGTTGTTGATCGCGTCGTTCCACTCGCCGATAAATTCAATAATGGCGTATGAGCGATCATAGTCGGCATACAATACCTTCATGTACAAAGTATTTGAGCCGAACGAATCCCATTGCGGGTGCAGCAGAAAATTATAAACCTGTTTATCAAATTCAAACTCGCTATACTGCGTAGCATAAAAAGGCGAATACTCGTCCTCTGCTGCTATGTAGTCATCCCGCCACTTATAATATGGTTCTATTTCGTGCATTTGGCCCCCTCTAAATCTCCCCCGGTAGGGGAGACTTTCTTTTGTTAATATTACTTTCCCTCATTCAAGCCCTCCCTACCGGGGAGGGTTGGGTGGGGCTTTATTTATTTTGATTGTAAAAATCTACTGCTTTTCTTACGCTTCCGTTTTTCTTCAGTAGGTCTGCGGCGGTTGTCTCGTCAACTCCAATTTCGGCCATTACCATTTTGATGCCGCGGTCTACCAGTTTATTATTCGACAGTTGCATATCTACCATTTTATTCCCCTTAACCCGGCCCAGTTTTATCATGACCGCGGTGGTTAACATATTCAATACCAGCTTTTGCGCGGTGCCCGCCTTCATACGGGTACTACCTGTTAAAAACTCGGGGCCGGTAACAACTTCTACGGGATAATTGGCTTCGGCTGCCACAGGGCTGCCACTATTACACACAACGCAACCGGTAACTATTTTATTTTGATTGGCGGCTTTTAATCCGCCGATAACATACGGCGTAGTGCCCGATGCCGCTATACCCACCACCACATCTTTGTCATTAATATCAAATGCCAGCAGGTCCTTCCAGGCTTGTTCGGTATCATCCTCTGCAAACTCGACTGCCTTACGGATAGCGCCGTCGCCACCGGCTATGATCCCTACCACCCAGTCAAACGGTACACCGAAAGTCGGCGGGCATTCTGAAGCATCAACCACACCCAACCGTCCGCTGGTACCGGCGCCTATGTAAAACAAACGTCCACCCGCTTTCATCCGTTCGGCAACTACCGTGGCCAGCTTTTCTATCTGCGGCAAAGCCTTGTTAACCGACACCGCGACCGTCTGATCTTCTTTGTTTATATTTTGAAGGATCTCGGTCACGCTCATCTGTTCCAGGTGGTTATAATGCGACTCTTTTTCGGTACTAATTTGCATTTTCCGTCAATTTTCGTCAAAAATCGGTAAAATATTTGAAAGTGGTTAATTATTGGCGATTACTCTTAATTCAACAAGTTATAAAATCGCTTAGCGCTATCGTGCCAAATCAGTAACTTTGTATGATCATTAGTTTATGAAAAAAGCGGCGGCTATAATTTTCAGGTCTGTTATTCTTGTTTTGGCAGGCGTTACTATCGGCCTTTTTATAAGCGATAACCACCTTGCCGAACACATCGATTTTGACCAGAGCAAAGTATCCAAGGTTTTAGACCTGGTAAGGCATAACTATGTCGACTCTGTAAATGTGGATAGCATTGAAGGCTCAACCGTAAATAACCTGCTGCAAAATCTCGACCCGCATTCTGTTTATTTACCTGCCCAACAAGCTATATCTATCAATGAACGCCTTGAGGGCGGTTTTACGGGCATAGGTGTCGAATATATTTTGCTGCGCGATACGCTGGTTATTACCCAGGCTAATTATAACGGCCCGGCCTATAAAGCTGGCATCAGGCCCGGTGATAAAGTGATCGGGGTTGACCATCAGAATTTTGCCGGGACACGTTTAAATATTGCAAAGGTCAGCAAGGCTTTCAGGGGCGCAAAAGACTCACAATTGCTTATGGCTATTATCCCGTCAGGTAGCAAAACCACCAGGTTTTATAATGTAAAGCGCGACCATGTTGACCTGAGCAGCCTTGATGCGGCTTATATGCTTAACCCGACTACAGGTTATATTAAAATAAGCAAATTTGCCTCGACTACCGATGCTGATTTTCGTAAATCATTAGGGAAGTTAAAAACCAATGGTTTGCAAAAACTGGTGTTGGATATCCGCGGCAATGGCGGCGGTTACTTAAATACAGCGACCGCCCTTGCTGACGAGTTTTTGACCAAAAAACAACTGATTGTTTATACCAAGGGCGTACACGAACCCCGCACCGATTATTTTGCTACCGATTCCGGCAATTTCCAACAGGGAAAGCTGGCTTTGCTGATCGATGAGTACTCAGCATCTGCAAGCGAGATCCTGGCAGGCGCGTTGCAGGATCTGGACCGTGCTGTGATAGTTGGCCGCCGGTCGTTTGGCAAGGGGCTGGTGCAGGAACAGTTTCCGTTTGGCGATGGCTCTGCAATAAATTTAACCGTGGCCAGGTATTACACCCCTTCGGGACGCTCCATTCAGAAATCTTACAGTCAAGGTGTAGAGAGCTATCGTAATGAACTTGCACAGCGGATGCAAAAAGGCGAGCTGTTTTCTGAAGAAAGTAATCTAAAGGACAGTGCTTTTCGTAAACCGGGCAACTTCCATACCGCATTGGGCCGCAAGGTGTTTAGCGGCGGTGGCATTATGCCGGATATCTTCGTTCCTGAAGATACCGCACAAAACACCTACGTAGCGCGTGTGTTAAACAACAAGCAGCTTTTTTCTGCTTATGTAATTGACCATATGCAACCCATGCTGGGCAAATATACTGCCGATAGTTTTTGTAACCATTATACGGTTACCGATGCCGACTTTGGCAACTTTATCCTGTACTCATCCCACACGGTAAAAGATCTGGACGCGCGTGAGGTATTTGTGGCCAAAGAAAATATCAAAACCCTGCTTAAAGCCTACGCCGCACGTTTTAAATGGGGCGACGAAGCCTACTTTAAAACCGTAAACGCCAATGACCCTGCGTTAAAAAAAGCGGTGGAAGCGGTTAATTAGATGTGCAAATATGCTGATGTGCAAATGTGCAGATGAGATGTAAAATAGATGAGCAAATAGCCTTACAAGATTGGCCGGCAATTCATCATCTGCACATCTGCATATCTCAAACTACTTCTGCCTGAACCAAACCTGTATAGGCGCGCCGCTAAATTCAAAATTCTCTCTTAGCTTATTCTCGATAAAGCGATAGTAAGGCTCTTTAACATATTGCGGCAGGTTGCAAAAAAATGCGAACATGGGCGATGTGCCTGCTATTTGGGTGATGTATTTTATTTTAACGTATTTGCCTTTTAACGATGGCGGGGGATAGTGCTCTATAATTGGCAGCATGATCTCGTTTAATTTAGAGGTGGAGATCTTGCGGGCGCGGTTTTGATAAACCTGGTTGGCCACATCGATCACTTTTAGCACACGCTGTTTTTCGGTCACTGATGTAAAAACGATAGGGACATCTGTAAATGGCTGTAGCTTCTCGCGGATCATTTCTTCAAAAACCTTGGTGGTTTTATTATTCTTTTCTATCAGGTCCCACTTGTTTACCACGATCATTACGCCCTTCTTATTCTTTTCGGCCAGGTGGAAAATATTGATATCCTGCGACTCAATACCTTCAACGGCATCTATCATCAGGATAACTACGTCGGCCTCTTCCAGGGCCTTAATGGTACGCATCACCGAGTAAAACTCTATGTTCTCTTTAACCTTGGTTTTTTTACGCATCCCGGCAGTGTCAATCAGCATAAAATCATGACCATACTGGTTATAATGGATATGGATAGAATCGCGCGTGGTGCCGGCAATAGGGGTTACAATGTTACGGTCCTTGCCAATTAACGAATTGATGATGGATGATTTACCCACATTAGGCCGGCCTACAATGGCATATTTTGGGCGGGTGTTTTCTTCCAGTTTTTCTTCATCAAAATGTTTAACCATTTCGTCTAGCAGTTCGCCTGTGCCCGAGCCTGTCATGGATGAGATATTATAGATCTCCCCTAAACCTAAGCTGTAAAACACTGTAGCGTCTGATTGCTGGCTGTTGTTGTCAACTTTATTCACCACTACAAATACAGGTTTGTTGCCTTTACGCAGTATGGTTGCAATCTCGTCGTCAAGGTCGGTAATACCAGTGGTGACATCTACTAAAAACAAAATGACTGAAGCTTCTTCAATAGCGATAACCACCTGCTCGCGGATAGCTGCCTCAAACACATCGTTAGAGTTTGCTACATAGCCACCGGTATCAATAACGGTAAACTCGTGGTGCGTCCATTCAGAAGTACCGTAATGACGGTCGCGGGTTACGCCGCTAAAATCGTCCACAATAGCTTTGCGGGTTTCGGTTAAACGGTTATATAAAGTTGATTTGCCTACATTCGGGCGGCCAACTATGGCTACTATGTTACTCATGTTTTATAGATTCAAGAATCAAGAGACAAGAATCAAGACATTTGTCGCCCCGATATTCCTCAATTCTAATATACAGTTATTATAAATTATTGTGTCTTGAATCTTGATTCTTACATCTTGATTCTAAACGTTATTCGTACCCAAATTTTTTGAGGTAATTTTTTTTGCTGCGCCAGTCGGGTATTACTTTTACAAACATCTCCAGGAAGACCTTCTTTTGGAAAAAGTCTTCCATATCACGACGGGCATAAGTGCCTACTATCTTAAGCATTTTACCGCCCTCGCCAATAATGATATTCTTTTGGCTATCGCGCTCTACAATAATTTCGGCGCTGATGCGGTGCAGTTTCTCGCCCTCAACAAAAGCGGTCACAATTACCTCGGCACTGTATGGGATCTCTTTTTTATATTGTTTCAGGATCTGCGCACGGATCATTTCTGAAGCGAAGAACCTGTCGTTACGGTCTGTTAAAGCGTCTTTCTCGTAATAAGCTGGATGCTCGGGCAAATGCTCTATCACAAAATTCATTACAGCGATAACGTTATGGCCATGCAGGGCAGATATCGCGAAAATAGCTTTAGGGTTCAGCTTTTCCTGCCAGTAATCGATCTTCTTCTTTACGGCCTCTTCATCGCTTTGATCGATCTTGTTGATCAGCACTAATAATGGCGCTTGTGATCCGGCCAGCTTTTTAATTACATCCTCCTCGTCATACTCCTCGTAGATATCTGTAACCAGCAAGATCAGGTCGGCATCTTCTATAGAACCCTCTACCTGGTGCATCATGCGCTCATGCAGCTCATAATGTGGTTTGATGATCCCGGGGGTGTCAGAAAAAACGATTTGGTAGTCGTCCGTATTAACAATACCCAAAATACGGTGACGGGTGGTTTGGGCTTTTGGGGTGATGATAGACATTTTTTCGCCAACAAGCGCGTTCATCAGGGTTGACTTACCCGCGTTTGGCTTACCAATTATGCTTACAAAACCCGCCTTATGACCCATTGAAAAATAATTAAAATAATATTTGGACTGCAAAGAAACGAATTATATCTTTGCAGTCCAATTAAAAGGAGGCACAAAACGCTTTTTTGCTAATTGCAACAAACATTTCGGGTTTATGTCCGTTATGCAATACCAACAAAAATAGTGCGGGATGGAGCAGTTGGTAGCTCGTCGGGCTCATAACCCGAAGGTCGTAGGTTCGAGTCCTGCTCCCGCTACCCAACGAGACAAAGAGGCATATTCGAGATTCAATTCGGGTATGCCTCTTTTGTTTTTCAGAAGAACCTGCTTTAAATGAGCCATATACGCGAAGACGAAATTTAGGATCAATCCGAATTCTTGTGGGGGATAGAAAAAAGTATTTGTTTTGCGATAGCAAATAAATACTTTTTCACTTGAGCAATGCCTACGAAACCTTGGTCCGCCTGATCTTACCTGACGGACTTT
>JAQBOP010000169.1 GCA_028287975.1 Mucilaginibacter sp. | reverse complement strand
CGGGCACCACCATATCGACAGCAGGCATAAACCTTTTAAGCGATTCATAATCCCCTATCCCCACAGATCCAACTTCCGAATTAAAAGGATAGGTCCGCTTGGCCCAGAAAACAGATAAGGGCTGTATCCCGTAAGGCCCATCGCCATTGGTTCCTTTTTCTGTCTTTGACATATCAAGCGAATTTGAAAAATCAACAAACCAGCGGGTGTTATCCAGTTTGGGCATCAAGGTATCGCGTACAGCCGCCAAGATATCATCAGGCTGGGTAATTTCGTTGCCGCCGCACCATATCGCCAACGAGGCGTAGTTACGGATCATCTTGATCTGATCTGCTATCGAGCGGATATACAGCGCATGGTTGTCCGGGTATTTGCGGCGGGTAGCCTGGTCTTCCAACTTTTTAGGGTCCTGCCAGCGGCCATTACAATCGCCCGATCCCCACATATCCTGGAAAACCAAAATGCCATATTTATCGCAAGCCTCATAAAACTCAGGGCGCTCAATCAGCGCGCCGCCCCAAACGCGGATCAGGTTAAGGTTCATATCCCGGTGAAAACGCACCTCGGCATCATACCGCGCCTTTGTAAAACGCAACAGTTCGTCCGACACGATCCAGTTTCCGCCTTTAATAAAGATCTTTTGCCCGTTAACATTTACCTGGCGGCTTTGGGTATGGCTGTTCCATTCGGTGGTTAACTGGCGCACTCCCACTTCAATATTTTTCTGGTCGGATATTTTATTGGCTGCGGTTACAAATTGCAGATTTAAATGATATAAATTTTGCGGCCCGTAACCATTTGGCCACCATAGCTTTGGATTTTTAAGCGAATAGTCGCTTAACTGCACATCGGCTGATGTCCAAGGCTTTAAGGTTACTTTTTTTGATACCGGCTTGCCATCCAAGTTATATTTTAAAACGCCGGTAACGGCTTTACCTGTAGCGTTTTGTAAATGTGCCGACACTTGTATAATTGCAGGCTCCTGGCCCGCCGATGGAGACCTTTTACCAGGCACCAGTGTAACCACATGCGGATCGGTAATACGCACCGAGCCTGTTTTCTCAATGGTCACTTTATCCCAAATGCCGGTATTCCTGTCGGGGATAGGTTGGATCCAGTCCCAGCCCGCGGTATATTGGATACTCACGTTTTTGGCAATGGTACCGTCGCCGCCCTGGCCACCGTTAGGGTTGCCAACCGGGTCGGGCGGGTAAACAATAACCGCTAACCGGTTAGCGCCATTTTTTGCCAGCCATTTGGTAATGTTATAACTGCGGCGCAGAAACATGCCCTGGTTTAATTGATCATTTAGCTGGTGCCCGTTTAAAAACACGTTATAGCTGTAATTCACGCCCCTTAAGTTCAGGTAAACCTGGTTGTTCGCCTGCGGCCTGACCTCCTTAAAATTCTTTACAAACCAATAGGTATAATAATCCCTGCCTGTTTTATAGATATCAGGGATCCGCTTATTGTTCATCCCGTAAAAAGGATCGGGCACATTTTTATTTTTTATTTGCGATGTAAGTACCGTGCCGGGCACTACGGCAGGCTGCCAGTCGTTAAGCGCGTAGTTGGTAGTTGATATTGCTTCGCCTTTATCGGTTACACTACCTATCGCTTTAAACTTCCAGCCGGAGTTTAGCTCGTAACTGGTTTGGGCATACCCGCGTTGTATTGTAATTATTGATAAGAGCAATAGCAGGGCTTTGGTAAGATTGCGCATAAGTTTAAAGTGATTGGTTATCAAATGTAAATAATTGGTTGGTGTGTGCAAACATCCGGTGGATTTAAAGCATCGGCGGGGACTCACCCGACATCGCTCCGCTTGTCTGCCCTCTCTTTCGCAAGCGATAAAGAGGGCAATTACTTTTAAAATAGTTTGAATATATAAACCCTCTTTCCGCGCAGCGAAGAGAGGGTGCTCCAGCGAAGCGCAGAGCGGGTGAGTCAACCGCGCTGCCAATTTAAGAATAGGCTATTTTTCCGCGGCGTTTTACCTTTTTAGTTTTCCGCTTTCACCGTAAAACCTTAATTTCGCTGCTCACAGAAAAGAGGGAACAGCATTGGATTATTTAGAAGGATTAAACCCCGAACAACAGGCAGCAGTTAAACAAATAAAAGGCCCGGTAATGATCATTGCCGGCGCGGGTTCGGGCAAAACCCGGGTTATTACTTATCGTGTCGCGCACCTTATCCGTAATGGTGTCGACTCGTTTAACATACTGGTATTAACGTTCACCAACAAGGCGTCGCGCGAAATGCGCGAACGGATCAACCACCTGGTTGGGCCCGAAGCCAAAAACATCTGGATGGGTACCTTCCACTCTGTCTTTTCGAAAATATTACGCGTTGAAGCCGATAAAATTGGCTATCCCAATAACTTCACCATTTACGATACCGACGACAGTAAAAGTGTACTGCGCGCCATCTTAAAAGAGATGAACCTGGATGATAAACTGTACAGCGTAAACTTTGTGCTTAACCGCATTTCGGCGGCAAAAAACAATTTGGTATCGTGGCAGGAATATGCCAATAATGACCAGATCCAGGCTGATGATATTTCATCAAACCGGCCAATGCTGGGCAAGATATACGAAACTTATGTGCAGCGTTGTTACCGTGCCGGGGCTATGGATTTTGACGATCTGTTGTTTAAAACTAACGAGTTGCTTAAACAATATCCAGAGGTACTTAACAAGTATCAGCACAAGTTTAAATACCTGATGGTGGACGAGTACCAGGATACCAACTTTTCGCAATACCTGATCGTAAAGAAACTGGCCGCTGTAAACGAAAACATTTGCGTGGTTGGCGACGACGCGCAAAGTATCTATGCTTTCCGCGGGGCCAATATCCAGAACATTTTAAACTTCGAGAAGGATTACCCTGATCTGAAAATATTTAAACTGGAGCAGAATTACCGGTCGACCCAAAACATTGTAAATGTTGCCAACAGCATCATCGCCAATAATAAGGAACAGCTTAAAAAAAATGTATTTTCTGAAAAAGAAAATGGCGATAAAATAAAGGTCATGCGCGCCTTCAGCGATAACGAGGAAGGTAAACTGGTTGCCGAAGAAATAATGCACCAACGCACTACAAAAGGCATGCGGTGGAACGATTTTGCCATTCTGTACCGCACCAACGCGCAATCACGCTCTATGGAGGAGGCTTTGCGTAAAATGGGTACGCCGTATAAAATTTATGGTGGTCTTTCGTTCTATCAGCGTAAAGAGATCAAGGACCTGATAGCTTATTTCAGGCTCACCTTTAACCCTAATGACGAGGAAGCTTTAAAACGGGTGATCAACTATCCGCGCCGTGGCATTGGCGATACCACTATCGATAAGATCATTGTAGCTGCCGACCAGCATAGTTCAGATGAAAATATTATCACTCCATGGGAGGTGATTAAAGCCCCCGAAAAATATTTAGAAGGCCGTGTATCCGCTTCGGTTACGGGCTTCGCGGTGATGATACAGAGCTTCCAGGTGCTTACAAAAACTCAGAGCGCCTATGAGGCCGCTTTATACATTGCGCAGCACTCAGGCCTTTTAAAAGATCTTTATGAGGATAAATCTGTTGAGGGCCTTAACCGTTATGAAAATATCCAGGAGTTGTTAAACGGTATCAAAGAATTTAGCGAGCGTGAGGATATTGAAGAAAAGGGCCTTGATGTGTTCATGCAGGACATTGCCCTGCTAACAAACGACGATAACGACAAGAATAAAGATGCCGACACGGTATCTTTAATGACCATACATTCATCCAAAGGATTAGAGTTTCCGCAGGTATATGTGGTGGGACTGGAAGAGAACCTGTTCCCGTCGCAAATGGCGCTTAACTCGCGCACCGATCTTGAAGAAGAACGCCGCCTGTTTTATGTAGCCGTAACCCGTGCCGAGCAAAAATTATCTTTAAGTTATGCTACATCACGGTTTAAGTTTGGCACATTGATAAGCTGCGAGCCAAGCCGTTTTTTAGATGAAATTGACGCACAGTACCTTGAGCTTGATTTTACCGCGAAACCGGTTAACAACGTTGGCAGCCTTAATTATGACGATGAGCGTTCTGCATGGAGCCGTACGGACGATAAATTTTCAAAACCTAAGCCAAAACCGGCATCAGCGCCTGTTAAAACCACTTCCATATTGGCTAAGGCACACGTGCCATCAGCAGGTTTTAAACAGTCTGACACCTCAAACCTGCAGGTAGGTATGGAAGTTGAGCACGAACGTTTTGGCTTTGGCAAGGTAATAAGCCTTGAAGGCAACAAGCCGGATATCAAGGCAACCATTTTCTTTAAAGAAATTGGCCAAAAACAACTGTTGTTAAAGTTTGCGAAGCTTAGTATAATAAACCAATAATTAATAGCAATCCCCACATTTTTGTGGAATAAATTCCCCATTTTAAATTAACAGTTAATTATACTTTTCATGCTTTGAAGCTAAATAGTTGCTTCTTAGCTTGTGGCATGTGTTTTGGATTATAGTTATCACCGCGACAATTTTAACTATACTGAAATGATTGATAGCCTTAAGAAGAAAACAAACAAAACGATTGGTAAAAACATCAGGACCTTTCGTCACCAACACGGATGGAGCCAGGAGGATGTGGCTAACCGTTTAGGGATCTCGATCCCTGCCTTTTCAAAAATTGAAACCGGTGTTACTGACATTAACTTGTCAAGGCTTGAACAAATTGCCAATATTTATGAAATTGATGTTGTGCAATTATTGTCAATGGATGCTGAAGATGTTGAACAACAACCTTCAAATTTAAGCATCGTACAGAAAAAACTGGTTGACCGTGAGGCAGAGATTGTAAATTTACAGCGCAAAGTGATCTTACTTTACGAAGAATTGCGCAACGCGAAACCTGTAAGAATATAATTGCTGTACAAAACGTTTGATAAATACGACACTCTCTCCGTTAAAAATTTAAAAGCCGTTCCAGAATTTTTTATTTTTAATTAAAATTTTAATCCCTGGTAAATAAAATTAAAAGCATAGCGAAATAAATGTCATTTTTTTCGCTATGCTTTTATCATACAGCTGTTTGGAGCAAAAATTGTAACATGACAGGTACAAATATCTACCATTATGTCAAATTACTTAATAGCAATATCCCATACGAAGAAGCCAATAGCGGCGACGATCCACGACTCGAAGAGTAAACTAAAGGTAAAAGCTTTTGAAAGTGTAAGGCCAACATTTAAGCCCAGTAAAGGCGAAGTGGGGTTTTTTGTAACTGCCGGAAAGAAGATATTTGCTTTTGAAACCGAAGGCTATCAAAAACACAGGCAGCTACTTATCCTGCAAATGATATCGTGGTATTGTGTGTACCTGGGCTTATTAGAGCCCCGGATCCATGCTGATTTTCCGATGTAACTGATGTGGGGCGGTTAAAAACCTGTCCGGCCGGGATCATGAAGCATATCGCTCATTTCAATGATCTTTTCATCAATTTCTGATACGCATTTGTCCATCATATTAATACATTCAAGCTGGTCTACCAAACCTTCTCTTTCAAGGTTCATCAAGCCCTTTAGGGTGGCTATAGGCCCGCGTATTTGATGTGAAAGGTAGGACGAGTATTCTGATAATTTTTTGTTTTTCACCTGCAGATCCTTCGTTCGTTCGTCAATGATCTCTTCAAGGTGGTGGTTTATGCGGTCAAGGTTGTCCTTCTGTCGCGAGATCTCACTGTTAAGTTCCTGTAGCTGCGAATTTGTGGTAGCTTTACGTCTTACACTGCCTACCAGTAATACAATAACAACTACTAATAAACCCGCGGTTATGGTTATTGACCAAAATATTACCCTCGAGAGTTCTAATTTCTTCTGGGCAGATACCGCGGCAACAATTCGCTTTTGCTCCAGCAACAGGAAATTTAATTTATCCGATACGTTCGACCGGTAATTGGTACTGTCATCCTGGTAAATATTAATGAGGTATTCTAAAGCCGATTTATAATTTTGCCGCTTAAGTTCCATCTTATAAGCAGTGTGCTTATAATCATAAAGATCCTTTTCGTTGTTGATAAGATTGGAGTAGTTCCTTCCTTCCTGCAAATATTTTTCTGCCTCGGCAAAATTACCTTCTGACACATAAAGGTCTGTCAGTGTTAAGTTAATAGCCGCTACTGACGAGTTCATGTCCAGGTTTTTAGCCTTGTCATGGGCATCTATCAGGTATTTTTTTGCTTTAACAAAATCACGCTGATTGTAATAAATAACACCAACATTTTCAAGACACTGAACCAGGAAGACTGTGTTACTTTGCTTATTTAATTTGGTAAATAACGCGTAGCTCTTATCGTAATAGTTTAGCGCATTACTGTACATGTTTTTGCGGTTATAAATATTCCCGATATTTAAATACAGTTTGGCAATAAGCGTTTCCATTTTAAATTGCTGGGCTATGGCCAGCGATGAGTTAAAGTTATTCAGGGCTTTTTCATAATCAACCATTTGGTAAAGGTTACCAATGTTATTAAAAACCTCGGCACGGCCACGTTCATCTTTTATTAACTCAAATTGATTTAAAGCGTCAAAATACCGGCTTAAAGCGCTGTCCTGCCGGTTCAAATAATATTCGCCAATACCCTTTACCCTGTAAGCCTCGGCAATACCGCGCTTATAATCGATCTTTGTGGCTAGCGCCAGCGCACGGTCGGCATCTGCAACTGTCTCTTTCGGGCTTGTTAAACGGTTGTCATATCCGTTCTTATTTAATGCGATAACCTCCGTCGAATCTTTTCCTGCAACTTCTGTAACTTGCTTTGCGTAAACAGTGTAAGTAACCAATATAAAAAACAATAATGCGCAGGTTTTCTCCATTAAAACACTCTTACGTTGAATTATGGTGAAAGTTAAGAATAATACATTATATATTTCCTATTCAGATAAAAAAGTGTGTTTTTTGTGTTGAAAACTTTTTAAAAGTTTGCTTTGTAATTAGACAAACATATTTATCTTTGTTTGTTAAGTATTTGACTATCAATTAGTATAATACTGTAAATTAATGATATTATTCACTTAATTATTTAAAATATAGAAAAAAATAAAAGGAAGACGTAAGGAAAAACACCAGTTAAGCGCCCGATAAAAACGGCCAGATTGCAAAAGCAAAACATATAAATATGCAATCATTATTAACTAATAATTAACACGTATAACTTTTATAAAATTTATTTTATAATTAATTTAAAAAAATAACAATTATGAAAAATTTCATCTTAACAGCAATCATCACTTTGTCACTTGGCATCCTATCATCATGTGCAAAAAAAGACAATATACGAGCAACTTTAACGGTGTTTTCAGATAGTCCGTTTTTAACAAAAAATGTATTGGCAACTGCCGATTAAGTGAAAAAAATCAACCCATAACTCAATTAAATATCAACGCACACTAAATATCAATATCATGTTAAAAGTAATCTTAACCGCAGCAATCGTTTTATCAGTAGGTGTACTGTCATTTTTAAAGACTTCGACACCAGAAAAACAAGCAACAGCATCTGTAGCGAAAGTTATGATGGACACCAGAACTGTTTTGGCTACTGCCGACTAATTAACATGCATAAACAAGTCACACACACAAAAAATATTAACACTTAAAAAATTAACATCATGAAAAAAATAATCATTGCTGTAGCAATTATCTTATCAACAAGCGTAGCTACATCATCATTTGCAACAACAGGCGAGAAAAACACACTTGGTACTGCTGACAGAACAGGCGAAAAGAACACTTTGGGTACTGCTGATAAAACAGGTGAAAAAAATACTTTAGGTACTGCTGATAAAGCTGGCGAGAAAAACACACTTGGTACTGCTGACAGAAACGGTGAAAAAAATACTTTGGGTACTGCTGATAAAACTGGCGAGAAAAACACTTTAGGTACCGCTGACAGATTCTAATTAAACTTAATTAACAAACTATATATCCTTAACAAATACAAAAATTACGATCATGAAAAAATTAATCATAGCAACTGCAATCATCTTCTCTACCGGCATCACTACTTCATTTGCTGCTACTACTGTTAAAGAAAAAAACACTTTAGGTACTGCTGACAGAACAGGCGAGAAAAACACACTTGGTACTGCTGACAGAACTGGCGAAAAAAATACTTTAGGTACTGCTGATAGAACAGGCGAAAAAAATACTTTGGGTACTGCTGACAGAAACGGTGAAAAAAATACTTTAGGTACTGCTGATAAAACAGGTGAGAAAAACACTTTAGGTACTGCTGATAAATTCTAATTATAACCAATTAACAAACTATATATCCTTAATCAATACAAAAAATAACGATCATGAAAAAATTAATCATAGCAACTGCAATCATCTTCTCTACCGGCATCACTACTTCAT
>JAQBOP010000120.1 GCA_028287975.1 Mucilaginibacter sp. | reverse complement strand
TAGAAACTCCGTGTTTCTCTGCGCCTTCTTTGCGTGCTTTGTGGTTAAAAAGAAACCGCAGAGTTCGCAAAGAAGACACTAAGATCACAGAGGGCAAATATTATTTTGAATGCCATTTAGGTTTAAGACTTTTGATACAGCCTCTTTTCTTTATTACAGTTCATTGCGAGCGTAGCGTGGCAATCGCAAGGAGAAAGGCGTAGACATAGCAGCGTGCGATTGCTTCGTCGTTCCTCCTCGCAATGACAAAAGGGGGATTTTTATATCAAATCAAACCCAATATCTTTCCTAAAATAGCAGCCATCATAATAGATCCGGCTGGCATCGGCGGTGGCTTGTTGCAACGCGTCGAATAGATTATCCTGTAGTGAAGTAATGGCTAACACCCTGCCGCCTGTAGCCAGAACATCGTCACCGCTTTGGGTAGTGCCTGCCTGGAACACATGTGAGCCACGGACATTCTCCATGCCGGTTATCGCTTTACCCTTTAAATATTCGCCGGGATAACCGCCTGCCACGCAAACAACTGTAGCGGCAATTTTATCAGATATGATCAGTTCAACTTCGTTAAGGTTGCCATTGGCTACGCCAAGTAGTAAATCAACCAGGTCGGTTTCTATGCGTGGTAGTACACTTTCGGTTTCCGGGTCGCCCATACGGCAGTTGTATTCTATCATGTAGGGGTCGCCGCCGCAGTTCATCAGGCCGATAAAAATAAAACCTTTGTAAGGGATCCCTTCGCTTTTTAGTCCCTCAACCGTTGGGATGATAACCCGGTCCTCAACCTTTTTGATAAACGCGGCATCCGCAAATGGCACCGGCGAAACCGAACCCATGCCACCGGTATTTAGGCCAGTATCACCCTCGCCAATTCGCTTATAATCTTTTGCAGATGGCAGTATTTTATAATTGTCGCCGTCAGTCAGTACGAATACCGATAACTCAATGCCACTCAAAAATTGTTCGATCACCACCTTCGCGCTTGCCGCGCCGAATTTGGCTTCGGTAAGCATTTCTTTGAGTTCCTGTTCGGCCTCGGCTAACGTGGTGCAGATGAGCACGCCTTTGCCGGCAGCCAGGCCATCGGCTTTTAATACGATGGGTAAGCCTATAGTCGGCAGGTAGGCTAAACCGTCCTGTAAAGTATCAGCTGTAAAAGTTTGCGATGCCGCCGCCGGGATGTTATGGCGGGCCATGAATTGTTTCGAGAAATCCTTACTGCCTTCCAGTTGTGCGCCCTCGCGCTGCGGGCCGATAACCGGGATGTTTTTTAGTTCATCATCCGCCAGGAAAAAATCATGAACACCCCTAACCAACGGTTCTTCGGGGCCTACCAATACCAGGTTAATACCGTTGCTTAAAACACATTGCTTGATGCCTTCAAAATCATTAACGCCAATGTTTACATTGGTGCCGTATTGGCCGGTGCCGGCATTACCCGGTGCGATAAAAAGTTTGTCGCACTTTGGGCTTTGCGCTAATTTCCAGGCGAAGGCGCTTTCCCTTCCGCCTGAACCGAGTATCAGGATATTCATGCGGGCAAAGATAATTATTTGGAGATAGGTTGTAATATTTTATAAATTAGATGGTAATAAACCTAAAACATCATTGTGAGCCAATTTATCAAGTTTATTTTTGCCTGTTTACTGCTGATGACGTCCGCGCAGGTTTCTTCGTTTGCTCAATCTGCACTCGAAAACCCATTTGAAATATTCCACGGAGCCAAACCAAAACGAAAAGTTGATTCAGTGTTGATTTATCGGTATCCATACGAAGGTGCTGAAACCTATCTGTATGTTTATAACAGGCATGGGCAACTTATAAAATGTGACATGTATCGATATTTTGTGGACTTGCATACCGGCATAAAAAAACGTGACACGACGAAGGTGATATACATCTATAACACAGCCGGTAAATTAGTTTCGCGCACATATGCATCAAATGGTGGTAAACCCGGAAAGATTCTCTATCACTATTTGCCAATAAAATCAGGGTATGCCATACGCGCGAGCCCTTACGACTCGACCAAAGTTTTTGAAATGCGATTTAATAAATCAAGGCAGATGATTCAATGCGGTGTGTATAAGCTTAAAAATTTAGAACGCCAGGAAACTGGATTTGATTATCAATATAATAGCAAAGGCTATTTGATTGGCGAAACAGATTATAACGACAGTAGGCCAGCGAATAGATCAAGCTATAAATACGACAGCAACGGGGATGAAGTAGAAGTTATCCGCGCCCCCGGGCGGGACTATTCAAAAAGGTCTATTTTTAAATATTCTAACTACGACAAAATGCACAACTGGACGCAGAAAGCAGTTGACTTTGTAAATGGTTATGAAATTGATGATTCAATTCACTGGCAGGATACCATTCATCGGCGCATAACCTATTATAAATAATATGAACCGTCAATCTTTTAACCTATTTCTAACCTGTGTGTTCTTGTTAACGACTCGTATGGCCGTATTTGGGCAATTTATTGGCGACTCATATAAGGATTCTAAACCTAAAGGCAAAATAGACAGCGTGGTTGAAATCATGTATGAGTTTAACGATAACGACACAACAGGCAGGCGCTTTTTTGATAGGTTTGTCTATATGTTTAATGCTAAGGGCCAGGTAATAAAATCCACCGAACATTCTATGGATAGCTACTTTACATTAGTAACTGTTTATACCTATGATGATGAGAGTTATATACAGCAAAAGAAAATTGAGGAAAAAGACAATAGAACCGGTACGCTTAACCCGGGTTCAATGATATTTTATACTTATTCACCAGGTTATCGATGGGTTAAAGTTGATCGTCATTGGACCGGTAAAACCAGGCCCGATTCTCCGACTGATTTTGTAGATGCTTTTGATCTTGACCGGTCAGGAAGGATACTCAAAGACAGTAGCTTCTATATCGGAACTTTACAGATGATACGCAGGCACAACTATAACTATAACACCAAAGGTAATCTTGTTGAGCTGGATGACGCTGAAGGGAATTTAGGCATCATACCTTCAAAAACATACTTTACTTATGATGATAACGGCAACACCATCAAAGAGGAGCGTATGTTCTACCGCGGAACTTACAATAACATTAAAGCGCTTATGAAAACGTATATCCATAGTTACACCTATCCCAAACTGGATAATAAACTTAATTGGCTTGTCAAAAAAGAATATGTTGATGGAAAGTTCGAAAGGATAACCGAGCGCCACATTTATTACGCTAAATAGGTTCTTACTTAACAACCTTTAACCTTTTCTACTTTTCCCTTTCGCCTCAAAAACGTACCTTTACTGCCATAATGACCTTGAAATTACAATGGCGTAATTATTGAGTTTATGCCATCAGATAAAACTAAATATGTTAAACTTTATAAGTAAGCTTTTCGGAAGCAAATCAGAACGGGATGTAAAGGCGATACTGCCTTTGGTTGAAAAAGTAAAAGCAGAATTTGCCAAACTTGACCAGATAACTAACGACGAGCTAAGAGCCAGAACGTTAACATTTAAAGAAACCATCAAAGAGGGTTTGGCCCACATTGATGAGGAGATACAGGCAATTAAAGAGCAAACCGAGAACAACCCGGATATGGATGTTCACGAAAAGGTTGAGCTGTATACCCAACTGGATAAACTGCAAAAAGACAGGGATAAAGAATTGGAAGTTATCCTGTTAAACCTGTTGCCTGAGGCTTTCGCGGTGGTAAAAGAAACTGCCCGCAGGTTTACCAATAATCCTACTATTGAAGTTACTGCTACTGAGTTTGACCGTAACCTTGCTGCTAAAAAGGGCAATGTTATCATCAAAGGTGATAAAGCCATTCACCACAACAAGTGGCTGGCTGCTGATAATGAAGTTACCTGGAACATGGTTCACTATGATGTACAGTTGATCGGCGGTATTGTATTGCACCAGGGTAAGATCTCTGAGATGGCAACAGGCGAGGGTAAAACGCTGGTAGCCACGCTGCCTGCATACCTGAACGCGCTGGCCGGACAAGGTGTACACATTGTAACCGTGAATGATTACCTGGCACGCCGTGACTCGGAGTGGATGGGGCCTTTGTATGAGTTCCACGGTTTATCTGTTGATTGTATTGATAAACACGAGCCAAATGGCGAAGAGCGCCGTGCCGCATATTTAGCCGATATTACATTTGGTACCAATAACGAATTTGGTTTTGATTACCTGCGTGACAATATGACACGCAGCCCTGAAGAACTGGTACAACGCAAGCTGCATTATGCCATGGTGGATGAGGTTGACTCGGTTTTAATTGACGATGCACGTACACCTTTAATTATTTCCGGCCCGATACCGCGTGGTGATGAGCACGAGTTTTATGAATTGAAACCACGTATCGAGCGTTTGGTTAACGCCCAAAAATCTTATATAAACGGTGTTTTAAACGAGGCTAAGAAATCAATCGCCGAAG
>JAQBOP010000061.1 GCA_028287975.1 Mucilaginibacter sp. | reverse complement strand
ACACGCAAATAAGCCAGCAATTATTTATAAGTGTTGACACGGTAGATACCCATCGCAAAAATTTATATACCAAAGTAAACGTAAAAAATACAGCACAATTGATTCGTTATGCAATAGATAATGGATTGATTTTTTGAGAGTGTAAAGTTCGACATTCAGATCAAGTAGGGCTATTACAAATGATGGATATAGGAATAAAAATTAATCAACCAATATATTACCATAGGAAAATTAGGCTGATGCATTCCATTCAAAAGTGGACTCACAAACATATGCGCTGCATGACAGTTTTAAAACTGTGAAAAAACATAGAGTGATGATCGATGTGGACGGCGTGATTTACGCCGGCGAAGAATTGATCAAGGGCGCGGATGAATTGTTAAGCGCCTGCTGGACGAAAAAATACCCTTCACTTTCTTATCGAACAACAGTTCAAAAAGCCGGGCGGAAGCTGTAAGAAAACTTTATAAGTTGGGCATCAAGGTTAGTGAAAAGCATATTTATACCAGCGCGATGGCTACGGCAACTTTCCTGAAAGAACATTACCCGGATTGCAGCGTCCACGTTCTGGGTGAGGGCGGCTTATTGAAGAGTTTGAAAAACGCAGGCATACGCATTGTTCATAAAAACCCTGACCTCGTTATTCTCGGCGAGGGTCAGAAATTTAGTTTGGATAAAGTGCATAAGGCGGTCGATATGATCCTTGCAGGAGCGCGCTTTATCGCGACGAACCGTGACCCGTCGCCGCGACGCGAGGGCTGGAACAACCTCAGCATCGCGGCTACAGCAGCAATGATCGAAGAAGCCTGCGGACGGGCTTAAAACCCGAAGAGGTGACGGTCATCGGAGACACCATGTAAACTGACATTATTGGCGGCATTTATATGGGGTTCAAAACGATATTGGTTTTGTCAGGGGTCGCAGACAAAATGAGCTGATTAAATACGGCTACCGGCCTCACTTGGTCGTAGACTCCGTTGACGAGATCGGTTTCCCCTTCAAATGGTGGTAGTTTTGCCGATGTTATCGTGGCAGTGTTATTGACTTACTGCGGCGAGTATATGATATATGAATAACAGGGTGATGGTGCTGGATGACGATGAGGACATCCTGGAGATAATATGCTACTTATTGACCGAAGAGGGCTACGAGGTATTGCGACTGAATAATGGCGGAAATATTCAGGATCAAATTCGCGCATTCGCCCCCAACCTGATTCTGATGGATGTGCTGCTCGGCGAACATAACGGTATCGAAATTTGTAAAATGCTCAAGCATGAGCCTGAGACCAGCGAACTACCTATAATCCTGATCTCGGGTACACATAACCTTTCCGGTAGTTTATACCTCGATGGTGCCCCGGATGATTTCCTGGCAAAACCGTTTGATGTGGATGTCTTGTTGAGCAAAGTGGAAAAGCGCTTGTTATAAATCCTGTCAAATCGGACAGACCGATCTATAAACCCGACACCAGGCAGTGTTGGTTTGTTACACAAAATCGGAATATTTAATGTTTATCCTTGCGTAATGACCCTGCCCGCTGATACATCGCAACTCGACACCATAACACTTGACGAAAAGCAGGCGATGCTTGCTGCGATCATTGCCTCGACGGATGATACGATCATCAGCAAGACCACTAAGGGTATCATTACCAGCTGGAACCCCGCCGCTGGATTTACTTAATTGGCAATTTTTCAAAGAATTGCAGGATCATACGTTAAGATAGCTACTTTCCGGTAATTCCATGATAAAGGTGGTACCGGTCCCGGGCTTGCTTTTCACTTTGATCTGACCGCCCAACGTCTCTACTTGTGTCTTGACCATATACAAACCCATTCCTTTCCCGTCCACCGAAATATCAAAGCGCCGGTAAAGGCCAAAAAGCTTGTCGCCGTTTTGTTCCAGGTCAATGCCTTTGCCGTTATCCTCGAAGTGAATGCTGATCTTGTCCTTTTTTTGATAGCTGGTGATCTGAAGCAACAACTTTTCTTCTGGGCGCTTGAACTTGATGCTATTGGAGATCAGGTTGTAAAAAATACTATAGATATAATTTTTCAGGCTATGAACAGTATCAACAGCTTTAAAATCGCATTTGATCTCGATCAGGTCATTTTGTACATAGGTGTCAAAGGTCATTTTGATATTTTCGGTGATTTGCGTAAAAGAAACCGCTTTCATTTGTTCGTGTACCTGCTGTTTGACATCCAGGATCAGGTTGAGATCGGTAATGACATTGTCCAGGCTTTGTACGGAGATGCCGAGACGGGAGATCAGGGTCGCCAATTCTGCTTCATCGTCTGCCCCAAGCGCCAGCAATTGGTACAGCCCCATAATATTGGCCACCGGCGCGCGGAGGTTATGTGAGATAATATACGTAAACTGTTCCAGTTCCTTATTGCGCTGGATCAGGTTCTCGGCGGTTTGCATCAACTCGTCCCCGCTGGTTTTCAGGTTATCCTTCATGGTCAACAGTGCCTTGCCCAAAATATCTTCGTCACTTAAGGGCGTAAAATTCATGGTAAAATCCCGCTTACCGATCTCATCAGCAAAGGTGGCCGTTTCACGCAGTTTGTTGGACAGCTCATTGACCGAGTGTACCATCGTGCCGATTTCGTCCCGGTTAACCGGCAGGTTGACCGTATCCAGCTTTCCCTTGCCCAGGTCGTTCACCATTTGAATGATCAGGTTGATCGGGTGGGTAATAATGGCGGTCATATAAGAGGATAAAAAGACGCCAGCTATAACAATGACAATGGCCAGTACCAGGATCAGCGTCCTTAACCGCATGGAGTAGGATTCCAGGTTTTGGAATTCCCGGATCTTAATATCCCGCTCATGCAGATTGACCTGGTCCAATGATTTGAGCAATTGTGCGGTACGGGGGATGACCTCGTCTTCGATCGTTTGTTCGGCAGTGAGTTTGATTACCGGGTCATCATAATCTGTAAATTTGCCCAGCGAGGCCATGACCCTTTTTTCTATCGTCAGCAGGTCTTCAAAGCCTTTAAACACCTGCCGCAGGCTATCGGACATTTTGGGGCTGCCCAACTGGACAAACAGGCCGGTCAGCTGTCGTTTTAAGTGAGGATATTTAGTTTGATGGAGTAATCGCAGGGCCTGTTTATCCTCTTGGTTTGAGCGCAGGAAAACCCAGTTTGTGGTATACATTTTGGATTCGATCAGCAGGCTCCTGAAATCGCTGAGCCCCTGTTGGGAAGGATCGATCACCGTGGAAATATGCCCGGATAGCTTTTTACTTTTATTTAACGTAAAATTCGTGACCAGGCCATTGATGACAAATAACGCGACCAGGACCAGGAAACTCCAGTAAATTCGGTTACGGATGCTGATGCCCATTAGTTTTTTATTTTAGAAATGAAAATTCAGGCCACCCATCAACCGGATAGGGTCCTCCGGCTGCCCATAGAATAGCTCCGTATCCTTTTTAGTCAGATCCATGCCATATCCCACGTTCCGGTAACGCTGATTCAGGGCATTGCTGACATTCATAAACACCGAGAACCGTTTACTGAATGCGTAGCGTGCAGACAAGTTCAACAGGGCGTATCCCGAAATTGTTTGCAGACGAATGCCCGAACCCAACGTATCCCTTGCACCGGGAAGATTTTGCCGGCCCATTAGCAGGAGCCTGGGCGAAAAGGTAAACTTGCCGGCCCGCATATCCGTACCGACACGGAACATCCATGGCGAGATAAAAGGAAGCTGCGCGTCATAATGATCCGCTTGGTTTTCCGTTTTCGGGTCATCGGTCTCACCGCCGACATAACTCAGGGAGGCATACGTATTTAAAAAAACATCCCCTATACTGTGTTTTAAGTTAAGCTGCAGGCTACCGCCATAATTCTCCTGCCGTCCCTGGTTGATAAATACTTCCACATAATCTACCGGCACACCATCAAAAGTGTTATGATACAAATGGGTGGACACATTATCATCTGCGGTGGTATGCAGGCCGGTCGATACGGTATAATAGCCATCCGCTGTAACTATAAAGTTATCGGTCAGGTATTGACGGATGTTCAGTTCAAAATTATGAGAGCGGATGGGTTTAAGATTTGGATTGGGCAGGTGCAAAAAGGAAGAATGATAGGTCCGCCCGGAATCCGCGGTGGTAAACGAGCCGTATTGCGCATAGCCATCAGACGGGGCGGGTGCCAGGTAAGCGCTGCCATAAAGCATTTTGATGGTTGTGGCCTGCAGGGGTTTATAGACCATGCCCAGGCGCGGGGTAAAGCTGCTGCCGTAACGGGAGTTATTATCGTAACGGGCGCCCAGGGTAAAACTAAGTTGCTTTAAAGGCGCATACAGCGCCTGGAAATAACCGCCAATGTTGAAATAGTTGATATTATAAAATTTTGCTGGTAAACCCTCAGGCCGATAATAACTGTCCGTGCCGGCATAGCTGCCTTGAATGTTACCACTGGTATTCACCGGGTCATCCAGATCGGCGCTTTGCGGGATGACGCTGAAACTTTCAAAGCTGGCGCCTGCCGTCATATCTAATTTGCGGGATGCCTTATAGTCCAATTGCTGTTCCGCCTTGATATTGGTGGAGGTCGAATATTTATAGGCCGGCTCCAAGCCGGTGAACATATTCCGATAATTGGACTCCGGGTCAAGTGTATAATTACTGGCCGTCAGTGAACTGCTCGAAACAAACCGGTTAAATATTTTTTTGTAAGCGGCGTTGGCTGTGGTTACCCGCTGGCCGATAAAGACATTTTTATTATAGATGGCATTGTTGGTGTTATTGCTGTAAGCACTGGGCGTCCGACTATAATTGGAAAAAACGGAAAACGTAAACCCATCCAGGGTTAAAGCCGCGTAAATATTGTAGGCAATGGTAGGCGCCTGGTAGGCCGGCGTTACCGGCGCAAGTGGTTTCATCGGTCCGTAGATTGTATTAAACGGGCCGGTCTGAAGTGGTATGCTGTTTAGCTGGGGGTCATTGGGATAGACCCTGGTGTAATCGGGCTGGCTGTCGTAATTGTATTGACCAGAGATGGTCAGGCTGGCTCCTGTACCCAATTTTTTTGCCAGAAAGAGGGTATGGTTAATATAGCCATAACTGCCGGCCATCGCGTTGGCATCCACGATCATATTTTTATTTGCCGGTAATTTTTGGGTAATGATATTGATCACACCGGAAACCGCATCGGCTCCATAGAGTGCCGAGGCGGGGCCGTACAATACTTCCACCTGCTCGGCCAGGTTCACCGGGTAGTTTTCCATGACGGGTAAGGCTTCATTGGTCGGGGACGAGATCTTCACACCATCCAGCAGGATCACAAAATTTTGCTGCCCCTGGATTCCCCTTACGGTAACGCTGTTCCGCGAACCCGGATAGATCTTATCATCCACCTTCATATCCGGGAGGTCAGTGATCAGGTCCAGCAGCGACTGGTAGCCGCGTACGCGGATCTGCTCTTTGCTGACCACTATTACCGTGGCCGGAGCCGTCCCGGAACTCTGGGAAGTCTTGCTGGCGGTAACCACTTTGACGTCCAGCAACTCTTTCAGGCTGAGGTCTTCCAGTTTCGTGGTATCCTGCTGGCCATAACTGGTATGGTAAACCATACTCAACATAACTGCGCAGCAAATGGTTTGGTAAGCTCTCATGATTTCGGGGAATTAGCAATAACGTTATCATTAATGATGATAGTGGCCAGTTTCAGCAATTCGGAAGCGATATTCAGGTTCCGGGAAAGGACATTGTTTTTATTGATCTCCAACTTCAGCCGGTCATCGACGATAATAAAGTTGATGCAGGAGCCCTTTTTGGCCAGCCCGTTTTCTTCAGTGATCAATAAAACGGGCTGATCAGCGGTAAGGGGTGCGATCCGCTTCAGGTCGCGGCTTTCTTCCTGGCTGATAAAAAGTATTTGGCAGGAATAGGAGGCGGCGCTTGCAGCAAGCTTTTTGATAACGATCTTTTGGTTACCAACGGATTTGTTGGCCGTTAATATGCTGAGTTCTTCGTATAAAGGTGAATCCCCCACAATACCGATGACAAAATCCCCCGATTGTTTATTCCCGGGCCATTCGATGTATTTGGTAAAGCGGTAAATAATGTTGGCGTGGACCTTATAGTCAGTTACGGACTGCGCGCTGCAGTTTACGGCAAAACCTAATAGCGCGATGCTGACGCAGGCTTGTTTGAATAAATTCGTTAAACAGCTGCGGATAGACAAAATCGGTTTATTTAAAGTAAAATTAATAAATTTAATTAATAAATTAAACCAAATTAATAAATTAAACTAAAAATTTATATTGCTGTATACGGATGACCAGGAAAAAGGTTATGATGGCTTGAGTAATAATTATACGGATGCGGGATTTTGGTGAATAGTTAGCTATCTTGTTGCACCTTATTTCCTATGGCTATGAAGACTATACTGGTGATCGAACAAGAAGATACGCTGGTATTGCTGAGCCGGATCCTTCATCAGGATTATATTGTCATCCGCTCCGGGCAGCTGCTGTCGCTCGCGGATATCATTGCGCTCCGCCCGGATATGATCCTGCTGGACTACAGCCTGCTGGGAAGTGACCCCGAAGGGCTACGCTTTAGCTTAAAGACCAACACTGCTACCCGGCATACCCCGCTGGTACTCCTCTCGCTGCATCCCTTTATTGCTACTATTGCCAAAGCGTTCCGGGCCGATGCTTATATTGAAATACCTTTTGATATCTATGACGTGGCATCCGTTATCCATAAATATGTATGGCTATAAGTTGCAGAACGGCAACAACTTTCCGGCGGGCAATACGTCTAAAGGCATTGACATGGTGAAAAAAGTGCTCGTGATAAAGCGAAGGTTTAGTTAAAAAATATTCTTAGTTTTTCATTTTTCAACATAAAAATTGCCAAACTATTGGATAATGGGATATACTCCCTACATTTATGTAATTTTCGTTAAGAATATTAACACAAAATTAATTTTATGCCTTCAACATTTAAATATGTTATCGTTGACGACGATGAAATAAGCAGGCTTCGTATTGAAGTTGAAGCCTCAAAATTTCCTTTCCTTACAAAAGTGGCAACTTGCAGCCATGCCATTGAAGCATTTGAATTTATTTCTCAATTTCAACCTGATATAGTTTTTGCAGATATTGAAATGCCGGACATCAATGGCCTTGACTTGATAAGAAGCTTATCGGGGAAAGTGCCGGCGCCGGTTTTTGTAACAACACATCCCGAATTTGCTATTGAGAGCTACGAGATAGAAGCATTCGACTACCTAATGAAACCCGTTAGCAGCGAGCGTTTTGAAAAATGTGCCTTGCGTCTTCGGGATTTTTTTCACCTGCGCGCCAATGCTTTTGCCTTTAATAAAGAACAGGAAGCTGATTTTATTATTATTAAGCAGGGATATGATAGATATAAGATCCCGTTGCAGGAAATTCTTTACCTTGAAGCGATGAAAGATTATACACGAATTGTTACCCCGGACGAAAAATATCTTGTATTAGGCACGTTTACAAACATGCATGAAAAGCTTACCGCCGAAAAATTTGCCCGCATCCACCGCAGCTATATCGTGAACATTGATAAAATAAATGCAGTGAAAGTAAATAAAATCCACATTGACGGATATGAATTGCCGGTTGGAAAATTGTATAAAAATATTCTAAGCAACATGCTTTGATTTAAATTAATATTTATGAAAAAACAGATCTGCCTACTGCGTATCATTTTTTTGTTCATCAATCTAATGATCGCATCAAGTGCCTTTACACAGGAACCGGATTTGTCAAAGTTTCATAACGATAAAGAAAAAATCAATGCATGGCTCGTTTATTGCGAATCGCTTAGGTTAAATAATAACGGTTTAAAAAACAATTATGCCGTGCTTCAGCAAGCTGGGCGAAAGGGGCTGGCATTCATAAAAGATGATGATTTAGAAAGTCGCTCAAAGCTTCTTTTCTACGTTGGTATTGGCAATTACTACCAAACAAAATTTGACAGTGCGCAATATTATTTTTATGAAAGCTTGCATACAGCACAAAAAGGCCATTTCGCTAAACAAATAACAAAAGCATGCGTGGTGCTTATTCCTGTCAATTTTCAATTACAACAAAGCCCAAAAGTGGATGAGTGTAAAAACATACTGCAATCTATTATAGATACTACAAAAAATCAGGGCATTTTACAAGATGGTTATTATGCATTAGGAAGTTATTATCAGCAAAAATCATATTACAGCACAGCGCAGGATTATTTTATTAAGAGTCTTCAATCGCGCGAAAAAGAAGTGGACACAACGCATGATCTTAAGAAAAAATTCGATTATGCCATTCAATGCGATATGCTTTCCAAGTTGTACCTCAACACGCAGATGGTTGACAAAAGTCTTAATGCGCTTAGGAAAGGGGAACAGTTTGCTAACGTTTCGCCAAATGTAAACAACCGCTTATTGAGTTCTTTTGTTGAAGCCTACACCACTTCGGGAAATATTGATTCTGCCTTATATTACAACAACAAACTTGAAAAGCAAACAAAAGGCAATCCCATATTTCCTTCGGAGATAGTTTCTTCTAATCTGAATATTGGAATATATTATATGGATCATCATCAATATAATAAAGCTATGCCATTTATAACCAAAGGCGATACCATTGCTGCACGTATCCGATCTCCGTTATTGATTTTTCAGGCGCAGATGATAAAGGGAAGATACCTGGAAGAAACCGGGAAATATGATCAAGCCATTTCTTTATTAACACAGGCATTGCCCGTAGCAAAGCAACTCGACAAAGAACTGTACTCGAATATTTTGAAATATATGGCGCTCGCGCATAAGGGCAAAGGCAATACAGCCCTGGCTTTGCAGTATTATGAACAATATATCGAACAAACAGATATACTGACCAAAGAAAAGCTGTCAAATAATTTTGCCGATCAGGAAACGCGATATGAAACCAATCAAAAAGAGCAGCGCATTGCCTCACTTGGCAAAGTGAACCGATTAAATACCCTCGAACTGCAGAATGCTACGCGGACCAGATTGCTGCTCGTAGTTGGATTGGCTGTATTAGGTATTATCTCATTTCTTTTGTACCTTTTTTACCGTAACAAAGAAAAAATGAATAAAATACTGAACAAGCAAAATAACCAGCTGGAAGCATTGAATAGCCAACTTGCTGTTGCTAATGAAACCAAGGCAAAACTGTTCAGCATCATAGGGCATGACCTACGTGCCCCGGCCAGCCAGATAGTTCAGCTGTTGCAATTACAAAAAGAAAACCCCGGGTTGTTAAATGAGCGCTCGCGACGGCAGCATGAAGAGGAATTGAAAACCGCTTCTGAAAACGTGCTGGAAACAATGGAAGATCTTTTGTTATGGAGCAAAAGCCAGATGCAGCATTTCACCCCGCAATTTATGCCGGTCAGGATTTCGGGCCTGGTGAAGAAAGAACTTAGCCTTTTGCAACAGCGCATAGCAGATAAAAAGTTGAAGGTTAATAATGGGATCCCCGAAGATTTTGTACTGAAAACCGACGAAAATTTTCTATCCATTATTGTACGTAACCTGATCCAGAATGCAGTGAAGTATAGTGACGAAGCCAGCACCATTTCTATATCGACCAGCCAACAAAATATATTTATTACCAATCAATCTTCGCAGGGCAATGCCGAATTGCTAAATGCAATGCTGAAAAATAAACAGGTGGACAGCAAATCCTCCGGGCTTGGTTTACAAATTGCCAATGGGCTCGCCACTTCCATCCATGCGAAAATACTTTTTGAGCAAAAAGATAACAGCACAATTACCGCAACCATAAGCTGGCCTGCTTAAACCAAACGTATTTATATTAAGTCTATTAAATAATTTCCCATATACCGAGCTAAAGTTTCTGATAATAAAAATTTTACAGTTCCATTTGGACAATTTAAAAATACGTTTGTCGGATATTTTTAGAATGGACCATTTCAGCCCCCACCTTTATTTTTTATCAATTTAAATTTGATCACTATGAAACGGTTCAATCATTATTTCTTGCTTTCGTTGTCGCCGCTGTAATTTTTACCTCATGCTGTAAAGACGGTGCAGCTGGCCCCACAGGCACTATTAGGTACTGCAGCCCGCCGAACGGCTGGTAATTCCGGAACCAAAGGCTCAACATGTACTATCCCCAGGCTATTTTGGATAACGGCAGGGTGCTTGTATATGGCAAGTTGGATGGGGATACACCAATCATATGGCCTACCGACCAGGTAAGCACCCTGCCTATTACTTTTATCTATGAGGTTGCAATCACGACTGAAATTGAACCTGGTCGACGTTTATTACGCTCGACAATAGCCAGATCGCTGCTATATCAACAAAACGGGGAATTTTAGGATAGGAGACAAATCCGCTGCTATCGAACATAATATTAATTTCTCGTTACCTGTAAAAGTGAATGATCATCATTCATCCCATTAATACGTCTGACGATTTTGAAGATACGTTTGTCGGTTTGTGGCAGACCGGCAACTAATGCAAAAGTAATTTTAGGATAGTAATATTTTTAAACATAAAATAACAGATCATGAAAAAGTTATGGACCAGCATTGCAATATTGGTGATCGTATCAGCGCATCCTGCATTAATCCATGCACAATTCTTAAAAAATATAGTCAACAGCGTAAAACAAACTGTACAGAACAGGGCAAACGATAAGACTGATCAAACTACCAACAAAGTACTCGACAAGGCGGATAATGCCACGCAAATAAAAGGCAAGAACAATTCACCAAACGACACGTCCGCAAATGTTATGGCAATGAAATTTCTGGGAAAGATGGCTGGTGGCGGTGGCGTTTCAGCTGCCGATTCGGCCTCTGCCATTTCAAGCTTCATGACCGGCAGCGGCGGTAGTGGCACACATTACCAATATCTTATCTCGGCTACCACAAAACAAAAGAACACCATAAAAGACACCATGAATGCTTATTATACCAGCAGTGGTCATGGCCGTTCCGAAATAAACCTTGCAGGTATAATAGCAGCAGCTGCGGGTGTGAAGGCCGGGTCTCCGTTGGTGGTAATCGGTAATGCCAGCCAGCCGAAGTACAGTATTATATTGGATGCCGGCAGCAGGCAATACTCTCTCAACGTAATCGATACTTCATTGACAAACTCAATCCACGAAAGCTACCAGGTTACGAAGATTGGCAACGAGACCGTTGGGGGATATAGTTGCACCCATGCAAAACTGATTTCCACCTCTGGAAAAGGAATGTTCAAGAGCACCACAACAATGGATATATGGACAAGTCCCGGCGTACCCGGGTATTCGGCAATGAAAAAGTGGATGGCAGCTCAAAATGTAACACCCCGGATGATGCAGGCACTGGACCAGGCGGGCTGCGGCGGCTTTTTTGTAAAGATGGCCAGCCAAAGCAAAGACCTTACCTATAACATGGAACTCATCAGGGCCGAACAAAATAGCTTCCCGGCATCCATGTTCCAGATACCAGCAGGATATAATAAAGCCAATTACAACCTGATGATGGCGAACATGATGCAAGCGGCTATGCAGGCAGGAAAGAAAAAATAATTATTAACTGATAATTCTTTACTCTTTTAAAATCGATTAGGTATGAAACGTTTTAAATTATTTCCGGCTTTTGTTCTGTCAGCATTTTTATTGTATGCATGCCATAGCGGGGATAGCACAACTTCTCTGAAGGTGCCTGTCGCCACAGGCAATTCGACCAAGCGACTGACGGACACAAACAAGCTGAAATCAGATATGGGCAACATGATGAATTCCATCGTTGACGCTCAACAAGGCAAAGCGGCCGATACCAACAAACTGAAAGCAGCAATGAGCGATATGGGGGCGGCCACCACCTCTATTTTATCTGATTCCGGGATTGACAAAATGGGTGGCAGCAGCAACGATCCTGCAGTAAAAACCGCAAAAGATGCAATGAAAAAAATGAGGAACGGCCTGGGGATCACGCCGGCGGCATTAGACAGTATGAAAAAACAAATGGAAAAGCTCGGGCAAACCCATCATTAAGCAATCGCTAATTTATCAAAAATGCAATTATGAACTTTCAACAACTTCACAAACAACGTAAGATATTGCTTATTAGTTCATTAACCGGAATTATCGCCTGTTTTCTGCCATGGTATAGTTTCTTTACGGGGTCGGTAAACGGAATGAATGGTATGGGGAGTTTCGTGTTCCTGCTTTTTATTGCAGCCGGTATTATGGCCTTCACCGGTGATCAAAAAATCACTATTTCCTCAAAACCCTGGCTACTCACCATTGCAGCAGGCGCCATCAATATAGCGATCATCGGCTATTATATCATCCGGTTTGAATCTGCTACAAGCGGAATGGATACCGAATCCAGCAATACGCTAAAATCACTTTATGGAAACAATGATTATGGGTTGGGTATTGGAATTTGGCTGACGCTGGCTACTGCCATAGTAGTGACGGTTAGCGCCTATATTTTCCGTTCACCCGGCAATAAGATTTCGGATTCTTATAATGAGTTAATAAAAGACACACAGAAAGCATTTAAAAACGCGGAATAAAACCATCATGATAATAAACAGCAGCAGGCGTGTTTTTTTTGCTGCGCCGTAAAAAATCAGATCAGTTAATAACAATAAAAAAATATTATGAAAAATATCAGATCATGGTCAATAATGCTTGTAACATCGTGTATATTGTTTGCTTGTTCATCCAACGGTTCTGCATCAGCAGGTAACGGCGGGGCTTCAAATGCCACTTCCGATAATTCCGGTGGCGGTTCATCAAATGGCAACGGAAGCTTTTCTTATACTATTGACGGCAACAAGGTCGATGTAAAAAGCCTGTATATAAATGGGGTTAAAAATCTTGCCGGTGGGCGATTAAAAATTGAAGTCACCAATACACCTACATCAGAAGTATTTAATTTTTCAATTGCTAATACCGGCATTACTACGGTACTTCATTACAGCCCCTCACTTTCAAATTACACTGATAAAAAAAGTAATGAGGCAGAATATATGTCACATAAGTATAAAAATTACTATGGTGATTCTGTAACAATAACTATTACGAGTATTGATGCGACTCATGTTGCCGGTACATTTTCCGGGGAATATTTATCAGACGATAAGAAGCCCGTTCCATTGGAAATTACAGATGGCAGTTTTGATTTGCCATTTACTAAAGACAGAGATAAGGTCAATTAAAGCAATAATAACAAGCCTTCCGTGGCTGGTGATGCCAATACCAAAAATATTTTTGGAGATAGCATACCGAGAAGCAACGGCCTCGTTGGAGAAATTTTCCTTTTACCCGACACTACTAAATTGTTGCCTGATTTTGATACAATGAAAGTGCTGGATAATAAAATTTGCACAGGAAGTTAATGTGCCGCCGCAAAGCTGGTCACAGGGCTTTCCCGGCTTTCGAAATCGTTTTGAATGGCTTGGCATCGAATACAACTGCACCTTTACAACCAACAAACCTGGAGATTATATATTCAGGCTATTGAGTGATAATGGTTCGAAATTATTTATTGATGATACCTTACGCATTAATAACGACGGACAGCATGCCGAAACATCAACAAGTGGAAATATATATTTAAATAGCGCTGTACATTCAGCAAAGATTCAATATTTCCAGGGGCCGCGGTACCAGCTTGCATTGCAGCTATTTTGGTACATGAAAGATTCAACAGCGCAAATTTTCCCCGGTAAAAATTTTGTGCTCACTGCAATAAAACCTTCACACTTTCCATGGTGGATTATCATTGTTGTCGCTACCCTAATAATTATTATGATCCTCTTCATTTTGGAAAAAAGAATCCCAAAAAAGAAACGAGGCGGAGAAATTACAAAGTTTTCCGACGATTTTAAGGGCACGTCTATCGGTTATTTGGCCCACCCAGCTTTATCATTTTTACTTTAGCATTATAATTTAAACAAATAAAATTAGTAAGGCATGAGAAAAAGATATCTCTTTTCTGCGTTCATGGCAGCCATTTTTATAATGGCTGCTCCAACTATTGGACAAGCACAAACTTTAAAAAATATTTTAAACACGGTTAAGAATACGGCTACACAAAACGTAAATAATAAAGCAGCAAATGCTACCAATAAGACAATAGATAAGATAGAACAGGCAGGCAAAACAAAAAGTAAAACGAATACTCCACCACCTGCTACTCCTTCTACTTCAAACTCTTTACCTACAAGCACGACTTCCGGCAATAAAGCAAATAATAACTCAACTAATGAGGACACCAGCAAAAGCTATATAAAAATAAAATTGTCGTCTGACAAAATTCTTGCCGGCGGCACAGTTATCATCAGCGGATCAAGTGTGATGTATGAAAGCTTGAATAGTATAGTGCTTACTATCAGCGGGTCTGCAGCAACAGAAACTAAAAAAATTCCTTTAAATAAAGATGGAACTTATTCAACCATGTGGACATCGTCATCTGCGGCCGGAAGCTATACTATAACTGCCAAAAGCAGTGATGGAAAATCACAGGCTCATGCTTCTTTAGATGCTTACAAATTTGCGGAGATGGAAGTGATAACGGGCCCTGGCAAAGTAGCAACACAAAAGGCTTATGAAAAACTGAAAAATAGTGTGGATGCCCTTAAACCGCAACTTACATCAGCTGATGCACAAGAACTGAAAAAGAAAATGGACGATGTTACGGCCAAAAAGGAAATAGTAATAAAATTATATAACGACCTCGATAAAATGGGAAAAGGAATAGATGGTATCGAAAAAAAATCGGGACCCATTCCACCCGATATTTCTGCCAATCTCTCAAAGGCTACGGACCTGCTTTCAAACCAAGCTCGGCAAATGGAGATAGCCAACCAAATGGCAGATCATCAACCGGCTGATAATACTATTTGTGAATATCTCGTAATGGCAAATGAGGCATGTGCTGCTTTTTCAACTTTTACAAATGTATGGGCAAAATCACTGGGAGGCGTATTAAAAAATATAGCCATTGATAAAGTTGTTCCGGCCGGTGCGGGGGCAACAAATGGTGCTGCAGGAGCTAGTGGTGACGCAGCCAACATACATAAAGAATGCGATAAAGTAGCCACATCAGCCATAACAGATGCGGAATCACTTACTTCAAAGTTGAGCATAGGCGGCTTTGCAGGAGACCTTGCTCAAATGCTCATTGACCATTTTTTAAAAAAATATTGCGTCGTTATGAGCGGCACTTTGAGTGAAGAGTATCAATGCACTTATAGAAATAAAGATAAGGCTGTGTGGTGGCAATACAGTTATATTACCGGCGCCACCGTCAGCATGCGCTATCCAAAAAATAACCAGGGTGGCAACATTATAAAGATGAAAGGCAACATAGAAGGAAATGCTACGAAATTTACTATTTATCAAAAGGCAAGTGAAATTGATGAATTTAAGGAGGCGATGAAGAATCGGGCAAAGCTATATTCGCTGCAGTTGCATGCACCTGCCGCCGTACCTTTTTCCACCAGTCAAAATGATAAGCTTGGCTTTGGCGCAGTTGCCCGTGCCATCGCGACGCCTGCCTATTTTAATATTCCATTCGATGCAGACTATGATCTTGAAGGCAAAAAAATAAAAATGTATTTGAACGCACCCATCATGGATTTTAACCGCTACCTGGTTCAATACATTTATGCATACCTCACCTTTCCATTAGGTATCCCACTGGTGACGAGAATTGATTTTCCTATAAACAGCGTAAAGCTTACACTTGGCAAAGTGATTGAAAAAAATAATGAGTTTGATGTGAAGACTGCTGGCGATAAGGTATCCGTAGATAAAAAGGGAGATTTTAAAATAGGAGATGAATCCTCTTCTATTGAGCATACGATCAAATTTTCTGTTTTAGTAAAGTCGGAATGATAGATAATCTGTTATTGGTAATGACCAATGTTTAAAAAGAGCGTCCGGCTGTGTAATGCCTGAAGTGGTGTAAAGCTGTAAGCCATTTTTCCATGTAGATCCATTATTACAACAAAACGAAAAATGTTTGACGATTTTAGAAGCATGTCTATCGGTTATTTTATAATTCGATTCTTTTTCAAAGGTACCTTCATGCCATCTTAATGTAAACACAAAAACAAAACAATGAACCATTTATCAATTACCACACTTGCATTAGCAGGATTAATAATAGCATCTTGCGGCAGCGGCAACGCAGGCGCAGCAGGCAATACAAGCAATGCAACCACTGCAGACAGCGCAAAACCTTCCGCTGCAAATAAGGGAACAATTACCTGTAAAATAGATGGCAAACCTGCTTCTTTTGTGGTACAAAATGGTTTTTTTGAAATAAGGCTTGACGTTGATTCCCAGGGTCCTAAAGACGGTTTTGAACTATTGGATGGCAGCGCAAAAAAGGAAGGATTCCAGTTTGAAATTAAAAACACCGGAACCACCCATATTCCTCACGGCGCGGATGGGTGTATCATAAATTATTATAACGCTGACGGGAAGGTTTATACCGGGAGTGATGTGACAGTAACGATCACTTCATTTAGCAACGGTCACTTAACCGGCACTTTCGCCGGGGAATTGTCACGCTGGGACGGCGACAAAAAAATACCCATGCAAATAACCGATGGTAAGTTTGATCTGTTGAAATAAATACAAGCCAAGGCTAATAATAAAAGATGCCCACTCTATTTATTGTGGCCTCCTTTGCTTGCTAAATAAAAAATCAGGTCAGTTAATAACAATAAAAAAATATTATGAAAAATATCAGACTATGGTTAGTAATGCTTGTAGTATCGTGTATATTATTTGCTTGTTCATCCAACGGTTCTACATCAGCAGGTAACGGCGGGACTTCAAATGCCACTTCCGATAATTCCGGCGGTGGTTCGGCAAAAGGCAATGCAAGTTTTTCGTATACAATTGATGGAAAGACTTTTTCGGGTAATGGAACAGACAACACCGCAAACTGTGCTTTTAAAAAATCTAATAATATCGTTTATTTTGTTTTAATGAGCGTTGACCCATCTGAAAAAAATCCGCCGCAGTTTGAATTTTCTGTTGCTGATAAGGGCACAACAACTATCACCATGGATGATATAGACCGGCACAGTTCAGGAAACAATGTTGCTTATTTTGCCAATTTCAGTTTATCCCTTCCAGTTAAATCGGAAATACCCAATTATAATTTCCATTCGGGTATAACAGTTGTTATTACTGCAAGTAATTCCTCAAGATTTACGGGTACATTTTCAGGCGACCTGGTTGATCCCGATACAAAAAAAGTAGTACAATTAAATGATGGCAAATTTGATCTACCATTTGCACCTCCTTCCAGGTAGTTTGAGAAATATGATAAACAAAGATTGCGTTACAAAAAATATTAATTTATACTTTAGGTATGATGGGGAAATTTAGTTACCCGGCAATAATGATTTCGAAAAGGTTTAAATAAATCATTAAATTTTTAAAAAAAATACATGCAATATTTAAAATTATTATCGCGATTATCCTTTCAGCCTGTTTCTTATTTGCTTGTTCATCCAACAGTTCAGCACCAACAGGTAAAGAAAGTACATCAAATATCGCTTCAGGTAATTCCGGCGGCGATGCATCTAACCGCAATGGAAGTTTTTATACGGGTATGATTAAATTAGTATATTCATTTTCAATTACTTACAAAATTTAAACACATGAAAAAGATAATTATTCTGTCAATCATTTCATCCACTGTATTTTGTTTGCTTTCCTGCAAAAAAAATAAAACCACGCCTGCTGATAGCACAGTGGAAATAGAATATCAAATTAGTCCGTTGGACCCGATTCATCACAATTGGATTGATTTGGTTACCTATACTGACAAAAGAGATTCCAGTGTAACTGCAACGGATTTATCAGCATTTCAAAATGGCGTATTAAATTTTACTGTTTCTAAAAAACCGTTTAACGCATCTATCGGCATAACAAATAAGAATTTATCATCAGAGGAAGTTGATTACTTAATAACTATATCAGTAAATGGAGCTATAAAAGCAACAAATCCGGTACAAGTGAAGCCGGCCACGCAGTCATTTGCATCGTGTCACTACACAGTGCAATAGATTTTTAATGCGTCTGCCTTGCATTAAATAGGTGGCGACTAGTTGCAGATACCTTTTCAGTTACCCCATTAACAAGATTTATAAGAATTCAGTTGAAAGCCATCCGGCATGTTGGTGGAGCTAATGATGGATATTTTTACAATAGGACACTTACCGCCCTGCCTGTGGAAGGGGCTTAAGAATCATCCTGCTTACATTTTGTATATTCATCATCACCACCTGCGGCAGCCACAATGCAGGCACAGCAGGTAATACAGGTGATACAAGCACAACAGCAGCGCCGGCTTCCGGCGACGATATATTTTCTTATACCATAAATGGGAAAACAACAGCTACTGGACAATGAGGAACTATAACCGATGGCAAGTTTGACATACCATTCTCAACAGGCATGGTATCCCTGGCGGGTATAAGGAAAGTAAAAACTGAATGTAAGAGAAATGTTTATTCACCGAAAACAATTAGTCGAATGAGAAAGTGCATCACTATTATAATATTTTTCCTGCCGCTGTATTTGTTTATAGTATCATGTAATAAACACAGCGGGCCATTACAAAACCTTGTCATCAATGGAAGCGCAGAGTTGCCCAAATACGACAGCGTTCCCAGGGGATGGGTAAATGTGCAGGGACACTGGATTTCGCCTGAAGAAGATAGCACCCACCATGATTGTGCGTATGCACAAAACGGGAGATATATTTTTTTTGCCGGCAATGATACATTAGGTATTTTACAGCAAGATGTAAATGTTTCCAACTATGCTCCGGAAATCGATAAGCATAAACAGCAGTTTGCTTTCAACGGATATGTGCAATCGCTTGACCAGGGCCCAAACTCCGACCAGGCTCAAATCATTCTTACCGGATTAGATAGTTCAAAAACAAAAATCATCAATATTTTCAAAACCGATTCAACAAGGGCATTAAGTAAGTGGCGATTAATTGCAGATACCTTTTCAGTTGCCCCATTAACAAGATTTATAAGAATTCAGTTGAAAGCCATCCGGCATGTTGGTGGAGCTAATGATGGATATTTTGACAATATGATACTAACCGCCCTGCCTGTGGAAGGGGACTTAAGAATCGTCCTGCTAATTATAACAGCCATAATTATTTTTTTGGCTTTGGGTTTTATTATCAGATCAAAAAGGAATAGGAATAAATAAAATATTCTGCAATATGTTATGCAAAACACAAAAAACATAAAGTTATTATTTCTGTGATAGCTATTTCATGTTTTTTATTAGCTCTTTTGTTTTTGTTGCCTGAGCTGGGAAAATCAAATTACATAAAATGAAAATACATCTTTAAACGCGCAAGGCTAATGTTTTATGTTAATTTTTGAGAATGATTGATCTGCTGTCGGAGCAAACGAAATAGGTAGTTCTCATAAGGGTTTCAAAGGCTAATGCGGCAAAACTAAGACTTATCGCCTGCTTTCAAAATGCCGCCTTTTTGGATCAACCCCGTTTTTATTGCCGCCAATCCCGGTGAACAGGATAGGCCATATTCAACGCTTGAGCAACAACCAGCGCGAGCCGGGTAAAAAGTCAAGACCGGGCAAGCCGTTGAAAAACAAAAAACAACTGCCCGCTTGTATAGTCTTTACTTTTTATCCCGGCGGTGGGCTATCTTCGCGGCGGCGGTGAATAGGGAATGCGCTTTTTGTGCGGGAAAGGCCGAAGCAAATCTGTGCGTAGCACTGTTTTGCGTGTGTGGGCGAGGCTGGCGGCGAGCGGAACCCGCCGGGAACCGAGCGTGATGCCGGGAGCCGCTTGCGGCAGGGCTTTAGAATTCATCTTAACGTTTTGCAAATGTTGATTTTATGTTATTTTAATTATAAATTCGTTTTTTGATTCTTTAAAAATGCAAGCGATCAGCACCCTAACTGACAACGAATTGGCTTCCCTACTCCAGGCAGGGAACCGGGCGGCGTTTGTGGAAATTTATGATCGTTACAACAGCCTGCTCTCCGAAGCGAAAAACCTATTGATTGGTGCCGATATCACAGTGGCGGAGATCGCCTATCAACTCGGATTTGAAAATCCTCCGTATTTTTCGAGACTTTTCAAAAAAGAAACCGGTTTCAGCCCCGTGACTTACCGGAATCAGCATTTCAATTAGTTATGACGGCGGCATACTATAGGAAGTGCATTGTAAAACAATAAAGCCCCCCAAATCAGGAAGGCTTTCATCAATAATTATCAACTGTAATTTATTAATAAGAAATTAGGATCCGGTAAAGGTCGTAAATTACATTTTGCCAAATATTTTGTCCAGTTCGTCATTTAAAGCCTCTCCGCTTAAATCTTTAGCGACGATTTTTCCATCGGGGCTAATCAAAAAGTTTTCAGGAATTGCCTGAACAGAATATAATTTAGCGGCAACATTATTCATGTATTGAAGATCTGATACCTGTGTCCAGGTTAAGTGATCATCATGAATTGCTTTCAGCCATTTATCTTTGGCACCAGGCTGATCGAGGGACACACCTAAAACGTTGAAGCCCCTATCTTTATACTTATTGTAGTTTTTCACTACATTCGGATTTTCCGCTCTGCAAGGACCGCACCAGCTGGCCCAAAAATCAATTAATACATATTTACCCTTAAAATCATGTAATGAAACTTGTTTGCCTGAAGTATCAGCCATTGTAAAGTCAGGGGCTGTCGCACCAATAGAAATATGTTTCATTTTTTCCAATTCAGTGGCATATTCAACGCCGATTTTGCTTGAGCGTATGGCAGGTGACAAGGACGCAAAAAGCGGCTCAATTTTGGTATAGTCGGCACCATCGTCTCCCAGCTTTTTTAAAATTAAAAAGCTCATCACTGAATTAGGATTTGTCTGAATAAAGGAGATTAAAACTTGTTTTTGTTCATTTCTTATCGCATCAGCCCTTTTATTCATAGTCTCACGAAACTCTTTTGATTGCTTTTGATCCGGGGTTGCTGCTGCATATTCCATTTTCAAAGCATCCATTTTTTGATTAGCGGTCAATAATGCCGTTTTTGCCCTCGCCGCATCGGCATTTACCGGTCCACCGGTAACTATGGAATTTTTTAACGAATCAGGACTGCTTAAGATAAGTGTGGCGGGCTCCAAATACATAATAACAGAACTCATTCCTCGTTGGTTGGGGCCAGTTCCTAATTTATTTATCATCAGGTAAGCCACTCTGGGGCTTTCTACAGTACCATTAAAGCTAAAGCCGCTGTTAGTAACCTCCGATGAATCTATTTGTTGATCTCCTTCCGCACCTATATAAATTAAATAAGCTTTTGCTGTGGCTGGCAAAGGCGCAACTTTACCGGTTATTGTATAATTGCCGCTTTGTGCAAATAATGCCCCAGGCAAAAGTGCAATGGCTACGGCCCCCCAAAATTTATTGATGTTTTTCATTTGTCGTTTTTTAATTTAATTCCGCATATCCGGTTTATACCTTCGCATAGAGAAACCGGTTCGTAACTAATAGTTATAATAAGATGGCCATCAAGTGTTCGGCAGATAATTTCAATTTTTCAATACATCAAATGCCATCCTATGGGCCAAACCCACGTCTGGCGTTAGCCGATAGGTTTATAATGGTTATAAATCATTACCATAAAAGATTTGAATCGTTTTGCCGGTAATGGGTTGGATTGCCGGGAAAGAAATTTAGCAGTTTCAATGCTTATAATTAAAATCGTTTGCAGGGTGTAAATAAAGCACAGCGTTACACCAACGCGGCACAAAGTAGATGCCCCGCAAACGATTTTAAGTTTATTTATCCGCAGTATGTTGATCAATGATAGCCTGGATTTTGTATCAGGTGACTGTTTAATTGCAGCTGTGCCTGTGGGATTGGGTAAACCGCATAATTAGCGGTATATCCATCTAATACGGCAGCCGCTTGTCCGTTTGCCGGATATTTGGCATCCTTAACAGTCCTGTTTAAATCAAACCACCTGTTAGCCCATTCAAAGCACAATTCTGTCCGTCTTTCCTTTCTAACCGCGGCCAATACTGCAGTTTGTGAAGCTGCATTAACGGTGCTTGCGCCTAAACCAGCGCGGGTGCGTATGGTATTGACATCAGTTACCGCCTGGCCAAGGTTATTGAGTTGGGCAGCGGCTTCAGCGCGGATCAGGTACACTTCACCTAACCTGAAGATCATGTAATCTTCCTGACCCGATGTTAACTTGGATGTTTGCTTGTATTTAGCGGGATAATATAAATTAATGCCGCTCACAACATTCTTACCCAGCCAGGTGGTAAGCCGCAGATCTCCGGTATCAAATTGTTGTAACAAGGAATCGGTTACTACATAAGTTGGGTTGCGCGTAGAAGATGAAGGTATAAAAAGTGATGCTTCTGCTGTTCCCTGGAAGGAACTTGTAACGGGTATTTGCCAAATCGCCTCTTTGCTGCCGTTCAAAAAGACGCCGGTTAAAGGAGTACCCAAGGTATACACCCCCGATTTAATAACCGAATCTGCTTCGTTATAGGCAGCCTGCCAGTTTTCCCGATACAAATTAACCTTTGCTTGCAGGGCCAGTGCTACATATAAATTTGGCCGTGCCCTTTGGTTTGACGGATAGGTGGCCGATAATTTTGTTTTGGCATCTGCCAGGTCCGCCATTATTTGGGCATATACAGCAGCAATGGGAGCTTGCGGCAACTGTGCGTTAACACTGTAATCGGTTGAAGTTGGCAAAGGTACGCCGCCAAATAAATTAACATGGTTAAAATAATATAACGCCCGCAGCACTTTCATCTCGCCGGTAATTTGCTTGATAAATGATGCGGACAAGTTACTATTGCCGGTTACGCCAGCCAACACATCATTTACCGCGTAAATGCTGGAATAAGGATAGTTCCACAACGAATTTACCTTGCTGTTTAAGGGGGTCAGGCTGTAATTATAAAACTGCTGCTGGTCCGCCGTACTGGTATACTTTATTTCATGGGCCGAAAGCGATGTAGCCATAGTCAGGTAACCATCACCGTAAGCAAAACCCTGTGTGAAATTATAGGTATAGGTCCCAACAACAGCAGAAAGTGTTGAAGCGCTATCTACAAATTGTTCCGCCCTTGTAATTGCCGTTGGCGAGTTGGGCGGTATTTCAAGTAATTTTTTGCAGGAAACAAATGTACTTACCGCGATCAGCAAGCAAACCGCCAGTATGTTATTCTTATGAGAAAATATCTTTTTCATGATAATAATTGTCTAAAATTTGAGATTTAAACCTAATGCTACGATACGCTGTAAAGGGAAAGCAGTAAAATCATCCGGTTGTTCCGGGTCGCCTACCTTATAATTTGTGATGGTAAAGAGGTTTTGGGCATTTACAAAAATACTGCCGCCTTTAATATTAATTTTTCTAATAAAAGCATCCGGTAGAGAGTAAGATAACGCTGCAGTTTTAACCCTCAGGTACGTGTCGTTACCGAGAGCACCACTTGATTGCGAAAAATCCGACCCCGACGTATAGGATGCTGACGAGAAACCGGTACCCAAGCGTTGCAGCAGGGCATTTTGGCCCGCTGCTGTCCAATATTTACCGAGTACGTAGGCAGGTAAATTAGCCTGTGATCCTGGAGGGTAACTACTGTTGCTGCTGTAAATTGAAGAAAGAAAATTAGGCTGAAGTCCGCTGGAAAACTGGCAAAAAACATAAAGGCTGAAATGTTTATAGCTAAAAGTATTGCCAAAGCCACCCATGTAATTAATTTCCCTGTTGCCGATTGGTACTTTGTCACCGCCTAAAGACGCAACTTTACTGTTGGGCGTGGAGGTAACTGTTCCGTTTGCAGCGTAATATTCAAACAGCCCGGTGGTAGGGTTAACATCCTTATATCTATAACCATATATAACAGAGGTAGGCTGTCCTACAACGTAAACGGTAGCAAAAGACGACGATGCCAGGTTAGGAAAATCAAGCAGTTTATTGCGGTTGAACGATAAATTGAAATTAGTTGTCCAATTGAAATTGTTGGTTTTTATATTGGTCGAAGTTGCCGTAAACTCCCAGCCCTGATTTTGAACAGTAGCATTTAGGTTTCCATAAACTGCTGCGAAACCGGCTTGTATGGGTAAAGGATAGTTAACTAACTCGTCACCTTCACGGCTCCTGTAATAGGTAGCGTTTAACAATAAGCGATTATTGAAAAAGCCAAGGTCAGCCGCAAGGTTCAATTCCTTTTTTGCTGCCCATTGAAATTCAGGATTGTAAAGGTTAACCGGATAGCTTTGCTTAATTCCCTGGAAAGCCGGGATACTGACATTTTTATATGTTGCCTGATACTTGTAACCCGCCGAAGCATCCGAACCTGTTGTTCCATAACTTCCGGACAGTTTACCATAACTAACGAAAGGTAGCGCGTCTTTAAATGCCTTTTCTTCTGAGAAGATCCAGCCTGCGCCTACAGAACCAAAGGTGCCGAACTGGCGGCCGGGACCAAAATTACTGGAACCATCCCGCCTGCCCGAAAGCTGAATGATATATTTTTGATCATAAACATATTTTAAACGGCCAAAAGCCGCAATGTATTTGTTGATGCCTGTATTTTCTGTAGCAAAGTTACTTGAAGCGCCATTAATCGACCCCAAAAAGTTATCGTTTGCGTAACCATAAGCACCATCATTATAGCTATAGGTCGTATTTTTTCTATAGGTAGCACCTACTAGTGCAGTTAACTCTCCTTTGCTAAACGCTTTATTATAATTTATCTGCGGCTCAATATTAATAGTTTGAGCGGAGTTATTGGCAAACCCTGCAGAAATATATACAAAAGAGGGGTTTTGTGCGGTAGACGGATTGATGGAATGCTCATTTGCCGTAGTACGGCTATATCCCAGGCTGCTGCCTATTGTCAGGCCCTTTAATATTTGATAGTTAAGATTTAAAGCACTGTTAAAATTAAAACTTGAAAGATTATCAGGTTGTTTTAAAGTGGCATAAAAATTTTGATTGATAGGTACTGATTTGTAACCCCAAATTAAGTTACCTGCACCATTTATCAAATCAGGCGTATTGGGAGCTAATGTTACATACTGGCTGCCTCCAAAAGCTGCAGAGGTATTTTGATCATAGCCATAGTCAGTAACAAGATCAAGCGTAAAGCGCTTGTTTGTGGAAACATTGTGCAGGGCGCTGTGCAACGTATATCGCTGATCTGAAAAATCACCCGGATAATTATAGTTGGAACGCGTATAACCACCCGATACAATAAAAGTATTATTAGCCGTACCGCCGGAAACACTGGCATGCACATCCGTATTATTGGTCGAATTTCCCTGGATGATCTTTTGCCAGTTGGTGTATTTATTTTGATCATAAATTGTCAGATCAGGCGCATAAGATGAACTGTTAGGATCACTGCTGGGCGTAAGTCCGTCGGCGGTAAAGGCATCTTTTCTTAACTGAAGATATTGTTGGGTGTTTAACAACTGCACCGGCCTTGCCACCGCATTAAACTGCGAATTGACATTAACGTCGAAAGTTGTCGTGCCGGCTTTTCCTCTTTTTGTAGTGATCAGAATAACACCGTTAGCACCCTGCGAACCATAAATAGCGGTCGCATCCGCATCTTTAAGAATAGTGATGCTCTCTATGTCGTTAGGATTAATATCATTGAAAGCGCTGATACCAGTTGATTGGTTAATGCCACCCGTGAAATATTGCGCGACTGCGAGATTGGATAATTGGCTGATGTTAGCATTTTGCGTCGCAGATGGTACGCCGTCTATAATAAATAAAGGCTGATCATAAGGCCTTATTTGATTACTATTAAGACCCAATGAACTTTGCCCGCGAACCTGAACTAATGTTGATGAACCCGGCACACCATTCATGGCAGTAATAGCCAAACCGGGGGCTTGACCTTGCAATGCCAGCAATGGATTGGTTACCGGCTGCTTCGATATCTGATCGGCGGTAACGGTGGCCACGGACCCAACACTAAAACGCTTGGATTCTGTGCCGTAAGCAATAACCTGGACCTGTTCAAGATGAGCTAAAGCTGCATGCAAAACCAGTGGCAGGTTCAATGTTTTGCCTTCTACCGCTATTTTTCTTTCCAGATCTTCATAGCCAAGATAAGTAACTACCAGTGTGTATTTGCCCTGCGGCACAGAAGGAAAACTGAAGTCACCCCTTGCATCGGTTAAAGCGCTATAATTCGTATTTTTTAGCCTTACAGTAGCCCCAGCCAAGGGTTGGCCAACGGTATCAATGACCTTGCCGACAACATCTGCGGGAAGCGCCAATAATTTGGCAGTTTTGTCTTTGATATTTTCAAAAAAAGATGATTCTTTTTGTTTAATAATAATTGTGTTGTCAACTATAGTAAATGTTAAAGGCTGATCTTCCAGGCATTTAACTAAAGTTTCCTTTAAAGTGGCATTTGTTACCTTGATATTTACCGGCGTCAAATTGTTTAACAGGCTTTTATCGAAAAAAATAATATAGCCGCTTTGCTTCCTGATATCCTTAAATATCGTTTCCATGGAAGCGTTTTTCTCGTTCAAAGTGATTTTTTGTGCATAACCGGCTGCGGCTACATGGAGACAAACGACGGTAGTTAATAATGCAATCAGTTTCATAACCAAAATGGCTTTGAGAAGTTTGCCCCGTTTAAGGCGCACGGAGTTAAAGAGCGTATAAAAATTCATACATTTGATGTGTTAGGGTTAAATACTTAGTGATCTCGCAAGATTTTATTCTTCCCTCTTCAGGGCAAGAAAGGGTATCCCAGCTATTCAACCGGCGGTGTTTCCAGCACTTCCGGTTTGTTTTGAGTTCCCTGATTGTTAAGTCTTTATTTTTGCATACTCCTCCATTTTAAGGTCCAATAAATAGTTAAAATTCAATTAAGTTTTGATTAGGCTTTACCGTTTACTATGATAAACGATTACTTTATTCAATCGTAAGCGATCCTTCAAACCATTTTTAATGATTAAATGGATCAGCTGCGCTCTTACAATTTGTGTCATAGCGGGTTATTTCTTACATAGTGTGTAAAAAACACCCGCTACCCTACATCGTAGTTCATATATTTTTAACGAGCCGGTAATCTGAACACTACTTTAATTTAACATAGATTTACCCCTCTTTTCTATTCATTACTGTAGTAATCCTGTTGGATAAATCCATTAAATGATACTTTGTCATGGAATTCTTGGCACCAGGCAACGCATTTTTAAGCTCATGATTAATGCGGATCAACTCCCCTTTACATACGGATACCACATCGGTCTGTTTTAATTCTGAAAAATCCTCTCCGCCGCCGGCCGATGCGGGGGGAGATATAATGTTAATCAGTCTATCTACATATAGTTTTTGCAGGTTACGGCGATAAATGTTAATCTTTCGTTTGTCTTTCAATTCGCTGAATAGGTCGTTCTGCAAATCTCCGAAAAAGTCAGTGATCTTATAATTCTTTGGGTTTTGTGATTCGGCTACCAGCAACTTATTCATGGTGTGCGTATTCACCAATCTCCTTAATGCGGCATCTTGTAAACTGTAAATGATCTGTATGCCATTGCTATTTACACGGTTCAGAATAACGGTGTCGGCCAACCAGGTTGGCGTGGTAAACAATTGGCGGTTCAGAAAATCCATCGCCTCTTTTTGAGTTGCCGCAGGGGTTACCTGATAAATTGGGCCTGGCTGTTCTACAACTTTAGGATTCTCATAGATACCACCGATGTTTTTGATGACGTGTCCCATGTATAGAGAAAATTGAGCGATTAACTGACCGTATATACCGTTCAGCGCGTTGTAACCCTCATTCGGCTGCCTGGTCCATTCTGGCAACTTTGGCAAGATGCGTTTTAAATTTTTAATGCCATAATCGCTTGCCTTCATAGCATTATCCCCTAAATCTTCGCTTTGGGAACGTGGGTCATCACGGTTAGATTCGGGGCCATACCATAAGCGGCGATTTTTCATGGCCGCTATCAACATGTTATTAAGTTTTGATTTTTCCCATTCCGGTCCCTCATCGCCGTCAAAAACTTTATACCCCCACTCAATAGCCCACTTATCATAGTCGCCTATGCGTGGATATAAGCCTTTATAACTGATATGGTCTTCAGGTTGTGCAACATAGTTGAAGCGGGCATAATCCATAATTGAAGGGGTGTGCCCATTGGCTTCAACCCACTTTTTATCACGCAGTTTTTCAACCGGTACGGTAGAACTTGAACCGTAGTTATGACATAAGCCTAAAGTATGACCAACCTCATGGCTCGATACAAAACGGATCAGCTCTCCCATCAGCTCATCATCAAATTCCATCTTACGGGCTCGCGGATCAACCGCTGCCGTTTGGATCATGTACCAATCATGCACCAATTTCATGACGTTATGGTACCAGTTAATATGGGTTTCTAAAATTTCCCCGCTGCGCGGATCAGAAACATGCGGACCACTGGCATCCTGTGCCTCGGATGGTTTATATACGATTACCGAATGGCTGGCGTCATCTAGACTCCAGGTAGAATCCTCCTTGGCTGTCGGCGCGACCCTGGCCACAATAGCATTCTTAAAACCGGCCTTTTCAAAAGCTTTTTGCCAATCGTTTACACCTGCAATAAGATAAGGCACCCATTTTTTTGGCGTGGCAGGATCGATATAGTATACAATCTGCTTCTTGGGTTCTACCAGTTCACCACGTTCATATTTAGCCATATCCTCTGGTTTTACCTCAAGGCGCCATCTGGCTATCATAGATACGTTTTTAATACCCTGGGGATTTAAGTCGAAATCAATATAACCGGTAGAAAAATAACCTACCCTCGGGTCGAAATACCGTGCCTTCATTGGAACCTTGGGCAACATAACTAAAGACGTATTTAATTCAACAGTTGCCGATCCCGGGTTTGATCCAAATCCGCCTGTCAAAATCTCCGTTAAGGTATAGGTCTTCACCGTCCCAATTTCTATGTTGTTCTTAAAACTACGCACATCAGAGATATAGCTTCTGTCGGCCAATAAACTACCTAACCGAAAGCGTTGTTTGACGCCTGAAATACTAAAGAAAAAAATATTATTATCGCCATTGATGTAATCGGTTATATCAATAACGCTGCCTTTACCCTCCGGCGATATTGCCGCAATGTTGAAGGTAGCTACAATTGCTTGTACATTAGATCGTTGAACAGAGGTATACATGGCACTGGTGCTATCTTGACTGTAGGTTCGGTATGATTTCTTCCGCATAAAAATGCGGTTGTCCGGTCCTTTCTCAAAGGTAATTACGCAATTGCCAATCGCATCCCCGGCATATCCAAAGTATTCGCGTACCTCAGCCCCAGCACGGGCAATGCGGCTTACCACTAATATTTCTCGGTTCAATACGCTGTCGCCTAGCTCAAAATAATAATGATCATCAACCTTATGGATCTTGAATAAACCGTTATGGGTAATTGCCTTAGCAGTTATTAGGGTGGTATAAGCCTTGGGCTTTGCATGTGCCACGTTGTCGTTACCCGCAAAAGTGCTTGTAAGAGCTATCTTACGATTCTTCGAGGTATCTTGCTTGCTCTGCGCAAACAGACCTATAGCCAACGACGAAAGAAAAACAAAAAATAATAATTTTTTCATACGTATAAATTACTCTGATTTGTTTTTTGCCTGTTGAACCATTACTGCCGCTACCTTATTTTCAAACTCCTCACCTCTGAGACTTCGGGCAATTACTCGACCATTGGGATCGAGTAAGAAATTTTGAGGGATGGATTTTATTCCATACCGCTGAACCACGTCCGATTTCCAGTATTTAAGATCAGAAACCTGGGTCCAGGTAAGTCCGTCTTCCTTAATGGCTTTTATCCAGTTGGCCCTTGCAGCTGGCATATCTAACGATACGCTGATGATGGTAAAGTTCTTGTCTTTATATTTATTGTAGACTTTTATCAGGTTGGGGCTTTCGCCGCGACAAGGTGCACACCACGAAGCCCAAAAATCAATTAACACGTACTTACCACGCATAGCAGATAGCTTGATCATTTTTCCGGTGGTATCAGGCAATTCGAATTCCGGTGCCAGGGTACCAATGGCTACGGCTTTCATTTTATCCAATTGCTCTTTTAATTTTTTTCCTTGTGGACTTTGCTTAACCGCCATTTTTAAAGCATTATATAATGGCATCGCTTCATTATAATCCAATATCTTAGATAAGTCACTTAATAGATCTACCGTATAAAAGGATTGGGGATGTGATGTAATAAATTTCTCTGTAGTAGTAATTCCCGAGTCTTGAGGTTTATGAGTTTCATCAGGTATGACTTTAGTATGGGTAGCGGCCTGCGTGAGCGGTCCTTGTAAAGCCTGATAGGTGTTACGATCGTCGTTAGTGGGCGTACCGCTGATCGTTGCTGTTGCTATAGATTCGGCTGTATTAGTTACTAAAATAGTCCCTCTCTCAATATACACCGCTTTTGAATCATAGTTTCTAGCAAGTGATCCCCTGTTTCTATTTAACATCAAATAACCATAAAGCGGAACAGGGGAAGCTTTGCCCCTAAAGGTAAAAATGCCATTATTTAAGGTAACGGAGTCTTTTACCTCTTTCTCATTTATTTCGTATACCAGGTATACAACTGCAGGCATGTCAAGAGCCTTGATCTTACCGTGAATAGTGAAACCGGCTGCAGCATACTGGCCAAAAGTAAACATTGGCCAAAACGCCAAAAGGCTTAAGAATAATTTTTTCATGATTTTACTTAATAAATTGATTTGTAGCATGATGAATAGTCCGGTTAAGGGATATAGTCATACCGGTGTGTTAAACAGTATTGCGGAGTTAGAGAAGAATTAGCGCCAAAATAGTATTGCCTGTTACGGAGATTAACAGGGGTATGCAGATGCTCAAATTCATTGAACTTACGCGAATCCATGCTGAACTGATTTATGTAAATGCTGCGGCCGATCGGCGATGCATCTATAATCGGCCTATATCTAAGAGGCACGTCGTTAAAGAGCGTATAAAAATTCATACATTTGAGTGTTTGGGTTAAATACTTAGTGATCTCGCAAGATTTATCCTGCCCTTTGGGGCAAGAAAAGGTTAGCCCAACAATTGAACCGGCAGTGTTTCCAGCACTTCCGGTTTTTTTATAAGGCCCCTTATTTATTACATCTTTATTTTTGCATAGTCCTCGATTTTGGTGATTAGTACAATGGGGGATCCGTTAAGGTTTTACAACGATCGTATGGTTAGTAACCGTAAAATGTATATTATTAAGCTCCAATATTCTGAGTACGCTGGACAAATCTGATTTTCTTGAAATACCACCCTCAAAATGACGGGTTGGTATTTCACCCTCGTAAACTATATTTACATTATACCAGCGGGCTACCTGACGCATAATCATTTTTATATCTTCATCATTAAATAATGTCTGACCGTTTTTCCAGGCCGCGGCTTCATCTGTATCAACATTTTCAACCTGAATATCTCCCCGCTGTATTTTTGTAATAGCCGCCTGACCAGGTTTTAATAATGCATTACTACTTCCTTTGACAACCCTGACACTGCCTTTAATTAAAGTTGTTTTTACCACCGGTTCGTCATCGTAAGCATTAACGTTAAATTCTGTGCCTAAATCTTCAATTACCTGTCCGTTTGCAATCACCCGAAATGGATGTTCATTATTATGAGTTACCTCAAAATAAGCCTCTCCGGTTATAGTTACTTCCCGAATCTTACCGGTAAATGCTGTAGGATACCTTATTGATGAAGTTGCGTTAAGCCATACTTTTGTGCCGTCTGCCAATGTCAGCTGGTATTGCCCGCCATTTGGTGTGGTCATGGTATTATAAGCCACGTTAGTTTCGGCATTGGCAGAGCCATCTGTCTTATATACCACTTTCCCGTCGGCTGTTTTTTTAATGGTTGCAGTTCCCTGTAAAGCCAATTGCCCGTTTCTGGCCCCGGTTAAAAGAATGGTTTTACCATTTGCCAAAGTTAAAGTCGCCTGATTATACCCGGGTTTTATATTTTTCGCAATCGTTTCCTGATCTGCTACCTGTTTGAGGCTATTTAAATAAAAATAGCCTCCGATACCCAAAGAAATTAATAAAATAGCAGCGGCAGGTATTTGCCATCTTCTTTTATAAGGAAAAGATTTGTTTTTACTTTGTTGAATTTGATTTAACAATCGATCGCTAAATTCATCTTCCGTTTCATTATTGCCCGACCAGTTTAAGGGCTGGTCATGCTCATAATCATACCACTTGTCCAGTATTTCCTTTTCTTGAGCGGTGAGCTTTCCTTTAAGCCATTTATCGGCTAACTCATTTAGCTGTGCTCTTGTAGGTTGTATCATTAGTATCTGTATTTCTTACATAGTGTTT
>JAQBOP010000004.1 GCA_028287975.1 Mucilaginibacter sp. | reverse complement strand
CCACGCATTGGCCTATCGTGGCTTGTACATAATAGGTTTTGGAAGTGGTTAATGCGGGTGTAGTATAGTCGGGGCTTGAAATTAATGACGTACCGCCTGTTGGTACATCAAACCAATCAAATACGGTATTTGGCGCCCCGCTGGCGTGTAGTGTAGCTACAGAGCCTGAACATGTGCTTACCCCCGGGACAGTCGGGGCTGCAGGGGAGGTGATTACAGTAGCCGTTGCAGTTGTGGGCAAGCTAACGCAACCAGCAGTTGTACCCACTACATAGTAATTTGTAGTAGCAAAAAGCGACGGTGTTGTAAAAGTAGCCCCTGTACCTACCGGATTACCGCTTGCCGACGGGTTATCATACCATTTATAATCGCCTGCACCTGCCGCCGTCAAAGTTACAGACGAGCCCGGGCAAGTTGAACCGGTGGTTACTGTTGGCCCCGATATCGGGAATACATTCACCGCAGTACGGGAACTGGTACAGCCATTAACTGTGGTTTCTACATAATAAGTTGTTTTTTGGGTGATGACATCTGTTGTTATGGTTGCACCACTTCCTTTAAAATTACCACCCACAGCAGCATCATACCATTGATAAGTGCCGGTTGACCCGCCGGCTGTAATTGTTGTGGTAGTATTAGGACAGGCAATAGCATCTGCTGATGTCGGCGCTGCCGGTGTGGCGTTAGCAATTAAGGTAATACTTTTACTCACACCTGGACAGCTCGCATTTTGATCTGTTACAGTAACAGTGTAAGGTAAACCTGTTTTATTTGCACTTATAGATTGAGCAGATTGACCTGATTGGCCACTACTCCATGCGTAATTGTAAGGCGGGGTACCGCCTGTAACGGTTGCTGTTAAAACCGCTGCGGTGCCATTACAGATTGAAGTTGTTGATGCTGTTAAATTTACTGTCAACGTACATTGGCCAAATACCCGGATAGAACACACCAGGAAAAGGAAAACCAGCAGTTTGTACTTCATATAAACAACAACTAATAAGGCGTAAAAATTTACAAATTATATATATTAGCTACTAAACACAAAACCTAACACGGTAGATGATATCAGGATTGCTTGTATCAAAAATTAGTCGTTATACGAATAACCCGGTAGTAAAGGTTTACTATTGTATGTCTTTTTTGTAAAAGACATACCGGATTATTGTAAATAATTACCGAATTTACAGTTTTACCTGCAAAGTTATATAATATCCTCTGGCGTCAGCAGGAATAATGCCCGGGCCGGGATAGCTTTCTGCACGGCGGGTAAAGTAGCTTTTGTTCGCCAGGTTGTTACATGACCCCAGCAAGCTGAATGTGTTGTTGAATTTATAGCTGGCAGAAAGATCCATTACTGTATAAGCCGGAATTATCCCGATGATGGCATTTGCCAAAGGCAACGGCGCATTTGTAGCATCGCCATACTGCATACTGGTGTACGATAACTGGTAACTGGCAGAAAATTTACTTTGGCGATAGGTTAAGCCACTTTTGAATACTACATCAGGGGCAAACTCAACTGTATTATTATCAAACTGGTGCCCTTTAGTAATAGTATATTTTGCATGGATAAGTGCCAGGTTACTAAACACGGATAGTTTAGTGTCTGAAATATGACCGGTGATAAAATGTAAAAACTCCAGTTCGGCGAATGACTCCAAACCTATATTATTTGACGCGCCAATGTTAGTGCGATATCTATATGGACTGTTTTGTATCTGGGCACTACCAATTCTGTTATTATAGTGTATAGCAAACAGGTTAACATCGTAATCTAATAGTCCCGGTATGTTTCCTCTTACGCCGGCGTCTGTCGAGTATCCGGTTTCATCATGCAGGTCAGGATCGACCTTTAACCCGGCTACAGATGAATTTAAGTCGTTAAAGTTAATAGCCCTGTAGTTTTGCGATATATTGGCGTAAAACTGCACAGCCTGACTTTGATAGTAGCTTAGGCCCAGGCCTGCTATAAGAAAATGCCGGGTGCTGTTTTTATTATCGACGCTGTCTTTCCGGTAAACAACATTGCCCGCGCCGTCTCTGTTAATAGTTACAAACGAGCCGGTAGCTTTGGTAATAATGTTTTCAAAACGTAAGCCGGGTATAATGCTGAATTTAGGTGTTATGCGGAATATGTTTTCAGCAAAAAAGGCCAGGTTATAATTGGGGAATTTGTAATGCGAGTAACCGTCTACATCGTTGGCGGATGTACCATAGGTAAAGTCTGTACTGTTGCCTGTGGACCCATTATTACCAAAACCCTGCTGCCTGTCTGTATGCCCATTATAATATCTCATGCCTGCCAATAGGTTTTGCGAGTTGCTGCCAATTTTGTAGGTGTATAGCAAACGGCTTTCGTTGCCATAGTTTTTATAATGATCTACATAAAGATTTCTGTCTTTTCCATCATCGGCCAGATTAATAAAGTTTAAAAATCCGGTCGCGTCCCTGCCGGCATATAAACCAAAAAAGCGAGAGTTAAATTTCAGATTATCATTAATTTTGTAATCCAATATTACGGCACCTAAATTCCAGTTAACCTTAAACCAGTTGCGTTCGCGGATAGATTGATGCGGATCGGAGTAAAATTCTTTATCGGTCAATCCGCCTGGCTGGTGGGCCAGGTAATTCATATAGGTGTACTGAAAAGTAACAGCAAATTTGCTGCTGGCGTTATAAGTTACCGATGTATAAACAGTATTGTCATTAAAGTGCCCGTTTGGCCGCCAGCCATCGCCCTGCTTATGCTGGTAATAGGCATAGTATTGCACTTTGTCAATCTTGCCGCCAATACCGGTGCTGGTGTTAAAAAAGTTCCATGAACCGGCAGTCTCGTTCGCGGTTATTTCAAAAGGCTTATCTGTTGCCCCCTCTCTTAATTTAAAATTGATTATGCCGCCAAACTGCGTACCGTATTGTAACGACGCGGCCCCACGCAATATTTCTATGCGGTCTGTTAATTCGGCAGGAGGGGTGTAGTAGCTTTCGGGATAACCTAAAGCGTCGGCGCTGATATCGTATCCGTTTTGCCGGGTATTAAAATTGGTTACCCGGTTAGGGTTTAGCCCGCGTCCGCCTATACCTAATTGGATCCCCGCGCCATCGCTTTCCCAAATGTTTAAGCCCGCAACCTTCGAGTAGATCTGCCGGGTATTATTGGTTGCCTTATTGGCGGTGATATCATCCAGCACAATCACCTCGCTTTTTTTGCCTGCGTTAATGGTTGTGCCTTCAACGGCTTTCATACGGGTAACGCCAAATGTTTTTTCTTTAGCGGCATTTACATTAACACTTTTAAGCTCCTGTACATCGTCTGCCAAAATAATATCGACCGTTAAATTATGTTCGACGTTGATATTATGGGTTGCAGGTTTATAGCCTACTGCCGTTGCCATTAATGTGTAACGGCCTGCAGATACGTTTAACTGAAAATTCCCCACGGTATCGCACCGGGTAGCATATGCCGTGTTTTTTAACCGTACGCTTGCATTGGGCACACCTGTGCCCGACGCGGTTTTAACCGTGCCGTTTATAATTAAACTTTGCGCGGATAGCTTGAACGCGCTGATCAATAAGAAGGAGAGTATATATAAATATTTCATTGTGATTTGGTATTAAATGGAAGGATCCATTTTTTGTGTCCCAGCAGGGTTTCTTGTTCTTTGGCAAGGTTTACGGTGCTGTCAATATATAACCGGCTGCCGCTGCCATTTAAGGTTACGTAGCTATCGGCGGTTATTACGGGGTTTTTAAACCCTTTTTTTTGATATTGGTTGGCCAGGAAATGCGCGAATTGCAATATCATATCCGGCTGCGTAGCCATTTGGCTTTCCTGGAAAGTGGTTAAGTACTGTGAATTGACGATCTCTGATCGTCTGCCCGTTTCGGGGTCTTTTACATAAAAAAATATGGCGCCAACTTTGTCCATCAGCATTACGCGCCATGAAAAGCGATAACCTTCTTCTGTCCAGTACAATTTGCCCTGATATAGCGCAAACCTGAAAGGCATTATAAATTGTACAATAAAATGAAGCGCCAGTATCCCGTAAATAAATTGGGTTTTAAAGGCAGGTAGATAGTAATCTTTATTGGATGTGTATTGCTTATTTTTAGGCAGAAAATGTTTTAAAAAATTAATAATGCGGATATGTGTTTTTTCTGAAAAGAAAATTATGGTAACAAATATCATGATGTAGGGGAACATACCGATCTTGAAAAACAACCCTGTTGCCAAATGGAAAATTATGACCAGCACATAGGCCCATTTACGGTATCGGCTATCTAACAGCAAAAAACCGATAAACAGGTCAAATATCGCCCCAAACCAACTGAACGTATAGGCTACCCAGGTTTGTGCAAGTAACCCGCCTATAACGGGCAACTGGCTATTGGCCGGCAACCAGATCTTAAGCGGCATGGCCGCTATCAACCAATCATAATTTAATTTTGAAATGCCAGCAAAAAAGTAAACCAATACCAGTTGCAGCTTAAATATGTTAATTGCCCAGGCTGGTATACGCGTTACTGCTATTTTAGGCTTTAACCTTACATCGACAGAAAAATAACGGTGCGCCGGTACCCAGATCATTAAAAAAGCCATTACACTTATAAAGTAATAATGATTGAGGTAAGTGGTTTTGTCAAGCAGCTCTACATAGGTAAAGCATAAAAAGAAAGTAATTATAGCGGCCCTGTAAAACAGGCCGATGGTTACCATAACAGCCGCGACCACCAGTAAGGCAAATAACAGGTACATGCCTGCGCCGGCTGATGGTTTTACCCAGTCAAACCCGTAAAAGGTAAAGTGGAATTGAGGTTTTATATAAAAAGCGTAGATCCATCCTTTCAATATAAACCTGATTGTGCTAACAAGCATAATGCTTCCAAATGCTATCCTGAGGACAGCAAGGGGAGCAATATGCACAGGCGCTTTTACCAGCGATTGAAGATGAAGCTTTACAGAACCGGGCATTGTTTAGTCTCCGTCGTTATCGCCGAAACTTATTGCAATGCCTAATGCCTGGGTCATATCCGTTTTTAACATCGTGGTTAATTTATACAACTCGTTATAACATGCAGTTACCGCTGTTGGATTGCTGATGATGTTGGCAGATAATGGGTCCGTTAATGTTTGCAGTTTAGTTATAGTAGTAGTAAACTGCGCTTGTATGGCATCATTAATTACGATGTTACTGCTGTTTTTAGCATTTGTAGATGCTAAATAGTCATCAAGCCCGGAGCCCGAACCGCCCGTATACAGGTTTTGTATCGCTTTTAAATGCAATAAAGTTAATTGCAATGATATTTTTGAATAATAAGCCTGAACTTTTGCCGGGAATGTAGTCCCCATTGATTGCGTACCTGCCGGGATACCGATCTCATAATTTTTTATGGTTTCATAATCATAGATCAATTGGTTAACTAATTGACTGGTGGAACTGCTGCCATCGATACCGGTTGCATTTAAAAACGTGGTTTTATAGGCACCGTTCCAAGCAGTTAATACGGTTGTGGCGTTTGTTTTTAACTCGGCAGATAACGCGGCAAGATAAGTTTTGCGGTTTGCAGCTTTACTGTCCGTTGTAAATTGGGCCAGGATGGCTGTATTATCTGCACCTGTGCCAAACAACAAATAATCAAGTGCCGGCAAGCCTTTGGCAGCAAGGTTGGTCAGTAATAACGGATTGTAAGTCCCTGAACCAATGTTGGCAGCTATTTGTGTAACATTAGCAGGGTAAGTATTGGTATTTACGCCCAGATTAGCATCCAGCGCGGGGCCAAAATTATACATGGATGTTGATTGCCATTGTTTGTAAGCAGCTATAAAACTGTTTTGTAAAGCCGTTAAATTATCGGCTGTAGGAGTAGTGTTAAACGTAGTAACAGCGGCATCCAGGCTAACTGTAGCATCATGATACGATGTAAAAGCAGGGATGATAATGTTGCTGCTCATATTTACCAGCATGGCTTTACGATCAAACGATTTGCCGGTATTGGTATTCTTTGATCCTCCGTCTGATGATTTAGAGCAGGACTGGATCAGTAAAAAGGTTGATGCGGCTGTTAATGCCAGGTAGATGATCTTTTTCATGGTTTACTATTTACAGTAAAACCATCCGTACGTTTCAAGGTGCGGATGGTTAACTTAATTATTGTTTTTTATTTAATTATAATATATCCTTCACGCTGTCAAAACCATATTGAGTGGACACAGCATCTCTAATTGCGTTAACTTGTGTTAATGTCAGGTCATAATAGCTCTTAGGAAACAATGCCAGGAACGAAGTGATCTGTGCGTCTGTAACTACTTTCTTCGGATTGTATTTTAATGAGCTTACAAAACCGTAGCACTCTGATAAACGGCTGTTTCTTGCTATGTTATCGCTAATCGATTCTTTTACTTCTTTTACTTCCTGTAAGGCAGCGGCGCCGGTTAATTTTTCCATTGTAGTAATGATGATCTTAGCCTGTGCAACAAAAGTAGGTTTGTCTTTGGCACTGATAGCTGCGCGACCTTTTAAGAAAGCATCCATCAGGATCTTATTAGCTTTAAAGCCGGAGTCAACCTGCGTGCTGTAGCTACCCCAAAGTTTAGCACCAGTTTTGTTGGTAGGGAAATCAATAGGAACACCCCAGTAACCAAAGGCAAGGTCCCATGCATGCTCCATAGCGGTTGAACCGTTAACTACCGTTGTATTGTCAATAGTTTGATTAGCAACGTTATCCATAGTAGTAACAATCTGGTAAGTAATTAAACCACCCATGAAGTTTTTATTAAATACTTGTGCATAATTAACACCAACGCTTGTTAAAGCATACTTAGATGCAGCATTGGCAGAACTTGCAGCAACGCCTGCCACACCGCGACTGGCTACTGTTGAGGCTGAAGCGCTTGCTTTAGCCAGGCTATCAATAAAGCTGATCACATCTGTTTTAAATGCCGGAGCAAACTGATCGTTAAGTTGCAGGCCTGAGGTATTATAAGCTGTAGTTGTAAAAGGCGCGCCGGTATTGGTAAGCATATTTTTTGCTTTTGTCGCGTCAAAAGTACCGGTAAGGGCATTTTTCATCAATGTTGAAATTTCTGTATACATGCCAAGGCGGGTGGTAGCATCAGCAAAATTAGCGTTAGCGAAGTTGTAAGTTGTTGGTACCGAATAAGTAGGCGGATCAACTATTGGGGCAGTTTTGTTGTCTTTACTGCAGCCGGTTAACACCGAGGCTGCAATGGTTAAGGCACAAGCTATTGATAGATATTTTTTCATGATGTTTTGATTTTATTTGTGGCAAAAATAGCCACCATGCCTATGTCGGGCAATACCCCCTCGGGGGTAATTTGTAATTAGTCTAAATAAAACTACCTTTTTTGAAGAAGGGCTGATAACTCGGCTGTGTTTTTAAAAGTGAAGCCCAATTTTTTGATGATGTTTTTACGATGAGTTTTAATAGTATGAACACTTAAAAATAATTTTTCGGCAATATCTTTATTGGTCAAGCCATCTGCTATCAGGCGAATAAGCTCGGTCTCTCGCGAGGATAGCTGAGGCAGGGTATCGTCTTTTTCGGGAAGCAGCTTATTACCAAAAAGCGTCTCGAAGGTGTTTTTGCAAAAAAACTGCTCGCCTTTGGCCGCTGAATAAATAGCATGCACCAGCTCTTCGCGACTGCATTCTTTAAAAACATAATTTTTAATGCCCAGGTCCAGCAATTCCTGTACCTCCCCGCGATCGCGGCGGTTTGACAAAACCAATAGGCGGGCAGCAGGATATTTTGATCGAATGGTTTTAACATTGGCAACAGTAAGTCGTTGGTTATGATAGGGGTCAAGAATAATAACTCTTGGTTGGTGGGTAATAATTAGCTGCTCCAGTTCAATAAAATGTGTCGCGCTGCCTGTAATATTGATATCTAAAATATTGGCCAACGTAGCTTTTATACCCTCTCGGGTTAAAGTTTGGTTGTCGGCAATTAAAATATCAATCAAGGTTATTTAGTCTAATTCTAAACAATGATACAAAAAATTTACCTCTTACAAAATATATCCTCAATTGTTATCTTTACCAAAAGAATAAAGTTGTTTGACTTTAAGTTAAAAAATGACTGTTTTGGTAACAAAACAAATGTCTTCTGCGTAAAACGAATAAAAAAGAAAAATGAATGCATTTGTCTTAATCATAGAAATTTTATTTAGCGTTGCTGTATTTCTACTTATTGTAGTAATGATACTGGCCGGATTAAAATCATTGAAGAAAGACTATTTTCCTGACTGGAAATTCCTCGACTATTTCAGTGTAGGGTATATCGAATACTTATACGCGAAATTCTTTAAAAAAGGCAGTAAATAATACTGGATACTTGAATCCTTATCTTCCCTTCTAAAATTTGTATTCCTCATTTTGCGCTGCAATTAGCGTCAATAAAATGCATTGTTTTTGACGCTTATTTTCAATTGCCGTCAATAAAAATCAATAAAAGCAGACAAAATAGCAGACGAAATGTCCCGGTTAACTATTTTATCAAAAGGGCTCATATTTTGATGAAGCTTTTTTGAAAGGATATTTATGGATCTCTATTCTGAGACTATTATTAACGCGGTCGAGAAAGTCGAGACCGCGGTTGTTAAAATTGAAATATTTAAGAAGCAGGCGGATAAAGAAGTACTCGCCGGAACCGGTTCGGGGTTTATGTTCTCTTCTGATGGTTACCTGTTCACTAACAGCCATGTGGTGCACGGGGCTACCGACATTAAAGTTAAGATGCACGACGGGGTTACCCACAGGGCCGCTTTTGTCGGCGAGGACAGGGAGACCGATCTGGCTATACTCAAAATTTCAGGCGCAAGCTTTGTTCCGGTAAGGTTTGGCGATGGCGATCAGCTACGCATCGGGCAGTTGGTTATCGCGATTGGTAACCCGTTGGGGTTTCAGCATACGGTTACTGCCGGTGTGGTAAGCGCGTTGGGCCGCACGCTGGAAGGACAAAACGGCCGCATGATGGATAACATGATCCAGACAGACGCCGCTTTAAACCCGGGTAATTCAGGCGGGCCGCTGATCAATGCGGAGGGAGAAGTGATCGGGGTTAATACCGCTACCATTAACGGTGCCCAGGGCCTTTGTTTTGCGATCAATATCAATACGGCTAAGGATATAGCCAGCCAGTTGATCCGTTTTGGCAAGGTAAAGCGGGCTTATTTGGGCGTGGTGTTACAACAGATAGACTTGGTGCCAAAACTCAGGACCATGCACGAAATTCATAATAAAAAAGCGTTGTTCATCTCTAAAGTAGCCGCGAAAAGCCCTGCGGAAAAGGCCGGGATCCTGGATGGCGATATTATTTACTCGTTTAACAGCCAGACCATAGAAACTTCTGACCATTTATTTAAGCAGCTCTCAGAAGATAAGATAGGCCAGTTTCAATATATCGGGATCTTGAGGGATAGCCACAAGAAGGAATTCAGAATCACCCCGGCGCAGAAGAATTGATGGATGGCGGGTAAGCGTTCGTTTATTTTTCTTCGCCCTCTTTATATTCAATTACGCCGCTGACCAATTTTTGCCATTGCGGGCCTGATAAACCTACCCGCGCCATCAGCGCGATGGCGGTATTGCGCACTTTATCGTACAAATCAACAGCTTCGTTATTTGGTGTTTCGTTTCGTCCGTGCGCGCCGGCGCTTAACATCAGCCCGTCACGCCGGACAATAAAAGTACTTGTCGAAACATCCTTATAAAAATGTGCGATCTCCGCATTTGGCTTACGTGGGTCGGGCACGGGGCGTACGGTCATCAATACATATTCTTCGGCTGTATGTGCGCCTCCTTCAGATACCAATCTTTCTATTATTACCCATTCCAAACCGTCACCCGCGTCTGATCCCGGCGCAGGCAGATCAATGCTAACGAAAAAGCCTTCTTCGGCCATCACTTCAACTTCCCGGCCCTCGTTGTTGCATAACGTAAATATTGCCGACCCCGCGCCTGAGTAAGTATGCCAGTTATTTACAGACAATAACCTTCCGGCAGATGTCCGGAAAGCACTGTGCGCTTCTTCCAGTATGTCAAATTTCTTTTCGTGGGTGAAATCTGTTTGCCGTCCGGTTTCCTGCGGCGGTAATTGCTCCAATGCTGTTTTCATTTAAAAGAAACGCTAATTGGTGCTGCTTGTTTGTATAGTTTTAAATGGCGAGCATTCAACTTGCTTTGCTGTTGCAATTGCAAGCAGAATGCTTGCTATATTTTAGGTCGAAGTTTTTAAACTTCGACCAGTGAGGGGGCCTCCAAAGACGGTAAATCCCAATCGCAGGAAAAACCGGGCGACATCTTTCAGGTTGTGCTTATTATACATAGTCAAACAAGGCCATAAAGCCAAAGTCCATATGCAGTTGCATATGGCAATGGAATAAGGTCAATCCGGGGTTGTCCGCAACAAAGTCCACTTCCATCTCCTGGAAACCACCAAGCATTGCTACATCTTTCATTATACCGGCAGTGTGCTTACCGCCGATTTTGGTCAGTTCAAAGCTATGCCGGTGCAGGTGCATCGGGTGGATATCATCTGAGGCATTATACATTTGCAGCCGGTAACGCTTGCCCTTTTTTAGATGGAACATGGGTTTCATGCTCATCATATCGAAAGCCACACCATTGATCGTCCAGCGGTTGAAGCCTTTATCGGCCGCCTGTTGTTTGGCAAAGGTCATTTTGATGATTTCATCCGGCGCGGCAACTTTGGTATCGTGTTTACCAAAGATGGTGTAGTCCCATAAATAGGGTTTGGGTTTTACCCATTGGGGTTTGCCCTTTTGCCCGGCATATTGAATGATTGCACCCATGCCGTTGCCCCTATCATCATCAGCAAGGTCACCCATGATCCATGTACCCGGATGCTTCATTTCGACAATGGCCGATATGCGTTCTGCTGTACCGATCCACAACACCGGAACTTCGGCCGGCGTTGGCACGGCGAAACCATCCATTGCAATTACTTTGAAAGTATGGCCCGGCAATGCCAGGCTGCGGATCTCTGACCCGCTTCCGTTCACGATATGAAACAAGATCCGTTCGCCATACTTAACTTCGATAGGTTTGCCATGGCCGAACTGTTTGCCGTTGATGGTAAATACCTTGTATCCGACCTCATAGCCTTTGGGCTTATTGGGCGCTGCCTTTTCGGCTTTCTCCTGCATAGCTTTAAGTTCAGGGATAACAGGGCCGCTTAAAAAATCGCTGGGCATATCGCCGCCTTTCATAAAATACGGCTCAAACTCTTTCAGCATCAAAAACTCTTCGCGGTCATAGCCCGTGAGTTTGACTTTTGGTTCGATATAAACCGGGCCCACCTGCCCGGAATACTGCCCGGCGCTTAGATCGCCCCCGGCAATAGTATGTGTATGATAAAACCGCAGGCCTGCAGGTTTTGGTGTGAATATTTCGCGGCGCATACCATGTGCGGGAATGTAAGGCGTGCCTTCTTCTGCCGATCCGTCAACACTTACCGGGATAAATTGGCCGTGCCAGTGAAACTGTTCGGGCTTGTCCGTGTCATTATAAATATCTATGATGGTTTGCTGTCCCTCTTTAAAGCGCAGCAACGGGCCGGGGAACTGCCCGTTATAAGTAGTTGTCGAAATAATATGCTGAGGCGCGACTTCTACCAGACCGGTACCGATGCGAATGGTATAGTCTGCCTTTTGCTTTTGGTTGGCGGGTTTGTTTTCAGCTTCCGTATTTTTCGTAGTAACAAGGTTCAATGCACTTGCCGGCAAAGTACCTGCCAATGGTAAAACTAAACCTGCCGACCTGATAAATTTCCTGCGATCCATTTTAATGATTATAAATTGCTAAATAATTTGATCTCTTAGCATACCATAACGTAAAACATATATCGTGGTGGTACTGATTTAATATGGTTTATTTAAATTATAACGGTAACTGTCCGGTTTAGCCTAATCCGGTGCCTTAGCTTACGGCTCATAGTAGTTATTGGTACATAAAGCTAAATAATAAATATCAATAGTACGTAAGAGCGCGCAAGCGGCTAAGTAAATACAAACGGTGATTTATAATTTTTACCGCCCCACCACAAACCCCTTTTCCACCGCCTTGCCCACCTGGTTAAAAATATCCGTTATAGTAACACGCGCGATATAGTTTCCGGCAGGCAACGGAGCTTTTAAAATTGCGGAAGTTTTTTCAGGTAAAACCTCATCCACAGTTTGTATCACGGTGCCCGAAGCATTCAGTATTTCTACTTTAGATGATAGCTGCGGGCTTTTTGTAGCGTCAGTTGTCCAGCTTGCTTTTATGGATTGAGTAGTATAGCCAACCGTTAAGGTTGACACAGCGCCGATGGTAAGTTTGGGCGCGTCGCCCTGATGGGTTTGTTCGGGTAAACTGATACCACGGCCTGCCCCGAAAGCTGTATCAGGTTTGGTGTCGCCTCCGTGTTGCATAAAATAAGCGTCCTCAGCAGCGTCATAGCCTGCATTAAAGCTGCGGTCATACTTGCCATTTCTTGCTTTGTCGCCGTCATTGGCTATAAATATGCGTTTGGTATGTTTTTGCCAAACGTTGCCGGTATCCAGGTTCCAGCAATCTTTAAAAAAAGCTTTTCTTATAAAACGTCCGTCCCATTGTGGATTGGTGCCGTCCCAATTCTCTAAAAAAGCGTCATTTCCTGTTCCCAGGAAGCCGGGCCTGTCGGGTTGTGAAAGTGTCGAGGTATGGAACCAAACCCCGGTACTCATATTCTGAATAAAAGTTGCGATATATAACTGGCCGTTGTTTTTCCAGGCGCGGATGGCAATGTTATACCATGTATTTAAAGCCCATTTATAAGGGTTAATGGTTTTCCACCCGTCACCTTCGCCGCCAAACCTGCTGGTAAAGGTATTGGTACCCGGATAAGCCACTTTTGAATACACTTTGCCGGCGGTATTCGGATCCCATAATGATGCTATTAATATATTGGGTGTGCCATAATCCTTGTCGGGCGTTTGCTGCAAGCCATTGTAACCGCCCCTAAAGTTATGAACCGAAAAATATTCAGCATCTGCCGATCCCGTAATTTTTATCTTATGGATCTTCGCGATGGCATCAACCGGGAAATTAAAAAAGATGTGTTCTGAAGGTGCCGCGTTTTCGGTTCGGGCCGGGTTGCTGTTGCCGGGGAGTGTAGTATCTGTAAAACGGGTCGCGGCAAACGTTATATATAAAAGCACAATAGCAACCATGGCTATAGGCAATTTTAACAAGGCGGATTTTTTCATCTTTTAAAAATAGCTTATTAATGATGCAACTCAACAATCGCTATTTGACCCTAACCCAAATGTCGTGGTCCATAGTGGCGAAACTGTCGATCTTATGATTGCTCCTTCCGCCAAACATGATCCAGTAGGGCTTACCAAAATGATTAGTGTGAAATTCATACAGATCAGTGGGGTAAAAACTTATCGCCTCGCGCTTTCCCTGTAATTGTTTTAAGATAAGCCCGCCTTTGGCTACCGATATCGTTACATATTCATCCATGTTCCGGTATTTCCCTGCAAACATTGCCAATTGGGCGGCAGTAAGTTTAATAGCATTTTGACTCACCTTTTTATCAACTTTCGGCTTTGATTGTTTGGCGCTGGCTAAATTGGCGGTTGAACAAAAAGTTAATATAGCCGCCAATACCAAAAGATATTTGTAGCGGCTTCCTTTTGAATTTTGATTATTGAATTTCATGTTGGCAGGTTTGGGTTAACACCCAAATATAAGCAACGGGACTGGTTTAATAAAACGTTTTACCAACTAATATTGTTATAATATTGGGCCATTCACCAACTTCGACCAAGCCAGCTATTTGAACAGAATTCGGCATCTTTTTGTCGAAAATTGAACCCGGATAGCTATTTTAGTAATTGGATGTTAAAGCGTCGGGGTTAAATTTGATAATTCCTTTTTTATTTCTTAATCTACATCAAGTTTAACGGCCGCAAAAAGCCTCAGATTTGTTTCAACAACAAAATATTCACTTAAAACTAAAAGACATGAGCACCATCACCACCAAAGACGGAACCGAAATTTATTACAAAGACTGGGGTACAGGCAAAGCATTGTTCTTTCATCATGGCTGGCCATTATCAAGCGACGATTGGGACGCCCAAATGATGTTCTTCCTTGAAAAGGGTTACCGGGTAATAGCCCATGACCGTAGGGGACACGGCAGGTCGACCCAGGTTTCTGAAGGCCATGATATGGATACCTATGCTGCCGATGTCGCTGCATTGACCGAGGCGCTTGATCTGAAAGACGCTATTCATATCGGGCACTCGACAGGTGGTGGAGAAGCTATTCATTATGCGGCTAACCTCGGTAAAAGCCGTGTAGCCAAAGTAGTATTAATAAGCGCGGTTACACCGTTAATGGTTAAAACCGAAAATAACCCCGACGGTGTACCGATGTCTGTTTTTGACGAGATCCGCCAAGGCACCGCGTTTAACCGTGCCCAATACTTTGAAGATTTTACCATCCCTTTTTATGGGTATAACCGCGAAGGTGCCAAAATATCAGTGGGCATTCGTAAAATTTGGTGGCGCCAGGGCATGATGGGCGGTGTAAAAGCGCATCATGACGGTATTAAGGCTTTCTCTGAAACAGACTTTACAGAAGACCTTAAAAGTGTCGATATCCCCGTACTGGTATTGCATGGCGAAGACGACCAGATCGTTCCATTCCCGATTTCGGGTGCTAAAGCCATCAAACTTTTGAAAAATGGTAAACTGATCTCTTACCCGGGTTTCCCTCATGGCATGCCGGCTACCGAAGCAGAAACT
>JAQBOP010000377.1 GCA_028287975.1 Mucilaginibacter sp. | reverse complement strand
ATAGCAAACATGTGCAGCAATATGCTTTGGCAAGCAACCCGGGTCCCGGCGAGGATAATCAAATCATGCTGAAAGAATACATGAAAGATTCTATATTGACCAAAGGTACCTTTACTACGGTTATGGTTAATAAGAACGCCAATGCCGGCCTGCCTAACCAAATTGTTCACGGCAGTTTCGATCTTCAAATCAAATAAATTTCAGGGTTTTAGTACTTACCGTTGGCAGAACAATACAAAGATAAACAAAAATTATGATTAATATGCTATTTGGCATATATTTTACCAAATATTTATATCCGCTACTTCATTTTCTACCAATTGGGTAAGCAGTAGTTTTACCACTGCATCACGGGCCCATTGTTGCTCGGTAAGGGTCGCGTCTTCCTGGTACCATCTAATGGGCTCATTTATTTCAATGCGGGTTTTGTATACAAAATTTTTCTTAGGGTGTATCTTATTGCCCTCGTAACTGTTCAGGTTTTCGGCACGGATGATCTTTGCAAATTGTTTTGTGCTGATATCAAGCTGCAGGCATTCGTCGAGCGAGTTTTTAAAATCGTGTTTGTCTTCAAGCCAGAGTGTTAACGTATCGGCGTTTAACTCATGATCGGCCACGGATATGCGACTGTAATCATAATCAACAGAGATGATCATCCACCATAGTTTGTCTTTTAGTTTTTGTGTGATCTTTATCATTTTCAAAATAAGTTTAACCCATCAGTTAAATTGATGATGGATAGGGTTTAGTAATTATCAAGTCCCTTTCCTTTGGAGAGGGATTGGGGTGAGGCAGTTATTTCTTTAAAGAACGGGGTAAGCGGGTACCCACCCGGGGATATATTTCTGTACGGCAGTTATTTCTTTATAGAATTTATTGCAAGTGGCCATGTAGGCCTTCAGGCGGATATTGTGCTGCTGTTCGTCAGTATTTTTATCTGTAGGTAATTGCGGAGTGATGTCTTGTGTTGCGGAGTGAGCGATATACATTTTAGATTTAGTTTTATAGTGCTTTAAATGTGATAGTTGTTTACATGCAGGGTCGCTTTTTTGCGTCATGTATAGGTGTGCAACTGCCATTTGTGGGTCGGTTTTTGTATTTCTTTATTTTTCATACTGTTTTTTCTTTATTTTATTTGGTTTATATATAATTATATATTAAATTCGCTGAAGATTGGATTACAAATATAAAGAAAAATCTTTATTTAAGTCAAGAAAAAATTAAAAAATATTTTGAGGAACTATGGAATTAACCGGTAAAATCAACAAGATAAAAACAGTTCGCCCTGAAACACTGGAGTTTATCATTCTATATAATCAGCTTAAAGGAAAAGCATTTAGCGGCAACGCTCAATTAGCCGAAGCGCTTGGCTTTAATTCGGCCAGCTCTATTACAGAAATTATAAAGAGCCGCCAAAACATTGATCCTGAAAAATTCAGAATATTTAAAGAAAAATATAAAGATTTTATTGAGGGTACTGCTTATGTGCAGGCCGCGCCGGTATCGCGGGTTGCAGAGGGGATCCCTATGTATGAGATAACCGCTACGGCATCAGGCGTCGAGGTTTATAACGATATTAACGATACGCAGCCTGTGGGCCGCATGAATTTCCCGGGCATTGAGGATTGTGATTTTGCGTTGCCGGTTTGGGGGCACTCTATGTACCCATACCTTGAAAACGGTTGCTGGGTGGCGCTAAAGGTTATCCACGATAAAAAAATATTACCCGGCGAGGTATATTATATAGAGTGGGGCGAGTACCGTATGTATAAACGGCTTTTAATGGGCGATAATAAAGACGAGGTTATAGCACACTCTGATAACACTACCGAGATGATTGGCAATCAGCTTAAGTACGCGCCGTTTGTTATTAAGATAGCTGATATTAAAAAACTTTGCCTGGTTAAAGACATTCATAAAAAGCATAATCATTAATGGACACCACAACCTTTCTGTACAGTAAGCACAACAGCATAGTTACCATTATAGTAATGGTGGTAGCGGGTGTGCTTTTTACATCCAATATTTATAAGGCTTATTATAGTAATGATAAGTTTGACCTGGTTGTATTTGCGCTATTGGTTATGCTGTTAGTTGCGGTATTGGTAATAGTGGTATTTAAACGGTTACTGCCCGCGCTACATAAAGAGGTTATCCTTGAGTTTAATGATACAGAGTTAATTGATTATTTAAGAAACATCACGGTTAACTGGCATGATATCCAATCGATAGATTTCAGGCGCACCCGCAGCTCGTCAATGATGGTGCTCCGTTTAAAATGGGAGTCGGATTATGGTAAGGACATTACCATATCTTTAAGATGGGTTGAGGGAAAAGACAACGAGATCTATAATACAGCCTTAACTTATCTTAACCGGTTTTCTGACCGGGAGATCTCCTGAAAAAACAGGGCGATTTTTAGCTGTCTGTTTTATTTAGTTTTATAGGGTACTTTGTTTATAATTGCAGTTACATGGCAGACGACGGTATTGTTAAGCGACTAAAGGTAATTGTTAAAGATCATGGCGGCCAGCTGGCATTGGCAGGGGCCATTGGTGTAGACCAGGGCTTTATCAGTAAGGTAATTAACAAAAAGCAGGAAGTTAGCTATTACCTGATCAGTAAGCTTTGTTTCCAGCTAAAATATTCGCCCGAGTGGTTGATATTGGGTACGGGAGAGAAAAAGATAAACAAAGCCGAATCGCCTAAATTAATTACCGAAATACAAATGATGCGTACCGAGCTTGACATATTGCACGCCCGTATGCGCGCTTTTGAAATGGAGATCAAAGAAATTAAGGATAACGCCGGCCAACAGCAAAAAGCAGGTTAGTGCTGCCTGGTGATCAAAATAGCTTCTAAAGCATCGCCGGTATTTTTACAGCGGTTCATTGCATTTTCTAAAGACGACAGGATCTCGCGGTACTTTATCAGGTTTATGGCGTCTTTTTCATTGGCAAATAATTCGGCCACTGCATTATAATATATTTTATCAGATTCCCGTTCCAGGGTTTTTATGCGCTGACAGGCCTGGTTGGTAGCATCCTTACTGTCAGGTACCCTTAACAGGTTTACGACTTTTTGGATCTCGATACTTGCCGCCTGTATCAGCAGCGCTATTTCTTTAAATGCAGAAACAAACTCTTCTATATTATATATGTACATTCTGCCGCTTGCTTCGTTAATGGTATCGGTTACGTTGTCGATACATGAAGCCAGGGTATGAATATTGCCGCGGTTTATCGGCGTGAATATAACCTGGTCAAGCGCCAGGTAAATTTTATGGGTGATATCATCGCCTGTATGCTCTAACTTGGTTATTTTTTTAAAAACTGCTTCCCGGTCATTAAAATTGGCGGTATTAACCGCAATTACCAGTAAATCTGCTATATCCACTGTGTTTTTAGCAGCCTCATCAAATAAATTGTAAAATAACTTCCTGTTTGATAGGTAGTTATGAAATAACCTGCGCATTAGTATCTGTAATTTTGGAAAAATCTAAAAATAACAGCCCTATGTTAAATCAGTATTAAATGATTATAATGCTATGTTAAGACTTTGTTAGAAAAATGTAATTATTGACAAGTTTATAATTTGTTGATTATAAGCTAATTAATTGTTAAAGTTGAGCTAAACGAAAACTTTTAATTATATGTAAAGTCGCCTGTATCTTAAAATAACATTATCAAATGTTAATTATCGCTTAACATTAAGGTAATCCTGCCTCCGCACTTTTGAACCAAAATTTATTTAACCCTGATTTCAATTATGAAAAAAACGTTTACAAAAGTTTTTAGTGCAGTATTAGTATCAGCTACCATGTTAGCCGGTTTAACTGCCGAAGCTCAACAAACAACGCTTGCATCAGCAAACACAGACAAAAAAGCTGAAGTAAAAGCAGATTCTACTATTACAACAACTACTACAGTAAAACCGGCCGCCAAGCAAGACGCTGCTGCCTGGGTACCTACAAGAAGATTGTGGGGATACGCATTTGGTGATCTTTACTTTGCCCAACATGCTGACGGTGCAAACAGAGGCCCTGAAACTCAATACAACGGTACACCTGCAAACAGGAACGCTTTCCAATTCCGTCGTTTATATTTAGGTTATGATTATGATATCAACCAAAAATTCAGCGCCGAAGTATTATTGGCATCTGAGCCTAACGCTAATACAGGTGTTAACGGTACTACTAATATCCAAAATGGTGATAACCTGGTTGACGGTAAAATGGCTTTCTGGATCAAAAACTTTAACATCCGTGTAAGAGAGATCTGGAAAGGTACTGACTTGGTTGTTGGTGAAATGTCAACTCCCGGTTTCGCGTTAAACACCGGTAACTCAAATGCGCCTACTTCACTTTCTGAAGCAACCTGGGGCTACCGCTTCATCGAAAAAACCCTCACCGATTTCCACAAGAACAACTCTTATGACGTAGGTGCAGCTTTACAAGGTACTTTCGACCCATCTACTAAAAACTTCGGTTACGTATTCATGGTAGGTAACAACAGTCAGTCAAACTTACTTGCAGCGTCTAACCCATCTACAGGTTTCTATAAAATATTTTATGGTGACTTATGGGGTAAATTCTTAGACAAAAAATTATACGTAGATATCTACGCTGATTATGTACAAACCGGTGCCGGTACTGCAACTATAGGTGAAACAGCTCATAACATGGAGAAGATCTTTGTAGCTTATAACACCAAACCAATTACAGTAGGTGCTGAGATCTACACTCAAATGTTTAAGAACGGTGTAACCAGCGCTGCTCACGGTACTCAAAATGCAAACGCTTTAGGTATGTCTTTCTGGGCTAAAGGTACTATCAATGCGCAATGGGGTTGGTTCGGTCGTTATGACAATTATAACCCATACACCAACTTTGATTCTGCAGTTGCTACTTACACTCCTAATACTACTTATGGTAACTATACCCCGCTTTACAAAGAAACTTTTGTTACTGCCGGTTTAGATTTTCAACCTGCTCCAAAAATTCACTTTTCACCAAACGTATGGTTAGTTCAATTTAAAGATCAAAGAGCTGCTACTACTACAGGTCACTTAGGTGATGGCCATGATTTGGTATACAGAGCTACTTTCTATTACACATTTGGTAAATAAATAATCAAACAACCCTGATTAATAAAATAAATTAAAAAAGTTATGAATCTTACAAAAAGTTTAAAGTTAGCAGTTGTTGCATTAGCAGCATCGGGCTTAGCATTATCAGCATCGGCACAGGACTTAAAAGGTGCCGGAAGTTCATTTGTGAACCCGCTGTTTCAAAAAATGTTTTCACAATACACAGCTGCTAAAGTTGATTATCAATCAATTGGTTCTGGTGGTGGTATTGCTCAATTAACAGCTAAAACTGTTGATTTCGGTGACTCTGATGCGCCTTTAAACGATGAGCAAACAACTAAAATGGGTGGCCCGGCTGCTGTTCTTCATATCCCGATGACATCAGGTGCTGTAGTTGTAACTTACAACGTACCGGGTGTTGCTGGTGGTTTAAAACTGTCTGGTAAAGATTTAGCCGATATTTACTTAGGAAAAGTAAAAACTTGGAACAGTCCTGAAGTTAAGGATTCAAACCCGGGTGTTAACTTGCCTAATTTGCCTATCGTTGTTATCCACCGTTCAGACGGTAGCGGTACCTCATTTATTTTTACTGATTATTTAACCAAAGTAAATCCTGATTGGGCTTCAAAAGTTGGTAAAGCTTCTGCTCCAAACTGGCCAGCCGGTTTAGGTGGTAAAGGCAGCGAAGGCGTTGCAGGTTTGGTTAAACAAACTCCTGGTGCTATTGGCTATGTTGAGTTAGCTTATGCTGTTCAAAATAAAATGCCTTATGCAAGCATCCAAAACAAAGGCGGTAAATTTATTGCCCCAACTATTGCTGCAACTACTTTAGCAAGCAACGTTGCTATCCCTGCTGATACTAAAGTTTCAGTTACTAATACTGACAACGCTGCAGGTTATCCAATTGCCAGCTTTACCTGGGCTTTGATCTACAAAGACCAAAACTACAATGGCCGTACAAAAGACCAGGCTACCAAATTAGTTAAATTATTATGGTGGAATATCCACGAAGGTCAAAAGTTCTGTGAAGCTTTAAATTATGCTCCACTTTCAAAATCGGCAGTTAAAGCTGCTGAAGCGGTATTAAAATCAGCTACTTACGGCGGTAAAGCAATATTGTAATTGTTGAAAGATTGAATGAAAATATTTGATCTGATCAAAAAATTAAGTGATATTACCATTAAACGATTACCAGCTCTGTTTTTACATGGGCTGGTAATTGTTTTGTAAACAAACCCCAAATTTTGTGGAAAATAAAAGATTAGAATTATCCAACGGGCAGCTCAAATGGGAAACCATTTTTAAGCGGCTACTAATAGCAATGAGTGTATTGTTGCTGCTTATTATATTGGGTGTATTGACAACGCTTATTATGGAGTCAATGCCTTCTATAAAATCATTGGGCATTGGTTACTTATGGGGCAAGGTATGGGATCCGGTACAGAATATTTATGGTGCTTATCCATTTTTGATAGGTACATTGCTTACGTCGTTTATAGCACTAATTATATCGGTACCATTCTCATTCGCCATTGCAATTTACCTGGGAGAATACAATCCTAAAGGATGGCTTTCAGATCTGTTAAAAAACACGGTTGAGCTGATTGCTGCCGTACCATCTATCATATACGGTTTTTGGGGATTGTTTGTGTTGGTACCATTGGTACGCACATTAGAAATGAAACTTAATATATTGCCTTATGGCGTAGGTGTTTTTACAGCATCAATAGTTTTGGCGGTGATGATCATTCCTTATGGTGCATCATTAGGTATAACTTTGATAAGAATGGTTCCTTCACCTTTAAAAGAGGGTGCATACGCTTTAGGTGCAACCCGCTGGGAGGTTATCCGCAGTGTGATCATGCCTTATACACGTTCGGGATTATTTGCCGGCGTATTACTGTCATTGGGCAGGGCTTTGGGCGAAACCATGGCCGTTACCATGCTGATAGGTAATACCACAGCTTTAGCCAGCGTATTTAAGGATGTGATATTTGGTCCCGGAAATACCATGGCCAGCGTTATAGCCAATGAGTTTGCCGAAGCAGATCATACTTTATATGTATCCGCGTTGATCGAACTGGGTTTGGTGCTGTTTTTTGTAACGGTTGTTATCAACCTGATAGGGAAGCGTATAATTACACGTTTTACTAATAATTAAGGGTATGGAAGCAAAAATAGGAACCAGGAATATTAAAAGTATGATCTTTAAAGGGATCATCGTATTTTTTGCATTTTTAATAACACTGCCGTTAATTGTTATTTTACTGTATATCATTAAACAAGGTATTACCCAGGTTAACTGGCATTTCTTAACCAACGTACCTGCGCCTCCGGGCGAAAAAGGCGGCGGTATAGTTAATGCCTTAACGGGTAGCTTTATTATGGTATTAATGGCATCAATTGTCGCGGTCCCGGTAGGCATACTGGCGGGTATTTACCTTAGCGAAAACCCGCGTACCAAACTGGCATATTACAGCGGCTTATGTGTTGATATTTTACAAGGTGTACCGTCCATCGTAGTTGGTATTGTAGTTTACTTTTGGGTGGTTAAACCATTGGGCGGCTTTTCGGCCATAGCGGGTAGTATTGCCCTGGCTATTATGATGCTGCCCATTATTATACGATCAACAGAGCAAACACTTAAATTACTGCCCGATTCGCTTAAAGAGGCTGCACTATCATTAGGGGTACCTTATCACCGTGTAATTTTAAAAGTTATTGTTCCGTGTGGTTTTGCCGGTATATTATCAGGTATTACGCTATCTATAGCACGTATTATTGGCGAAACCGCTCCGTTACTGTTTACCGCGTTGGGTAACAATTTCTTCTCACTAAAAATAACCGGGCAAATGGAAAGTTTGCCCCACGTAATATTTACGTATGCAACAAGCCCTTATGATGATTGGCATGACCTTGCCTGGGGAGCCTCATTTATATTATTAATGTTTGTTTTAACGCTAAATATTGTCACAAAACTGTTAACAAGAAAATGGAAAATACAATTGTAAAGGCTGAAAATTACAACTCTTATTTTGGCGATAACCATGTTGTAAAAGATGTAAACATCAGCATAAACAAAAATGAAGTTATTGCAGTTATGGGCCCGTCGGGCTGCGGTAAAACCACGTTTTTACGGGGCATTAACCGTATGCACGAACTTATACCGGGCGCAACATCAAAAGGTAAAATATTGCTTGACGGCGAAAATGTTTATGATATGAATGCCATATATGTTCGTGCCAAAATTGGTATGGTGTTTCAACGCCCCAACCCGTTCCCGAATTTGAGTATTTATGAAAATGTAATTGCCGGATACCTGCTTAACGGCATCAAAGTATCAAAAGCGGATAAAGACGTTATTGTTGAGCGCTCATTAACCAGTGCAGCTTTATGGAAAGAGGTTAAAGATTCATTGCATAAAAAGGGTACATTCCTGTCGGGTGGCCAGCAACAGCGTTTATGTATTGCACGCGCCATTGCCATGCAGCCCGAGCTGATATTATTTGATGAGCCAACATCGGCACTTGATCCTATATCAACTTCGAGCGTTGAGGCGTTGTTTCATGAATTGAAAGCAAATTATACGTTGATTATTGTAACCCACAACATGCAGCAGGCTGCACGTGTGAGCGACAGGACCGCGTTCTTTTACATGGGCGAACTGGTTGAGTTTGACGATACCAAGCAAATGTTTACCAATCCGGCAGATCAGCGCACGCAAAATTATATAACAGGCAGGTTTAGTTAAGCCTTAGGGAGTGATTAGAGGTTAGTGATTAGAGATTAGTTAATCCGGGTCACTTTTGAATTTTGACTTTTTAATTAAAAAATTATATGACACCATTAGAAAATGAAATAACCGCGCTCAAAAAAGAGTTGGTTAGTATGTGGATCTTAGTTCAATCGCAACTAAACAAATCTAAAGAGGCTATGGTTAATTTTGATAAGGACCTTGCCCGCGAGGTTTTGATCAAAGAAAAAAGAGTAAACTCTTACGAGCTTAAGATTGACCGCGATTGCGAAAATATATTTGCACTGCACTGTCCGGTAGCTATCGACCTGCGCTTTTTACTTGCTGCATTAAAAATAAACACCAACCTTGAGCGTATCGGCGATATCGCAGCAGGTATTGCTTTGTATGTGGTCGAATCGACCGTTAATTTTGATGTCGATGCAATGGAAAAAACTTCATTGATACGCATGTATGACGAAGCCATCAATATCCTGATTGATACCCGCACCGCTTTTGAGAAAGAAGATACTGTACTTGCACGCAGCATATTTAAACGCGATGATGTGCTTGATGATATAAACGTTGCGGCACCCGTTTCTGTAGGCGAGTTGATCAAAGCTGATATAAGCAGTTTACCTGAGGCATTATATATCCTGTCGGTGATCCGCAAGCTGGAAAGAGTAGGCGACCAGGCGAAAAATATAGCCGAAGAGATTATTTTTTATGTAGAAGCCAAAATATTGAAGCACTTTGAAAGCAGCCAAATGGGCAATACCGAAATTGAAGATTAGTGATTGATAATTAATAATTGTGATTTGTGTAAAAAGGTGGGTAGTGATATCCACCTTTTTTTGTGGGGAAAAATTAAAAACGTGTCATTTCGACCTAAGGAGAAATCTATACACAAGCAAAGCGGACTATCCATGTATAGATTCCTCACTATCGTTCGGGATGACAAGTCTCTTACCGTATACTGTCAGGGAAAAACAATCTGCCTGATCAGGCATCCGCGCTGTCCAGCACCATTATCTTTTTGCAAAGCGGCGCGGCATAATCATCCCTGAAAATGTCGTGTAATGGATCTACCTGGTAATGGTCATGATCTGCTATCGAATTAAAGGTAACCGAAAGCGCCGCATCATAACTGTTTTCGGTTACGTCGCGTACTTCGGTAACGGCCGGTACACCAATGTGGATACCACGGATGGATGTTATAGGCACAAGCACGTTAAGGCCTTCTAAAAATTTTGGCAGGTCGGCTTTGTTGTTTAGCCAAAAATATACCTGGTGGATAATGATATTTTTTACTTGCATGGGTAATGTGGGTTTTTGGTAAATATAATTAAACAATTTATACTGCCGGAGATAAAGTGGCAGGGAAGATCTGTTTAAAAACTAATTTTTTTTAGACATCTGTGTAATCTTTTACATCACAAACCAAAAAGTTAAATTTCTTTAAAAAAAAGTATATTAATTCTATAGGAATTATAGATTAATTGTATATTTGCAACAGTTCTTTAACAAAATTTATCCAGAAAGATCGAGGGAAAGGCCCTATGACGTCTTGGCAACCTATATTGATTAATAACAATGAAAGGTGCCAAATCCTACTCCGTAACGGAGAAAGATAACTAAGCAATGAAGAGCCGCCGCATGGTGCTTTCTGGCAGAAACAGTAAAATAAAAAAGCATGAGTATTTATCTTGACAACGCGGCTACTACGCCATTAGATCCGGCTGTATTAACAGCCATGACCCCTTACTTATTAGCCAACTTTGGCAATCCGTCGTCGCAACATCAATTTGGGCGTGAGGCAAAAGCTGCGCTTGAGCGTAGCCGCAAAATTATTGCCAACCTTATCGGTGCAGACGCAGACGAGATCATCTTTACATCCGGCGGAACGGAGGCAGATAACCTGGCTATCGTATCTGCGATAACCTGCGGCAAAATCGATCACGTCATCACTACCCCGTTTGAACATCCGGCAGTGTTACAAACGTTAAAATCTTTAAGCAAACAATACCACACCCGGATCAGCCATGTAAAGCATAATGCAGCCGGCGACCTCAACCTGGCTCATCTTGAATACCTGTTACGAACCAATACCCGTAACCTGGTTACTATTATGCATGCCAATAATGAAATAGGCAATCTTAATGACATAGCTGCTATTGGCAAACTTTGTGAGAAATATGATGCCGTATTTCATACCGATGCCGTGCAGACCATGGGCCACCTGGCGTTTGATCTTTCTAAACTTAACATTGATTACCTGGCCGCTTCAGCGCATAAATTTCATGGACCCAAAGGCGTCGGCTTCCTGTATTGTCGCGAAGGATCAAAACTTACCCGTTTGATCCATGGTGGCGGGCAGGAAAAACAAGTGCGGGCCGGTACGGAAAATTTACCGGGAATTATTGGTATGACCAAAGCACTGGAGCTCGCTTATGCTGAACGTCACACTCATCAGCAACACATTCAGTACCTTAAAAGTAAACTTATCAGCGATATAGTTAGCCTGATACCCGATGTGCAATTTAACGGCCGCTCTGCAAAAGCAAATGATAGCATCTATACCGTTTTAAGTGCGAGTTTTCCAGACACGGGTGTTGATCTGATCAGCTACCTGGATGCAGCCGGCATTGCGGTATCCGGCGGCAGTGCCTGTTGTACAGGGTCAACGTCTGCGGTATTGCAGGCCCTGGGAGCTGATCCCGACAGGCCAACTATCCGGTTCTCTTTCTCGCGGTTTAATACTGTAAAAGAGATCGATCAGGTTATCGAAAAGCTGGCTGTGGTATTTCAGGTTATAGCAGCCTAACAAAATAAGGTGGAGTGGCCGAGTGGTTAGGCGGAGGTCTGCAAAACCTTCAACGGCGGTTCGATCCCGCCCTCACACCTCATGAAAAAGTTATTTATTATATGGTGCCTGCTTATTAGCAATATAACACTTTTTGCGCAAGGCGGTAAGCCATTAACTATTGAAAGTTATTATAAAGTAAAATAGGGCTATTCCGATGAGTTTATCACGCTTTGGAAAAAGAACCATTATCCCTTGCTGAAAAAGTTACAGGAAAAAGGCGACATATTAAGTATCCGCGCGGAAACACCCGTCATCCATAGCGGCGAAGATACCCGCTGGGATTTTAAGGTAGCTATTACTTTCAAGACAGAACACCTGGCATTGGATTACAGTATTGTAGATCCCTTTAAAAAGCAATTGTTTCCGGACGCGGAAGCATATTCGAAAGCCGAACAGCACCGCTTTGAACTGGTAATTTCACATTGGGACGTACCCGTAGAAACCTTGCCTTTAAATTAACGATCTTGAAAGGATTAAGCTGATCATAGCTATTCCGATACAATTTAACGGGATGCGGAGAATAAATCCTTTATAATCCGCAAATTTGCGGAGAAAGATATGTATATTTACCGCATTATTGCGGAGAATATGTATATATATCAATTAAAAGGTTGGCCGTCATTTACCTGGGATACCGAAGCGATACTGGTCCGTTTGGGCGAAGTGCGACATCGGCAGGGGCGGATATTGGGGTTAATGAGTTCGGCTGGTTTTAAGCTACAGGAGAATGCGGTGTTGGATACTTTGACATTGGACGTTACCAAATCAAGCGAAATAGAGGGCGAAAAATTGAATACAGACCAGGTAAGATCTTCGATAGCCCGCAGGCTGGGTATAGAACTTGCAGGAGCCGTGCCTGTTGACCGGAATGTAGACGGGGTGGTTGAAATGATGCTGGATGCAACCCAACGATACACGCATGATCTAACCGCAGATCGTCTGTTCGATTGGCACGCGGCTTTGTTCCCAACAGGCAGAAGTGGCATGCAAAAAATCACAGTTGCCGATTGGCGTACGCCGCAAGCCGGGCCAATGCAAGTTGTTTCGGGCCCAATAGGTAAAGAGAAAATCCACTTTGAAGCACCCAGAGCAGAGCGGCTGTCTGCTGAAATGGACTTATTTTTAAATTGGTTTAATGCCGAACCCACTACCGATGCGGTATTGAAAGCAGCAATAGCGCATTTATGGTTTGTAACCATACATCCGTTTGATGATGGTAACGGCCGTATCGCCCGGGCAATTACCGATATGCAGCTTGCCCGCGCTGATGGAACGCCCCAGCGTTTTTATAGTATGTCAGCTCAAATATTACGGGAAAAAGTGGCCTATTATGATATGCTGGAGCAAACGCAAAAAGGCGGCCTTGATATCACTCCATGGTTAACCTGGTTTTTAGATTGCTTATTTCATGCCATGGATCATACGGAAGAGACATTATCCGCCGTTGTAAACAGGGCCCGGTTTTGGGAAAAGAACCGCGAAATTGCGTTAAATAGCCGTCAGCAATATATGGTCGGTGTGTTGCTCGATGAATTTTATGGGAAGCTAACCAGTACTAAATGGGCTAAGATCACAAAGAGCTCGCCGGATACCGCGTTAAGAGATATACAAGACCTGATAGAAAAAGGCATATTAGAAAAAGAGCCCGGCGGCGGACGAAATACCACCTATGCGTTAATCGGGACGCACCAGTAGGGCAAAATTGTCAGTGATCTTGTTTCATTCTGTTTCACCGATTTTTAACAAATCGCTGAGAGACAAAAATTTAGCTCAAAATCTTGTTTCATCTATTACACACTCGCGTGAAACAAACAGTCTTATAAATAATTACTTAAAAGCCTTTAACCTTTTAGCTTTCACCTTTTACCTTAAATTGTATCTTTGCCCATTATCGTTTCGTTATAATGAAGATATCCTATAATTGGCTAAAAGAATTTATTAATACCAATAAAACTCCCGAAGAAATTTCGACCATATTAACCGGTACCGGTTTAGAGGTGGAGAGCGTGGAGAAAGTACAAGCCATACCAGGCGGTTTAGAAGGCCTGGTGATTGGCTACGTTAAAGAAACCGCCCAACACCCCAACGCCGACCGCCTTAAAGTTACCAAAGTTGACGTTGGCGGGGCAGAAGACCTGCAAATTGTTTGCGGCGCGGCTAATGTCGCCGCAGGCCAAAAGGTAGTTGTGGCTACAGTTGGCACTACGGTACACCCTGTCACCGGCGAACCGTTCCTGATCAAAGAATCAAAGATCCGTGGTGAGGTTTCGCAGGGGATGATCTGCGCCGAAGACGAGATAGGCCTGGGTACTGACCATGCCGGTATTATGGTTTTGGCTGACGATGCCAAAGTAGGCACCCCGGCTAAAGACTACTTTAATGTATCTGACGATTACATGTACGAGATAGGGTTAACCCCCAACCGTGCCGACGCGGTATCGCATTTAGGTACTGCCCGTGATATTGCCGCTTTCCTGAAGATTGGTATTACCAAACCCGATGTGTCTGCATTTAAGATAGACAATACCGACCGACCTATTGAAGTTGTGGTAGAGAATGAAGCTGCCGCCCCGCGTTATGCCGGGCTTACCATTTCGGGTATCGAGGTTAAAGAATCGCCGCAATGGTTAAAAGAGCGGTTGGCGGTTATTGGCGTACGTTCTATCAATAACGTGGTTGATGCTACCAATTATGTACTGCATGACCTTGGCCAGCCTTTGCACGCTTTTGACGCGGATACGATCAGAGGTAACAAGGTAATTGTTAAAAATGCCATTGAGGGCACCTTATTCAAAACCCTTGACGACGTAGAACGCAAACTATCTGCCGACGACCTGATGATCTGCGACGCAGAGGTGCCTATGGTTATTGCCGGTGTATTTGGCGGCATCGATTCGGGCGTTAAGGCTACCACTAAAAATATTTTCCTCGAGAGCGCTTACTTCAACGCGGTGTCTGTGCGCAAAACGGCTAAAAGGCATGGCTTGAAAACAGACTCGTCTTTCCGCTTTGAGCGTGGCACCGACCCGGATATGGTGATCTTCGCCCTGAAACGCGCGGCTTTGCTGATCAAGGAGATTGCCGGCGGTTCTATATCATCAAACATCACCGACCTGTACCCAAACCCGGTAGCGCCGTTTGATGTCGACTTGAAATATCACAACGTTCACCGTTTGATAGGCCAAGTTATCCCGCACGAAGAGATCAAGAATATCATTAAGGCATTGGATATACAGATCGTTAGTGAATCGGCCGACGGCCTGATCCTGAAAGTGCCGCCTTACCGTGTCGACGTAACCCGCGATGTGGACGTGATAGAAGAGATCCTGCGTATTTATGGTTATAATAATATCTATATTCCAACGCAGGTACGTGCGTCGCTTAGCGCGTCGCCAAGGCCTGAGAAAGATACCGTGCAAAACCTGTTAAGCGACCTGTTAACCGCCAATGGTTTTAACGAGATCATGTCTAACTCGCTCACCAAATCGGCTTATTCGGATAAGCTGGAGTCGGCAGTTAAAATACTGAACCCGCTAAGCTCTGACCTTGATGTAATGCGCCAGACCATGCTGTACTCCGGCCTGGAGGCTATCGCCTACAACCAGAACCGCCAGAACGCGGATATCAAGTTTTACGAGTTCGGCAAAGTTTATAGTGTTACCGATGATAAATATACCGAGAGCCAGCGCTTCGCTATTTTTATGAGCGGCGCCACCGCATCGGCACAATGGAATCAAAAAGCCACATCTGCCACTTTTTACAATTTAAAGGCGATTGTTGACGGCATCCTGCAAAAACTGAATATTATTGACGTAATAGTTGAAGATTGCACCTGCAAAAAAATGGCCTATGGTTTAAACTATAACAAGAACAATAAGACCCTGGTAAAATTCGGTGCCGTTGCCAAAGAGGCTTTGAAAAAAGCCGATGTGGACAAGGAAGTCTTTTATGCCGACTTTAGCTTTGACCAGCTGATGCAGATCGTTAAAAAGAACAAGATCGTTTACCAGGACATATCTAAGTTCCCGGCCGTAAAGCGCGACCTGTCCATGCTGATAGATAAAGCCGTGTCGTTTGGCCAGTTAAAGCAGATAGCGCAACGCACAGAGCGCAAACTGCTAAAAGAGGTGAACGTATTTGACGTGTACGAAGGCGACAAGTTGCCGGCCGGCAAGAAATCATACGCGCTAAGCTTTATTATCCAGGACACGGAAAAAACGCTAACCGACAAAACGATAGATGCCATCATGCAAAAATTAATTTATAACTTAGAGAAAGAAGCGGGTGCAGAGATAAGGAAGTGAGGGGTGAGTAGTTGATTAGGGGAGTAGTTATATTTAACCAAACTTGATCAACACTTAACTTAATCAACAAAATCAACTAAAACAACATGAGTACAGCAAGTCAGTTAAACAATGTAATCGATAAAACCCGGCGTTTGATCGAGCTTTGTGCTGCTTTGCAGGAAGAGAACGATTTGCTGAAACTGGAAAATGAAAGTCTGTCAGTTGCTTTAAATGCGAGTAAGAATAAGACAAAAGAGCTGGACGAAAAGATGCGTGCAGTGAAGCTGGCTAAATCTTTTTCTGAAACAAATGAAAAAAGTGTTGACATTAAACAAAAAATTAACGAATTTGTGCAAGAAATAGATAAGTGCATTGTATTACTTAAAAAGTAATACGTAAAGTGAACAAGCTCAAATGGGAGAAATCTCAATAAAAATAAATATTGCTGATAGAGTTTACCCCTTAAAGGTAAACATGGAAGAGGAAGAAATAATACGCAGGGCAGCGAAGTTGATAAACGACCGTATAAAAGAATACCAGGAAAATTATGCGGTTAGGGATAATCAGTATTTGTTGGCAATGAGCGTGTTGCATTACGCAACATCATCATTAAAGGCAGAGAAAAAGGTTACGGTTGAGGATTCAGAAGTAACAGACAAGGTTTATCAGTTAGATCATTTATTGTCCGATTTTTTTTCAAAATAGTAATAACGTTCTTTAAAATATAGCTAAAAGGTGAAAGCATAAAGCTTAAAGCAGCCAACATACAGGCGCTTTTCGCTTTGGTCTTTTCGCTTTAAGCTTAAAACGAGCCAATTAAGATTTAACCGCGGTTAAATTTTATGTTTCACTATTAAAAACTTAACACTTCAATATCTACGGATCAAGGAGGCGTGCGTTACTCGTGATGTTTAACGGTAACCCATGATTCTAAAAATATCTGTAACGAAGTTTTTAAAATACATGTAACGTAAAATTTAGTCGCGGTTTTTTTTATTATATACCTAACAATAACCTAATACAAAATGAATGCAATATTATACATAATTATCGGGCTGCTCGCGGGCATCCCAACGGGGATCGTCATAGGGCGTTTCCTGCTGCGTAAGCTTTTTAAAGACCAGGAAGCCCATGCGCAAAATAAAGTAAAGAAGATCCTTAAGGATGCCGAGAACGATGCTGAAATACTAAGAAAAAACAAATTGCTTGAAGCTAAAGAGCGCTTTTTACAAATGAAAGCCGAGCATGAGCAGGAAGTAAACGGCAGGAACAATGAAGTAAACCAACGCGAAAACGGCATTAAACAAAAAGAACAGTCTTACAATTCAAAATTAGAGAATCTTACACGTAAAGAGGGCGAACTGGATAAAGCTAAGCAAAACCTGGAACGCCAAACTGATATCGTGGTAAAAAAACAGGAAGAAGTTGACGCGTTAAAGAACCAGCACGTAACTCAGTTGGAAAGTATTGCAGGCCTTTCGGCCGAGGACGCCAAGAACCAGTTGATAGATAACCTGCGCGAAGATGCCCGATCAAAAGCAATGGCGCAGATCAAGGATATTGTAGACGAAGCTAAGCTTACCGCTACTAAAGAGGCTAAGAAAATTGTGATCCAAACTATCCAGCGTACCGCTACCGAAAGTGCTATCGAGAATACGGTTTCTATTTTCAATATTGAAAACGATGAGATAAAAGGCCGTATTATTGGCCGTGAGGGCCGTAACATCCGCGCGCTGGAAGCAGCTACCGGTATCGAGATAATTGTAGATGATACTCCTGAAGCCATCATCCTTTCGGGCTTTGACCCGGTACGCCGCGAGATTGCCCGTTTAGCTATGCACCGTTTGGTGACTGACGGACGGATCCATCCGGCACGTATCGAGGAGATCGTTGCCAAAACCAAGAAACAAATTGAAGAAGAGATAGTAGAGATAGGCGAGCGTACCGTGATCGACTTAGGGATTACCGGTTTGCACCCAGAGCTGATCCGTATGGTGGGCCGTATGCGCTACCGCTCGTCATACGGGCAAAACCTGCTGCAGCACTCGCGCGAGGTAGCTAACTTCTGCGCTACTATGGCTGCCGAGCTGGGCTTGAACGTAAAACTTGCCAAACGTGCCGGCTTACTGCATGATATTGGTAAAGTACCTGATGATAATCCTGAACTGCCACACGCTATTTTGGGTATGCAATTGGCCGAGAAATATAAAGAACACCCAGAAGTTTGTAACGCCATTGGCGCCCACCACGACGAGGTTGAAATGACCTCCATGCTGTCGCCGATCATACAGGTTTGCGATGCGATATCTGGCGCACGCCCGGGTGCACGTCGCGAGGTGGTTGAAAGCTATATCAAACGTTTAAAAGAACTGGAAGAACTGGCCATGTCATACCCGGGTGTCGAGAAAACATTCGCTATCCAGGCCGGCCGCGAGTTGCGTGTTGTGGTTGAAAGTGAAAAGATCAGCGATGCGCAATCTGAAATATTGGCTGCTGATATTTCCAACCGGATCCAGACAGAAATGACCTATCCGGGCCAGATCAAAGTTACCGTTATCAGGGAAACCCGGTCGGTAGCGTTTGCTAAGTAATTATCCAATGTAACACAATCAAAAGCGACGTGCAACCGTCGCTTTTTTAGTAAATAACATTTATATATTAATAATATGGAATTGGATATAGAACAATTAGTAAACAAAATCATTCCGAAAAATGACCGGGAACATAGAGAGGGCTTTAGCAATGATATCATAATAGACCAATTGGATATTGCTACAAAACGATTGATAGAGGATGCTTTAATTCAAAAACTTTCCAATGGTAGTCATGATGCTTTAATAGTTGAAACTTTAGCGTATCTAAAATCGGTTAGGTCATTACCTATATTATATGATCTATTAGATAGGCCACCTTATCCGATGCATAGATTAGTGGTAACATCATCCATCTACGAAATAAATAAGGATTCTAATTTAGTTGATCTTGCTATCAAGGTGTTTAATGAAATGACAAATAAGTATGATATTATAAGTGCATTTTATTACTTATCGAAATTCAATAATGTAAAAGCTAATGCTATTATCGGCAGCTATACAAATGACAAAGAATATCTAATATCTTATAATGCCAAACGATTTTGGATTAAACCATGAAGAATCAAAAGATCGAAAAACGCCCCATCGATATCATCATTGACCAATATGATGGTTTTCACCAAAAGCAGGCCAACCGAATTGTTAATTATATCTGTATCCCGTTAATTGTATTTAGCGTGGTAGGATTTGTGTGGTCGATATCGTTTCCTCAATTTAAGTTTTTGGGGCCATACATTAGCTTTCTAAACTGGGGATCGTTTTTGATAGCTTTTACCATTTATTACTACATGAAGTTGTCGCCCATTTTGTCATATATCATGTTGTTGCTGCTGTTTGGGTTGGTATACATAGTTATACAGGTGCAGGCGGCGGAGAAATCAGGGGCCTTATTACCCCAGGTATGCATATTTATATTTGTAATGGCAAACGTTGCCCAATTTATAGGCTACCGCATAGAAGGTAAAAAGCCCACCTTCGCCGACGAATTTAAATTTATGCTGACAGCACCTGTATGGTTGTTGGGGTTGGTAATGAAGATGGTTGGGATTAAATATTAAAAGAAAAATTTGTCACCTGAGCATAGCGAAGGATCTTGTACAGTATCCCATCGCGCGTATAAGATTCTTCGCTATGCTCAGAATGACAAGGAAGAAATACCTCTACAAATTCTTCCCCAACTTATCCAAAGTATCCTGCGGAACATTCTCCAGGTCCAATACCAAAAACCCATCCAAAGCATCAGAAAACTTAGGGTCGATGTTAAAACTGATGATCTTGGCGTTTAGGGCAATATACTGGCGCAGCAGTACCGGTACCTTCATATTATGGGTTTCTATTTGGGATATCATCTGATCCAAAGCTTTGAAGCTGTCCTCACCGCTCATAAGCAAGTCGGAATCGATGCTTGAAAAATCAACCTTGAACTTTTTGCGCGGTTTAACAAACTGCGCCATTTCATGATCAAAGTGGTTACGGTTAATGTAATCAACGATGAGCGATTTAGAGAATTTAGAGAAAGTATTGCTGATACTAACAGGGCCGATCAAATATTGGTAACGTGGGTTATCGATCAGGTATTTTAGTATTCCTTTCCACAACAAAAATAAGGGTAGGGGCTTTTGCTGGTATTCCTTGCGGATCCACGAGCGGCCCAACTCCAGGCTTTTCCGTAACACCGGCGAAAACTGTTCTTTTATTTTAAAAAGCTCGGCAATATAAAAACCATCCTTGCCCAGGCTATAAAATATTTCATCGCCAAGGCCAATGCGGTACGCGCCGACTATCATTTTAGCCTCGGTATCCCAGATAAATAAATGGTGATAATAAATATCGTATTCGTCCAGGTCGGTAGCCATATTAGTACCCTCGCCAATTTCGCGGAAGGTAACTTCCCTTAGCCGGCCTATCTCACGGATAGTGCATGGAATCGCTGATGTCGGTACAATAAATACCTCGTAGTTTTTCTCAACCCAAACCGTATAATCATGGCGCAGTCCCTCAACCTCTTTTTCCAGTATCGATGGGTCAATGGCTTTAACTATCTCTTGCTGTTTTTTTTTTATTTTAAAAAGATTACGCGGGCTAAAGATCTTTTTTTCTTCTTCAAGTCCGGATCCTAACGCGTATGTGCGCGCCCTTAAATAATTAAGCAGCTTAACGCTATTGGTATTGTCAGGGATATCCTCTACTTTAATGGGCTTACCAATTCGCAACCTAATGGTTTGTCCCTGTTTGTTAAATAACTCGGACGGTAGCTTGGCCGTGCGCAAAGCAGGGTGGATCAGGCTAAGCAGGTTGAATAACAGGCCGTTGTTACCGTGGAAATAAATAGGTACCACGGGCACTTTCGCCTTTGCGATGATCTTACCTACTACTGGGTGCCACATACGATCAGTAATTTCCTGTTTATCCAGTTTAAAGGTAGATACCTCGCCGGCAGGGAAAATGCCTATTGGTGTACCTTCTGCAAGCAACTGCAGGGTGCTTTTTAACCCGCTGATGCTTGATGAATGTTCAATGTTTTCGAACGGATTCACTGCTATAAAAAAGTCACTCAGGTTGGGGATCTTTTTTAGCAGAAAGTTGGCCATCAGCTTGGCATCGGGTCGTGCCATTAACAGGATCTTTAATAACACCATCCCCTCAATGCCGCCATAGGGATGATTGGCAATGGCTATAAAACTGCCCTCGGCAGGTATGTTTTTTAATTCTTTTTCGTCAAACTCGATCTCAACTCCGCAACCTTGTAAAATGGCATCAATAAACTCAATACCCTGTTTGGGTTGTGCCTGCTCAAAAAGTTCATTCACCTGGTTTATTTTCATCAGGTCCATCAGGAAAGAAGCAAGCCCGGGCAGTTTTAACCTGTCAAGTTTAGTAGCCTTCGCAAATTCTTCGGTGGTTATAATCTTCATTTAACAAGTAGCGTATAAGGGAGCAAATATCTTCTAAATTTATTAATTTAAACCCGAATTTAACCATGTCAATGAAATCGCGTCTGAAAAATTACCTTACCATCACAAAAAAAGAGTGGAACGGAATGGTAATATTACTTATCATCCTCGCGATAGTGTTAGCCGCGCCCTACCTGTACCAACAAGTACATAAAGATAAGGTTATTGATTTTAAGGATTTTGATAAGGATGTAGCCCTGCTCGGCCACGCAAAGGGTGGCGAAGTTTCGGGATATACCGACTATCAACAACTCTCTGATACGAAAATAGCAAAACCTGTTCTGTTTGTATTTGATCCCAACAACCTGCCTGCCGAACAATGGAAACAACTTGGCCTGAGCGAGCGGCAGGTCAGCATTATTAAACATTATGAAGCCAAAGGCGGGCACTTTAACAGGAAAGAAGATGTGCAAAAAATCTATGGCATCACCACGGATGATTATAACCGCATTGAACCCTATATTAATATCTCCGAAACATACACATCCAATAAAATAACACCCGGCGAGGTGATCGAGCTCAACAGTGCCGATTCAGCCAAACTAACCCGTATAAGGGGTGTTGGCCCGGCTTTCGCTGAGCGGATAATAGCGTACAGGCAAAGGCTGGGTGGGTTTTTGAATAAAGAACAGTTAAAAGAAGTTTACGGGATAGATACCGCCAAATATTCCGAAATAAAGAACCAGGTAAGTGTTAATTCAGCACACATTACCAAAATCAAGATCAACGATGCCGACTTTGAGGGGTTGCGCAAGTTTCCATACCTTACCAATAAACAAACCAACGCGGTTATTCAATACCGGCAGCAACATGGTAGTTATCATTCTGTTGCCGATATGAAGAATATAGCCATACTTGATGATATAATTTTGCGTAAAATTGAACCATATATAAGTTTTAAATGATCGAAGAGCAAATAAAGTCGGCGGTACGCGATATACCGGATTTCCCGAAACCGGGCATTATATTTAAAGATATTACCACCATACTAAAAGACCCTGCTTTGTGCAATGGTATTGTTGACGCATTTATTGAGCGGTTACAGGGTATGCGCATTGACGCCGTAGCAGGGATAGAGAGCCGCGGCTTTTTATTCGGGCTGACGCTGGCAACCAAGCTCGGTGTTCCGTTTGTGCCGGTGCGAAAGGCTGGGAAACTTCCTTATACCATTAAACAAAAGGCGTATAAGTTAGAGTACGGCACTGCAGTTATTGAAATGCATACCGACGCCTTTGAACCCGGCCAGCATATTTTATTGCATGATGACCTACTGGCTACCGGCGGCACGGTAACCGCCGCCAGCGAACTGATCAGGGATTTGGGTGGCATAGTATGCGGTTTTAGTTTTGTTGTTGGATTAGGATTTCTAAATGGTAAAGAACGCATAGCGCCGATCAGCGATAAGATCATTGTGTTGGCAGAATATTAAAAAAAACAAATAAGGCGCAGGGATTGTGCGATTCCCTCCCAACGGGAGGGTGTAGGGAGGGGTGTAGGTAACCGGACTAACCACATCTGGCGCAAGTCTTAGAGCGATGGCAAATAGCCCGGCCTGACATCCAGCCTTTTTCTCAGTCCTGCCCGCTAAGACTTGCGCTATATTAGGCCTTACCGAATGATCCCAACAAAAAGTCCGGATCATTAACCCGGACTTTTTTATTACCAAAACGAGCAAGGTAGCGTGTTAATGATACAAATATGCGTTATTCATCATAGATACGCCGCAGGTAGTTTGAAATGCATTAAGTACCTGTGTGTCTGAAGTGCGGGTATTCCAGGTGTTCCACATCAAGCCTGACGAATTACGTATTGACCAGGCTTGGCCGGCATTAAGATCAAGCCAGGCCCCATAGGTGCTTGACGTACCGGTGTGTTGTACAAACTGGCAGGCCCAGCGGGCAAAAATACTTTTCATGCCTTGTGTATCGCCATTTCCATTTTCATCGTTCAATATGCCACCCGCCGAGCTGCATAAACTGGCCTTAGCATAGTCCATGGCTTTTTTGCCCATGCCCAGGTAATCAACCGCGGGGTATTCTGAGCGCAGCAAATCGCAGGCACCAATAAAAGTGCCCTGGGTATAGCTCAGCGCTCCCTCGGTAATAGTTCCGTTAGGGATAATAGCGCCTTTTACTTCGCCGGTACTTGTGTCATAAAGGTGGGCCACCATCCAGTCCATAATTTGCTTAGCTTTTGTTTTGTAAGAAGCGTCGCCCGTGGCCTGGTATAGCAACATGGCGCAGATAACGGCCGGTGCATTTACGCAAGTATTTTTGGTGTTGTTATTAGTATTCCACCATAACCCGCCGCCTAATACCGTGGTATCCCAGGCACGGTTCCACATCATGTTAAAATTGTTTTTGGCCATATCCAGCTGGCCGCCGTCGTTTGTAAGATGGTAAGCACGGATACACATTAACGACCCCCAAACCACGTCATCATTATAAATATTGCTTGACCATAGCGTACCATAGCCATCACGGACACCGTTGTACAGGTATTGGATCTTGTTCAAGAAATCAGTACTTGGGTTAATGGTTTGCGCGTCTATCAGCATTTCAATGGCTTCTTGCTGGGTCCAGAAATCCATGCGGCCGGTATGGCCGTCATCCTTCCAGTAATAAGCTTTGTATGACGGACCATAGGTACCGTACTGATTATAAAAGTGATTATTATAAACCTGCATAGCTACTAAAGCCTCGTTGCGGGTCGGGAATGGTGGTGGTGTGCCGGGCAGTGCAATAGTTGTCGTATTTGTGGTCAACAGATTAGACTTGACGGCTTCTTTTTTACAGCCGGCAATAGCCATGCTCAGTCCCAAAGTGGCAATAGCTAACATTTTTGTGCCGGACCTGAATAGATTGAAAGGTTTTGGTAGGTTACAGTTTAGTTGTCTTTTCATAATTAATAATTTAGTTTTTATAATGGTTTACTTGCTCGTTCGGTTAAATAGGTGGGAGAGTGAATCAGGTTTGGTTGGATTTAGGTTAAGTATGTTTAATATAACACTTTATGAATAGCTTATGTTTTAACTAATAGTTATAATCTAACTAATTCGACAAAAAGGCGTCCTTTTGAAAAAAAATATTTTCAATGACAGGTCAACGCGATAAATCACTTTAAATGAACTAAACCTATTATCTGTACCATATACCCAAATGGTCCCTTTTTATGGTGGTTTACAGCGAAACTATTGCTCATTTTTTACCGTTACTTTGCTATACACCAATTATAAAATATGGATTCTTTGTTAACAGATATATCTGCCGGATATAATTTTTCATCCGATGACAACCAGGTAATGGTTGGCCAGATGGCCAGGGATTTTGCCGAAAAAGAGATCCGTCCCCACGTGATGGAATGGGACGAAGCACAAACTTTTCCTGTCGACCTGTTTAAAAAACTGGGCGAGTTAGGCATGATGGGCGTTTTGGTTCCTGAAGTATATGGCGGCTCGGGTTTTGGGTATGCCGAATATGTTACCGTAATTGTAGAGATAGCCAAAGTATGCGGGTCGATAGGCTTATCGGTAGCGGCACATAACTCGCTTTGTACCGGGCATATCATGGCGTTTGGCAACGAGGAACAAAAGCATAAATGGCTGCCCAAACTGGCAACTGCCGAATGGATAGGCGCCTGGGGATTAACCGAGGCAAACACCGGATCGGATGCTTTGGGCATGGAAACCACTGCCGTTTTAGACGGCGATCATTACATCTTAAACGGATCAAAAAACTGGATCACCCATGGTAAATCGGGCAATGTAGCAGTAGTGATGGTGCGCACCGGTGCCAAAGGCGACTCGCACGGTATATCTGCTCTTGTAATTGAAAAAGGAACCCCCGGCTTTACGCACGGCAAAAAAGAAAATAAACTGGGCATGCGCGCATCAGAAACTACCGAGCTGGTTTTTGATAACTGCCGTGTGCCCAAAGAGAACTTGTTAGGGCAAGAGGGGCAGGGCTTCGCGCAAGCCATGACAGTACTGGATGGCGGGCGCATTTCAATAGCCGCGCTATCATTGGGGATTGCCAAAGGCGCTTTTGAGGCCGCCGTTACTTACGCCAAACAACGCCGGCAATTTGGGCAGGCTATTGCCAATTTCCAGGGAATTTCGTTTAAACTGGCAGATATGGCTACCGAAATTGAAGCCGCTGAATTATTGATCATGCAGGCTGCCGACCTGAAAAATCGCCAGCAGCCGGTTACCAAACAATCTGCCATGGCAAAATATTTCGCGTCAGAAGTAGCTGTAAAAACGGCTACAGAAGCTGTACAGATCTTTGGTGGCTACGGGTATACCAAGGATTTCCCGGTAGAGAAATATTATCGCGATGCCAAGTTATGTACCATAGGCGAAGGAACGTCTGAAATACAAAAGATCGTTATCAGCCGGGAGATATTGAAGTAATAGAAATTAAACAAAGCCCCGCGCAGTCAAAAATGCGCGGGGCTTTCTATTTGATTTACATGCCTCCGATTACATAAAAGATCGACAGGTAAAGTCCATTGTTAATAAAGTTAAATGCAAAGTTATCCTGTTTACCTTTGTAGTTAACATCACCTTTTGCAATAACATGGGTATAATTTAAATTAGCAACATTAGCGGCTATCCCCATTTTCTTTGATGGGTAATAAACAAGTTCAAAAGTGCCTCCCGCACCATAGCTGTTAGACGTGTTGTTATTATAAGCATTAAGATTAGGGTCAGGTGTCGAACCATATTTATTTATACCATGCTGGTAATTCGCGTAAGGGCCGGTTCTAAATCCAAACTTGTTTTGAAATAACACATATTTTTTGAAATAGATCGATCCGCCGTAAGAATCATTAGTTTGATCGTATGAGTTATTTGTTCCGTTGTTATTACTATATGCATTGTAGTTTTTAGTATGAGCATAAGATAAGTTAACCCCTAGTTCTGATCTGTCACTAATAAAATAACCGTAACTGGGCCCAATGTTGACCTGGGTATTTTTAGAATCTTGTGTTACAGGTAAATTGTTAGCTGGGTCTGCCGCAGTAATGCTATTGGAATTATTAATATATCCTAAATAAAGGCCCAAAGTTTGGGTTTCTTTTTGGGTTTGCGCGTTTGAAAGTTGGTACGCAAATAAAAATGCCGGGATTAAAAACAAGATTTTTTTCATGAGATAATGGTTTAAGTTTTGTGTAAATGAGCACTAATAACGGCGGAGTTTATTAGATATTTCATTGATTTGAGGCAATGGGAGTACTTTTTTAATAAAAGTTTTAATTTTTAATCAGTCAATAATATCCCCGTAAACAATGCGTTTTTATTGGTTGACTAAATTTTTAGTTGTCTCTTTAAACCATTGTTCTAAAGGTTAAATTAACCCTGGGGTTGGTTATCTTTTTAGATTTTGGTAAGCTATGCAGCCAGTTAGTTTGCGTGGCGCCTTTCATTACCAGCAGGCTGCCATTCTCCAATATCAGCGATACAGGTTCTTTGCTAACGCGATGTTTAAGCGCGAATTTTCGCTCAGCGCCAAAACTTAGGGATGCTATTGACGTATCCTTGCCTAAGGATTTTTCATCATCGCTATGCCAGGCCATTCCTTCATCGCCGTTATGATAAAGGTTAAGCAGGCAAGAGTTGTAGTTCTCGCCGGTAAGTTGTTCAGCGAGGAGCTTAAGTTCTAAAAGCTCTTTGGTCCAGCTTAGTGCCTGCTTGGTAGTGTTCGAATAGGTATAGCTATACCCCGCATCGCCATACCAGGCCACCTTTCTTTTGGTGATGATATGCCGGCCAAAAATAATTGCCTCATCATTTTTCCATTGGATGGTATCGAGTAAAATGTCCAGGTAGTTATTGGCTTCATCTGTATCCATTACTTTGCCATAATAGTTTACAATGCCGTCGTGGGGTAAAAGGTTAGTTATTGTTTCTGTATTTGATTGCATAAATATTTAAATAAAGTTCCCCTCTTGAGAGGATAACAGCCAACATATGACAGAAAGGGTGAAAGGACAAAAAGTGGACTGTCACCCTGAGCCCCGTCGAAGGGTCGAGCGTAAAGGCCTACCCACCATGCTTCGACGGGCTCAGCATGACAGCCTTTCTGTTTCCATAATTTGTATTCCTCGGGCATGCAATTACCACAAGGGCGGTAACCCGCCGCTATCGCTTCCTGCTCGTCCGCAAAGAAAACCCGGTTTTCGGTTTTCATCCGTTTACCTGATCCGCATGATAGTGTTCCGTAAATCTTTCCCTTTTTATAGCCGCCTAAAGTAATCTCGCCTTTGATGATGAGCGTTGCCAGTGCACGATTACGGCCAAAAGGAGTAGGGCCTAAATCCGTGTGATTTATCATAATTAATTTCGTTTCACTCTGATTAAAAATCTACAAAACACAAGCATCTTATATACAGATATTTATAACTTTTTTAGCTATAAATTTACTGCCTTATGCTTTGTTTCATTTTGTTTCACCGATTTTTTGCAAATAGCTTGCTTGCAAATAGTTAAGTCGAAATCTTGTTTCACTTGTTTCATTTGTTTCACACTCGCGTGAAACAAAACAACGATTATACCCCAGCGAAAGCCTTAGACGCTTCCCAGCCGATCATCGCGTTTTTGCGTTGGCTGCCCCAATGGTATTGCCCGATTTCGCCCGTCGCTTTTATAACGCGGTGACAAGGGATCAAAAACGCTACCGGGTTATCCGCCACTGCCGAACCGACCGCGCGGCTTGCATTAGGGTTTTGCAAATTACCGGCCAGGCCTCCATAGGTTACCAATTTACCCATAGGGACCTTTAACAGCGTTTCCCAAACCTTCAGTTGGAACGGCGTACCTTTAAGGTGCAGCTTGATATCGCTTAGTTTGCCCCAGTCCTGCGTAAAGATATAAAGGGCATTTTGCTGAATGGTATCTAAAAACTGGTGGTACTGTGCATTGGGGAATTGCTTTTTCAGTTCGACAAAAGCTTCGTCGTTATTACTATCAACAAAAGCCATATAACAAATGCCTTTGGTGGTTGATGCTACAATAATTGTCCCGAAAGGGCTTTCGGCAAAGCTATAGTTAATGCATAGCTGTTCGCCACCGTTTTTGTATTCGCCGGGCGTCATGCCTTCTACTTTTATGAAAAGGTCATGCAAACGGCCTGTGCCTGAAAGGCCTGTTTCAAAAGCGGTATCGAATAGCGAAACGCCTTTATCTTTCAAGATCGATTTGGCATGCCCGATACTCAGGTACTGTAAAAATTGTTTGGGTGTTACGCCGGCCCAGTCCTTAAACATCCGCTGAAAGTGGAAGGGGCTCAGGTTAACATGTTCGGCCGCCTCATCAAGCGTTGGCTGGCGCTTGTAGTTAAGTCGTAAAAACTCTATGGCCTCGGCTATTCTTTTATAATCAATTTCGTTCTGCGTTTCCATGATCGTTATCATTTATTGATACAAAAGTACCAGCCTGCAGAACACCATAAAACCCGTTTCTTGCGGTGTTTAATTAAAATAGGCTTTTAGAGCTTTAATGTAAGTGCGGCTCTCTTTCTTCTTTAAGCCTCCATCCATGATAGCGAATAGAATGTCTACCAGCTTATGATTATCAGATTCTTTTTTAGGCGACCAAAAAGCGAACTTCCTGATGGCATCGTTTTGGTCAAGCAACCCATACACGTTTACGCCATCGGCGCCGGTATATAATTCGTAGATAGTGGTAGTATCGCCTTTAAAGAAAGAGCCCTTGTGTACAGCCATGGTATCCGCCTTGCCTTTTATGGGGAAGCCGTATGTTTTTAAGAAATCGGTTAGCGGGGCCAGGTCTTCCTTTTTTACAAACGCGGCATCGCTGATAATTAGATTACGCCCTTGTTTTCGCTGTATGGTCAGGTCGATAAATGTAGAATCGGGCGTGTTTTTAACAATCAGCTTGCAGGGGCTGCTAAACGATGGCAAAAAGACAATACCTATATTATAGCTATCCGCTTTAGACTGGCCAAAACAGAACGAATATACGGTTGAAAGAAGGATGGCAAAAAAGAGTTTCATCGGCTGATATTTTTAAGTGGATAAATAAAACTAACCAAATTTTGCTGCTTTGGTTTACTAAAGGTTCAATTTATCGTCAATTGGCAGGTTAAACCAAAAATTACTGCCACTACCTGCTGTACTGTCAACGCCTATTTTGCCGTTGTGGCGGGCAATAATTTCTGCGCTGATATATAACCCCAGGCCAAGCCCAGAAAATTGGTGGCCAAAAGCATCTACCCGGTAATAGCGGTCAAACAAATGCGGTAATTTTTGTGGATTAATGCCGATACCAAAATCGCGCACGGAGACGGTAGCCGTTTCGTCATCATGAAAGACGGTGATCTCAATCCGTTTTGATTGCGGCGAGTATTTAATAGCATTACCTATCAAATTAACCATCACCTGGTCAATGCGCCTGTAATCAGCATAGATCATTAACTGCTGGTCTCCTATAAAAACAAACTCATATTCGTTTAGCGGGTTGATATGATCACAGCTGTCTTTGATCAGGTCAACCAGGTCAAACCGGTTTATATTCAGGGCCAACTGCCCCTGTTGGATCTTGGTTACATTTAACAGGTCGTCAAGCAGGTGTGTCAGTTTGCTTAAATTGTTGCTGGCCTTGTTAACAAACAGCGGTACTTTATCTGATCCCGGGTTGGTTTTAACCAGCTTTTGCAAGATCTGTATAGATGCGCTAAGCGAAGTTATGGGTGTTTTTAACTCGTGGCTGGCTACGCTGATAAATTCGTCTTTACGCACCTGCAGCTGGTATTCTTCGGTAACATCCTGTAATATCCCACTAAATTGATAAGCATCGCCATTGGCATCAAACTTGGCGCGGCCCGTTGCTTCAACAATCCGTCTTATGCCCTCACGATCCTGTATGGTATAAGTAATATTATAATTTCCGTCCGATCCTTTTGCCATTGCCTTGGTAATAGCGTCCGAAACACGTTCGCGGTCTTCTTCGGCCATGGCAGCTATGGCGCTATTTAAGTCAACCTCTTCATCGCCGCTCAGGCCAAACCATTGTTTTAAGCGATGGTTACCAATAAACTTGTTGGTTTTGGGGTTAAGATCCCAGGTACCCAGGTCGGCAGCTTCAATGGCAAATTCCAACTCGTTCTTGGCACTTTGTATGCTGTTGTATGCATTTACCTGCTCGGTGGTTTCATTGCAGGTTACCAATACACCACCCGGCTTGCCGGTCTCGTCAATTACAGGGCTATAGCTAAATGTCCAGTAAACATCTTCTAATTTGTTATTTCGATAGATGGGGATCAATTGGTTCTCGCTCCATGAAGCTTCACCGCCCGCTAATACATTATCTATCAATGGTTTTATAACAGGCCAGATCTCGGGCCAGCATTCGGCCCCGCGTTGGCCCAACGCATTTGGATGTTTGCCACCCTGCCCCATGCTGGGCCTGTAAGCATCATTATAAAACTGGATCAGCTCCTCGCCCCACCATAAAAACATCGGGAAACGCGAGTTTAGTAAAATTCCGATAGTGGTTAATAAACTTTGCGACCAGCCTTCGGGGTTGCCTAAAACAGTACTGTTCCAGTCGTACCGGCGCATAAGTTTTCCCATTTCGCCGCCGCCTTGTAAATAATTTTTATACAGCGGTTGGGCGGTGATGTCTTTGTTCATTTATTGGTTAGATAGATTGGGGTTTTTCCGAGCTTAAATATAAATAGATTAAACAGTAATGCAATTCAAAATGTTTGCCGCAGGTCCTGTAATTTTCAATGAATATCCACGTTTTTTGATTGTTATATCTAACTTGCAATAACCTAATCAAAACCTACCATGAAATTATATGTCTACTTATTGCTGTTCTCTTTTGTTGGGCATATGGCTTACGCTCAAAATAGTCGCAAGGATAAAAACTTTGTTAACGATATAATTAATCGCAAGAATGTTTTTTATTAGGATAGTGTAGGCAGCACTCCGACAAACATTATGCACAACATACTTACGAGAAATAAAAAACCTGCTTTTTATACATATCGAACTGATAGCATTCTGTACACAGATCGGGCGGGCAACAAAAAAATAGTTTTAAGGCAACCTATTGGATTGTCGGCTGACAAAGACAATAGCAGGTATACAAATATTAAAAAAGACTCTTTAGTGTTATCGGACAAAGAAGTTAGCTATGTGTTATCTGAGCTCGAAAAAATGCGAAACTATAAGTGGAGCGATGGCTTGTTACCAGATTCAAAAGTTATACCGATAGATACTATAACCAAAATTTCTAAAGCCTTTAGAGAAAAAGCATGGGGCCATTTTAATGAAATGGGTATATATGGAATATTAACTATATCAAGGCCTGTTTTTTTACGAAATGACACTATTTGCTTATTTTATTTCAGTGAAAATTGTGGCCCTGATTGTGCTGGCGGACACTTTACTGTTTATAAAAAAGTGAAAGGCTATTGGGCGCAATGGATAGAACTTTATGGATGGGTAGTTTAATTATATAAATTCAATTCATTATTTTCAAAAAACCTGTTTGTAAATCAAATCTTTGTGCGTACATTTGCCGTCCCTGAAAGGAGGTATTTTGGAATTATGATCATTATCAACGTTAAAGAAGGCGAATCATTAGACAAAGCGTTAAAACGCTTTAAGAAGAAATTTGAGAAAACTGGTGTTTTACGCGAACTGCGCAGTCGTCAGGCATTCGAAAAGAAATCTGTATCTCGTCGTCACGAGATCAAACATGCCATCTACAAGCAAAACATGAACCTTGAAACAACTGTCTAATTATTCTGTAAAGAATTTTTTCAGTTTTTCTTGCTAACATATATAAAACTATTTGTACATTCATTTATTGAGATGTACAAATAGTTTTTATGTTTTTAGAGCGTTTTATACAATATATTAAATTCGAAAAACGGTACTCTCCGCATACGGTATCTGCCTATCGGTCAGATCTTGATCAATTTATCGGTTTCCTTAACCATCCTGATCAAACCATAACACACCCGCAAGAAATTAGCCATTACCACATCCGCAATTGGATGGTTGAGTTAATGAACCAGCAGCTTACTGCCCGGTCTGTTAACCGCAAGATAGCCACGCTGCGTAAATACTTTAAATTTTTAGTACAGGAGGGGATATTGACCGTTAATCCGGCATCAAAGATCAACACCCCTAAAATACCCAAACACCTGCCTGTTGTTGTCGAAGACGCGCGCCTTACCCAGATGCTGGATAACGGCGAGGTTTTTACCGATGATTTTAAAGGCACCCGTGATAAGCTCATTATTGAAATGCTGTTTGGCACAGGCATGCGCCTTGCCGAATTGCTGGGTATAAAAGACAGCGATATCAATACTTACGAGGGTACGGTAAAGGTTTTGGGTAAGCGCAACAAAGAGCGCATAATACCCCTTAACCAGGAACTGCGTCACTTGTTACTGAAATACAATGAGTTAAAGAAAAGTGAAAATTTCGGTAACAATTCATTAACATTAATCGTTACTGATAAAGGGGCAAATGCATATCCAAAGCTAATCTATCTAACAGTGCAGAAATATCTATCCCACATATCAACTCAAAATAAAAAGAGCCCCCACGTATTGAGGCACACCTTTGCAACCAGCCTGTTAAATGCTGGCGCCGATTTAAATGCGATAAAAGAATTACTGGGCCATGCCAACTTAAGTGCCACCCAGATTTATACGCATAACTCTGTTGAACGATTAAAGTCTATTTATAAACTAGCCCATCCAAAGGCATAAAAAGGAGGAACCATGAAAATTACAGTGCAATCAATTCATTTTACTGCAGACAAAGGATTATTGGAATTTATACAGAAGAAAGCCGATAAGCTGGAGACCTTTTATGATAACATTATAAATGGAGAAGTTTATTTAAAGCTTGAAAATGTAGAAGACGAGGCAAATAAGATAACAGAAATAAAGCTGCAGTTGCCCGGCAACCAGATTTTTGCGAAAGAACAATGTAAAACTTTTGAAGAGGCCACAGACCTTGCCATTGAAAGCTTGCGCAAACAGATAGGAAAGCATAAAAAACGAAAAGAGATTGCTGCTCAAGAGGTTAAAAAGGCCGTACTGGCATCAACCGAAGAGGAATTTTAACGATAAAAAACCCATAATATTTCCAAAAAATCGACCGCTTAAAAGGCTGTCGATTTTTTTTTATAAAAAATTTTGTGGGGCGTTATTTATTTGTAAATTTGCAATCCCTTTCGGAGAGGTGTGTATCGCACTCCTTGAACAAAAGAGGAGTGGTTCTTTAAAATAAAAAATAATAAACCTTAATAACAGCCGGCGATTTTTTGCGGTTAGTTCCTGGATGATCTTTATGATCGCAGTAATATATAGGTATATAGTAAGCCTCCTTAGCTCAGCTGGTAGAGCGACTGACTTGTAATCAGTAGGTCATTGGTTCGATCCCGATAGGAGGCTCTGTTTATTCATTGAGTGAATGAGCGAATTATAGAATGAGTGAATGTTAAAGTTCATTATTCAATAAATCCTCATGAAAGCATTCACTAATTAAACAAACGGGGGGATACCAGAGCGGTCAAATGGGACGGACTGTAAATCCGTTGCTTCGGCTACGAAGGTTCGAATCCTTCTCCCCCCACAAAAGGGAGTAAGCAGTTTGCAGTAAGCAGCCGGCAGTTTAAATTGCTAACTGAAACTGTAAACTGCGAACTTATTTAAGCGGAAGTAGCTCAGTTGGTAGAGCGATAGCCTTCCAAGCTATAGGTCGAGAGTTCGAACCTCTTCTTCCGCTCAGTTACAGTTGGCAGTAGCCAGTTTACAGTGGGCAGTTAAATAACTGATAACTGCAAACGGAAAACTGCAAACTAAAATAAGCCGACGTAGCTCAGGGGTAGAGCACTTCCTTGGTAAGGAAGAGGTCATGGGTTCAAATCCCATTGTTGGCTCAACGTATAAACGTATATAATAACAATTAAGAATATAAATTAACCTACAAATAATAAAAATAAATCATGGCAAAAGAAAAGTTTGACCGCAGTAAACCGCACTTAAACATCGGTACAATCGGTCACGTTGACCACGGCAAAACAACCCTTACTGCAGCAATTACTAAAGTATTAGCTGATAAAGGGTTTTCAGAAGCTCGTTCATTCGATTCAATCGACTCGGCTCCTGAAGAAAAAGAGCGTGGTATTACCATTAATACAGCGCACGTTGAGTATTCAACTGCAACCCGTCACTACGCTCACGTTGACTGTCCAGGTCACGCTGATTATGTGAAGAACATGGTTACAGGTGCAGCTCAAATGGACGGTGCTATCATCGTTGTTGCTGCTACTGATGGTCCAATGCCTCAAACTCGTGAGCACATCCTGTTAGCCCGC
>JAQBOP010000362.1 GCA_028287975.1 Mucilaginibacter sp. | reverse complement strand
GGTACCGCGTTTAAATTTTATGCGGATCCATATCCCGAACAAAACTTATTTTACCGCAGTGATAACGCGTCGTTAGCCAGGGTTGGTGTGCCTGCGCATACCATATCTACAGACCAGATTGATAGCGACAAGCTGTACCATACTGTAAAAGATGAGTTCAGTACGCTGGATGTCGCCAACATTACGGCGACTATAAAGGCTATAGCATTAAGCTCAAAAACAATTATTTCAGGCCAGGACACCCCAACACGGGTGGCCAAATTAGAAAATTAACTTAAACATCATGGAAAATCAATCACATATTGTACCCCGTGTCGCTGTTACCAGCATTGCAAGCGGACTTTTATTGATGGCGTTTTTTACAACCATGTGGGCAGGTATTGCCAGCGGCAGTTTGCCGGATATGGAAAAGGGAATTGAAATAGGTTTCTTCGGAGTGTTGGTTATTGGGTTTATAACCGCTGCCATATATTTCTTTTCTGTAGCTAAACGTTTTCCGAAAATAAGTACCGAAGCAGATAAGGCACGCGGAAAAAGAGAAGGCAAATGGTTCGGTATTATTTTTGGCGCAGAGGGTTTGGGGATTTTTTTAGGGATAAATATAGTAGTTAACATGGGGCACCCCGATCTGACCATCCCTGTAATAGCATTGGTGGTGGGCCTCCATTTTTACCCGATGGCTAAGATCTTTAAACGTACTATAGATTATTACGTGGCCACATGGTCTACCATAATTGCTATATGTGGTATCGTATTCACATTAAATAAAACGATGGCGCCTGATCATATCATATTGTTTGTGGGCATAGGCATGGCGTTATCCACATCATGTTATGGCTTATATATGATCCGTACCGGCCGCGGATTTGTGAAGAGAATGCCTATAGATGTACAGGCAGCGGTGTTATAGTTCTTTATGCATGATATAATCATTCAGAAAATACGGGCCAAAAGGGATATCTACCTCTTGTATAATTTTAAAGCCCATTTTTTCATAGAAGCTTTTGGCTTGATTTTGCCGATGCACATTTAGCTCGAGAATGTTTTTACCAGCCGCTAATACCCTTTCATAAATAGCGTTCAGCAACATCTTGCCAACGCCCTTGCCCCGGGTAGCAGGCAGGCTGTATAATTTATGCAGACGGTAGATCTCAGGGTTTGTTTCATCGGGCGAAAAACCTGCAAACGCTACAGGCTGTTCATCATCCATTACAAGCAAATAGGTTTGCTCGCCTTGCGTTATTTGGTTAGCAAGGATATCTGTAGCATACCGGTCGGCCAGCATGTATTCAATTTGGTCTGCAGTTAATATGGGCGAATATGTTGGCCACCAAATTTCGTTGGCCAATTGGTGTATCGTTTCCGCGTCGTTTACCGTTGCTTCTTTGATGGTGTACATGAAAAGTGTTACTATTACTTAATGGTTCTCTTCCGGGTCAATTTTTAGTTCGGCTGATGCAGAAGGCTCAAAAGCGTCGCCAATAGCAAAATATGCTTCCAGCTCTGCCAGTGTTGATGAACTGGTGGCAATATCTTTAATGATCTTTCCTTTTTCCATCAACAATATACGGTCGCACACATCGGTTATGTGATTAAGGTCGTGACTCGATACCAGCGTGGTCACGCCTGTACAGTTAGCCTCTTTGATCATATTCTTCAACCTGAATTGCGTTGTGGGGTCAATGTTTGCAAAAGGCTCGTCAAGCATTAATAGTTCCGGGTTCTGCAGCATACAGGATGCTATCCCAACCTTGGTTTGATTTCCTTTTGACAGGTCGCGGATGTATTTGCCGCGCTTTAAGATCTCGCCATTAAAAAAGTCGGCATAGCTCGCCAAAAAATCATCAACATGGGCGCGGGTTTGCTGGTGCAGGCCGCCGATAAAATAAAAGTATTCTTCGGGAGTAAGATAGTCTATCAGGAAACCTTCATCTAAATAAGATGCGGTATAGTTCTTCCAGTGCTCGTGCCCGGCTACGGGTTCGTTGTTTGATAATACTTCGCCGGCTTCGGGACGGATCAGGTCCAATATCATACGGAACAGGGTTGTTTTACCCGCACCATTATTACCCACCAGGCCAACGCTTTCGCCTTTTTTGATCTCAAGCTGCGGTATGTTTACCACAATAACGCCGCTATAAACTTTTTTAAGCTCTTTTATCTGTATCATTCTTATTTGTTTCTAAAACCCTCCAATATGGTGAATTTTCGTTTGTAAAAATCAGCTTCCAGGAACTTTATCCAGAAGCCTCGGGTAAGGGTACCCGTTAAACCAATGGCGCCTATTACTGCCAGGCCGAGATCCGTATATCCAAAATATTTAAATGGGATATAGATGATGAGCGGCGGTAATAATAATAAAAAGGACAGCATTAATTGGGTTGCGCCTACGCCCTCCCAGTTAAATGACGCGCCCTTGCTCAGGTCGATCCGCTTGGCATTGCGGTTGGCAAAATATAACACAATGTTTACGGTAACCCCCATGTTCCACAAATACATGATAAAATGGATAAGCAGTACGCGCCAGCCAAAATATACATAAGGGATGGTCAATAAAAACGCCAGGGTTGATGAAGCAGTAAACAACAAATATTTTCCCCTTAAAAAATCGGCGAAGTTTACTTTGCTTACCATCAGTCCGTCAAAGTGCGACGCCTGCCAGCTAAACATAAACTGCCCGTAGTTGATGATGAAAATACCCGTCATGAACATGCCGACAAATATTTTAAAAGCTTCATTGTTCCGCAGTGCCGGGTTTGGGTAAAAAAACAAGCCGTAAAGCAAAAAGAACAACGACATGATGAGCGCAGACCGCGGGCGCTTGTTGCGTAATACCAGCTTTATTTCGTTAGCTACCAGATCGCCGGTTGAGCCGAAGTAGCTTAAGATAGGATACTCTGTACTGCTTTTGTATTTGTCTTTTTTGGTGCTTAACTCTTCAAGATAAAGGTTTTTCTTTAGGTAGGCAAAGTTTAAAAAATACATGGCTACGCCCAACAATATCGGCACTAAAGCTAACACCGGGTAAGTAATTAAATGGCCAAAAAACAGGTATGAGATATTACGGATGGAAATGATGTGCCATTTGAAATCAGACAGGCCTATCAATATCATTACTGCCGCGGCTATCAGAAAGATCCAGCCATTTAAATTGGCTTTGCGTTTTATATACAGTGCTAGGTAATTATTTAAAATGGTTATCCCTAAAATGGAAACAATAAACGCCAAAGCTGTAACTAAACCCGCATCATGCAGGATCACCTTAAATATGAACGGGAAAAACAACACAATGGGCCATAAGTTAAATACCGAAAAAAGTGCCGTCAGGGCCAGGTAGCCAACAATGGTATTGCGCTTAATGGGTAGTTGCAGGTAAGGCTGTACCCTTAAGGTGGGCAACTCCTGCAATTGTAATCTTGAAAAAAATTCGGCCAGGAAATAAACCAGGATTATCCCGCAAAAAAAGGGGACCAACTCATTATGTGGAAGCTTTTGCTTTAAAATATCGTCGAGGACAAAGCCAATATATGCAACAGAAGCCAGCAGGTATAAAATTAAAATAGCCATTACTATGCGTACAGCTATATTTTTACCTGTGTTTTTCGAGCGCCAAAAGGCTTTTAATTCGTGCTTTAAGAAAGTTGATATCATACGCCTGCCCTTGAAAAGAATTGTTATTTAATTATCGTAATGATAATTAAATAAATTAATAAATGCTCTTTGCCTCACCTAAATCCTCTCCAAAGGAGAGGACTTATATATCGAATTTTCACAAAACGCTTTAGTTCCCCCTCTCCAAAGGAGAGGGCCGGGGTGAGGTTTTTAATATTTATACCTGTCGCCCCACAATTTCTTTAACCTTTCTTTTGACTCATGCTCCCGGGCGTTGTTACCGGGTTCGTAAATTTTTGTGCCTTTTATGGCGTCGGGTAAAAAGTCAAGGTCCACAAAGTTGTTTTCGAAGCTATGGGCGTATTTATAATCTTTGCCATAGCCGATGTTCTTCATCAGTTTAGTTGGCGCGTTGCGCAGGTGCAGGGGCACGGGCAGGTCGCCGGTTTGTTTTACCAGGCCCATAGCAGCACCAATGGCCGTAGTGGCCGAGTTACTTTTTGCCGACGTAGCCAGATAAATAGCTGTCTGTGACAAGATCAACTGCGACTCGGGCATACCAATTACATTTACCGAGTTAAAGCAAGCCTGGGCCAGCAATAAGGCATTAGGGTTGGCATTGCCAATATCTTCTGATGATAAGATCAGCATTCGACGTGCAATGAATAGCGGGTCCTCACCCCCTGCTATCATACGCGCCAACCAATACACAGCGCCGTTGGGATCGCTGCCCCGCATAGATTTTATAAAGGCAGATATGATGTCGTAGTGCTGTTCGCCCGCCTTATCGTACAGCGCCATGTTTTGTTGTACATGGTCAAGCACCACTTGATTGGTGATCTCTATTTTTTTACCAGGCAACGCATTTACCAGCAATTCAAATATGTTAAGCAGTTTACGGGCATCGCCGCCCGACAGGCGCAGTAATGCCTCATATTCTTTAATGTCGATGTTTTTCTTACTTAGTACGATATCTTCTTTCCGGGCTTTTTCCAGCAGGCTTACCAGGTCATCTTCAACCAATGGCTGCAGGATATAAACCTGGCATCGCGACAGCAAAGCCGAGATCACTTCGAACGATGGATTTTCTGTAGTAGCGCCTATCAGCGTTACAATACCACGCTCCACGGCGCCTAATAGCGAATCCTGTTGTGATTTAGAAAAACGATGGATCTCGTCGATAAATAAAACCGGTAAGGTGTCGCCGTCTTCTTTTAACCGCGATGCGGTTTCAATAACCTCGCGCACATCCTTAACCCCCGAATTGATGGCGCTTAACGAAAAGAAAGGCCTGTCCAGTGTTTGCGATATGATGTAGGCCAGTGTAGTTTTACCAACACCCGGAGGCCCCCAAAACAACATAGACGGCAGCGCGCCACTCTCGATAGCTTTGCGCAATACCGCACCGGGGCCAACCAAATGTTGCTGGCCGACATAATCGTCCAGGTTTTTGGGGCGCATACGTTCTGCTAATGGCGGCAAATTGTTCATGTAGTAAAAATCTGAAAAGTAAATGCTAAATCCTAAATTTTTTAGTATTTTTAAATAACAATTAAATGATCAACAAGTTTACCCATTCCAATTTCCACACCATCTGCGATGAACTTGCATCAGCCGATGATGATCTGGATGAAATTATAAAAGCACATGGCTATCCCCCCTTATGGTCGCGCCCCAATACTTTTGAAACCCTGGTGCATATTATTTTAGAACAGCAGGTTTCGCTGGCGTCTGCGTTGTCAGCGTTAAACAAACTGCGCGAGCGGGTACAGGAGATCACCCCGGCGCGTGTATTGTTGCTAACCGATGACGAATACCGGGCCTGCTATTGCAGCCGGCAAAAAACTGACTATATCAGATACCTGGCAGAAGCCATAATAAGCGGACAAATTAATTTGCAGGCGTTTGAACAGATGGAAGACGACGAGATCCGCGCGCAATTGGTATCGCTAAAAGGTATAGGTAACTGGACGGTTGATGTGTACCTGATGTTTGTTCTACAACGGGCAGATATATTCCCGGTAGGCGACCTGGCCGCGGTTAACGCGCTAAAACGTGTGAAAGGATTACCTGCCACAACAACAAGGGAAGAAATTGTAGCCGTAGCCACACAATGGCAGCCTTACAGAACCGTAGCAACCATGATACTATGGCATTATTACTTATCAGCTCCCGCAAAAAGAGCCAATAAACAAAAAGAGCAACCTTTTTAGTGGTTGCTCTTGTATAATGTAAATGAATGACGGCTTATCTAAACGTAACGCTTGTTTTACCCATTGTATAACCATCGGCATATAAAATAATGGTATACATTCCTTTTTGGAAAGGCGATGCATAAACCCAATCAACAGTGTATTGAATACCATCATCTTTAAAGTCGATAGATGTTTTATAGGTTGATTGCAGGTCCTGATCATCAGCATTGAACGTTCCGCTATCGGTACCGGTAATCAGGTTACCTATCGGGTCGATAATGCGGATATAAATATCGTGCGATCCTTTTGTAGCTATAGCGTTGCTGGCCACAGTAAAGTTGATCTTTAATTTATTTACGTTTTTAGCCTTGGTTTCATCAACCTCTTTGCCGCTCTTTTTAACCTTGTACCCGACGACGCTTGTCGTCGCGACTTTTAACGCCGATGCTACCTTTACTTTCGAATCAAGGTCCTGGTTCTGCTTTTCAAGTGTAGTCGCTTTTTCGCTAACCGCGCTCAGGTTTGTTTTTAGCGTGTCTCTTTCGGTGGTTAACGATACGTTTTCTTTTTTCAGCTCATCAATGTCGGCCGTATATTTGGTAACAAAGTAACGCAACTGTTTTACGTCTTCCTGCGCTTTACCCAACTCGGCTGCTGTTAATTTGCCTTTGGCAAGCTCGCTTCTTAAAACTTTGATCTTGGCTTTAAGCGAGTCGTTTTTTGCCTGCATCTCTGCAGATAGTTTGGTTTTACCCAGGTTTACCTGTTCTATTTGTGCCTCTAAGCTATCCAACTCTGTTTGTAACCGGGTTTTTTCATCGTTCTGGTATACAATTCTCTGGTCAGAATTGCTTTTCTTCATGTACAAATACACGTCAGTGCCTAACAACGCAATAATTACAACAACGAGGAAGTAGATAACGTTCGAATTTTTTTTAGGCTCTTGTGTTGGTTGGTTCTCCATAAAAATTAACTGATTTAGTGCTTTAAATAATAATTAAATCCGGTATGATGTCTTTCAAATAGATTGGCTGATATTTTACCCGCATTTATTATTGTTAACTATTAACATATACGTAATAATGTAAATTTTATGATAATGTTTTATAAAGACGATAAATATTTGAATATAATTTTTATAAAAGTATGTACAAATTGATTAAAACGCAATTATTATTTATCATAATAAAGCGTCGTGTTAATGAGTTTATATCTTTGCAGTTCTTAAAGAAAACCGTTTAATGCTCTATTTTCGCCATATTATATTCCTGCTTACACTACTTAGTTTAACCAAAGCAAACGCTCAAACTGATACCCTTGAAGTGGTAAATGAAGACCCGAAGCGCGAATTCAGGGGCGTATGGATAGCGACAGTAGAAAATATCGACTGGCCGCAGCCGCATTCAACGGTCGATCAGCAAAAACAACAGCTTATCAACATATTAGATCAGCACCAGCGCACCGGCCTTAACGCGGTGATGTTCCAGGTGCGCCCTGCCGCTGATGCCTTTTATGCCAAAGGCCGCGAACCATGGTCGAAATGGTTAATGGGCAAACAGGGACAAGCACCTACGCCATTTTATGATCCTTTAGAATTTGCTATTACTGAGGCCCATAAACGGGGCATAGAACTACATGCCTGGTTTAACCCTTACCGGGCTACCACCGATAATAAATACGCGGCATTAAGCCCGGACCATATCACCAATAAACATCCCGAGTGGTTTTTTACTTATGGCGGCATGAAAACCTTTAACCCGGGAATCCCCGAGGTGCGCGAATATATTGTAAAGGTTGTTTTAGATGTGATTGATAATTATGATGTAGACGGCATACATATGGACGATTATTTTTATCCGTACCAGATTGCCGGACAAAGAATAAATGACGACTCTACCTATCATCAATACGGTGCTAACTTTAGCGATGTAAGGGATTGGCGCCGCGACAATGTTAACCAGCTGATAAAAATGCTGAGCGATAGTATCCATAAACATAAGCCACGCATTAAATTTGGAATAAGCCCCTTTGGTATTTGGGCCAATAAAGCTCAAAACGAAGATGGGTCTGAAACAAGGGGGGGAAGTTCATATTATGAACAGTATGCCGATTCGCGTAAATGGATAAAAGAAGGGTGGCTTGATTATATTAACCCGCAAATGTACTGGCCAATTGGGGATAGACTGGTCCCATTTGAAAAGTTAATGCCCTGGTGGAGCGATAATACCTATAACCGGCATTTATATGTTGGGCAAGCTGCGTATCGTATTAATGAGCGTAGGATTAGTGGCTTTAAACGGGCCGGTGAAATGCCCGACGAAATAAAGCTACTGCGCACCAACCCGCGGGTACAGGGCAGCGTATTTTTCAGCTCACAATCATTATCAGACAACCGGTTGGGCTTTACTGATTCTTTGCGTTTAAACTATTATAAGCACCCTGCTTTGCCCCCGGTAATGTTATGGCTCGATTCTATACCGCCAAATATCCCACAAAACTTAAAGGTTACCCGCGTACCAAATACTAATAACGTACAATTAAATTGGGAAGCACCTCCGCCGGCCAGGGACAATGAACTGGTTTATGGCTATGTCATTTATCGCTTTGAGGGAGAGGAAGAAATAGATATTTCACAAGCGACTAACATCCTGCATATACAATATAATAACACGCCACAGTTTACTGATACTACTACCCAGCGCGGCAAGACCTATTTATATGTAATTACAGCTATTGACAGGCTAAAGAACGAAAGCGACCGGTCGCCTACTATAGCTATTACCATACAATAGAACCTATTTAAGTAGCGGATACTGGTAGGGCGCTAAGATAGTTTTTACCCTTTGCGGTCCGAAGTGTTCAAAACAGGACGACTATGTAACAAATTGATACTAACCAAGCCCAGCCAACGGTTGAGCTTTTCTATTTCTTATAAGCCAGCCTGGTTTTACCGTGTTAAATTAGGCTGTCTATGGAGTACTTGATGTTGGAACCAACCCATCCTCACCCTACCTAACAACTTCCAATAATTCTTAAATCTTCGCAATCCCTATAGGTACAGGTTTCATCAATATTTTGGAAATGATTATAACTAAATCCGATGCACCTACATCATAGACAGTTATTAATAAAGGGTATGTACCCCATGTATGAGGTGTCCAACTCAATTCAAGACTATAGGGAAATTGTTAAATTAGCATCACAATTCATTATTTTATTAACAGGTTGCTCTATTTGCGCACAGCTTGCACAAACCACAGATAGAACACTCAAAAGGGCTTTGTAGTAGCTTAAATCGAAGGAAACAGCTATAGCTTACAAGCAGAGGGTCACTGGTTCGAACCCAGTAACTCCCACATTTTTTAACCCTTCAGATTAAGTTCTGAGGGGTTTTTTGTTTTTGGACCGTATAATTAAGCCAGCTTTATTATTATGTTAAAGTTGCTTACAACTTAGCATAAATAACTGTCAAGATTATTATACTGTGAAACTATAACTCATTAAAAAAGTGATATTTTTGATACAAACCAACGGTGTTTAACAACACTATGACCATTATAAACCGAATTCCATTTTCCTAACTATGAATAGACTATATTATCCATTACTAATGGGTTTGTTTTTAATTAAAACTGCAATATCTCAAGCCCAAATAAAACAACCATCTGCCACCGCCCTGGCTGCATCGAACAATGTGGAATGGCATACCCTGGGTAACGATGAAAACAGCTCAATGCCTTTGGGTAATGGGGATATTGCCGCCAATGTGTGGACCGAAAAAAATGGCGATATCTTGTTGCTGCTTGCTAAATCAAATGCCTGGGCCGAAACCGGAAATCTTCTTAAAATTGGCCGTGTCCGGGTAAAATTAACACCAAATCCATTTGCAGATACCGCAGGTTTTACGCAAGTGCTACGACTGGAAAGCGGCATGCTTGAAATTAAACGTGGCACTAATAAGGTATTGGTCTGGATCGACGCTAATCACCCGGTGATCCACGTACAGGCAGCCCTGGCCAGTGCCGGCACGCTTACTGCTGCTGCCGAAATATGGCGCAAGGTGCAACCCGTCGAAGATTTCTCGGCAACCGGGCCGGATCTTTCAACGATCATGAGTGGCGACCGCCAGCCGAAATTAAAACCTGATGTTATTTTCCCTGTTAAACAAAATCGCCTGGTATGGTGTCATTACAATGCCGATAGTTATTATCCGTATGTCCTGAAGCAGCAACACCTGGAAAGCTTAACCGGCAAATATCCTGATCCGATTTATCAGCGCTGTTTCGGCGCATTGTTAACCGGCCCCGGCCTTGTTAAACAAGATGACCGTACTTTAAAGTCGTCTAAGGCTGGACGTCAGCTGCAGCTTGATATTGTGGCGCTGACCGATACTAAATCAGCCTCGCCCGACAGCTGGAACAATAAGATCAATGTATTGGCTGACGCGATTGCAAAATCGGACATACACAACCTGCAACAAGCTCATGAACAATGGTGGACCAATTTCTGGAACCGTAGCTGGATCCATGTAACCGGATCTGATAACGCCCAAAAAGTATCGCAGGGTTATGCCATGCAACGATATATGGTGGCGGTATCGTCGCGCGGTGAAGCAGCCGTTAAATTTAATGGCGGTTTATTTACCGTAGGCCACGATGTGGATGAAGGTATAAAACAAAACGGAACCAATCACGATCCCGATTTTCGCGAATGGGGGCCGAGCTACTGGAACCAGAACAACCGTCTGATATATTGGCCGCTGGTAATGACCGGCGATAATGACCTGTTGAAACCTTGGTTTGGAATGTATCTGAACCGCCTGGATTTTGAGAAGGCCCGTAACTTTTTATACTACCAGCATGACGGTGCAAGTTTCCCGGAAACGATGGAATTTTTTGGGACGCCAAGGATGGATGATTTTGGAACAAATAACCCTACCAACGCGATAGACAGCCGCTGGCAGCGTTATCATATCCAGGGTACCCTTGAAGTTATTGCCGAAATGCTGGACCAATATGATTATTACGGCGACAAGACATTCGCAAAGGCATCAATACTGCCTTTTGCCGATGCCATTATCACGTTTTATGGTAAACATTGGCAAAGGGATGCTAACGGCAAGATCTATATGTACCCAATGCAGTCGCTGGAAACCTACCAGCTTACAGCAGCTAACCCTACGCCGGATATTGCGGGCCTGATGAGTGTGATCCCGCGTTTATTGGCACTTTCGCACGAGATGACCTCGCAGCAACAGCGGGATAATTGGTCGCGTGTGCTTCACGATCTGCCACCGCTTCCAATGGGTAAAACCGCTAAAGGAAAAACACCTCCTTTAGGCCAGGGCGATGCCGACGGTACAACGATCATATTGCCTTCAGAAAAATATGGTAAAACAGAAAATAGCGAAAACCCCGAGCTTTATGTTTCATTTCCATACCGCATTTACGGTGTAGGAAAACCTAATCTTGAACTGGCGCTTAATACCTTTGCAGCCAGGCATTTCCCGCAAAATACCTGCTGGGGACAGGATGGCACACAAGCGTCTATACTTGGCTTAACAGACGTGGCAAAAAAAGCGGCCATTGCCGAGTTTACCAATTACGGCAATCAACGTTTCCCGTGGTTTTGGAGAGCCGACCATGATTGGATCCCGGATTTCGACAACGGTGGGTCGGGTATGATCACGCTTCAAAACATGCTCATGCAATGTGACGGCAAACGGATCCAGTTGACCCCGGCCTGGCCTGCTGACTGGACCGCCGACTTTAAACTCCATGCACCCGGTAACACCACTGTTGCAGGGCATGTTGAAAAAGGAAAGCTATCGAATTTGCAGGTAATACCTGCATCCAGAGCAAAGGATGTGGTCCTTGTGGCGTCGAAATAATCTTTTGGAAAGATAAATAATGCCCCTATGTTTTAACAGAACATAGGGGCATTATTTATGGAATGATTGGGCATATTAACTCAAATAACTTTAATACTCCCCATTTTTATCATCCGGCCATTGGATCTTAAATACATACGACTGTGATACCTTACCACCGTTAACATTAACATCAGCAGTGCTGTAAAAATAAGCAGGTTTGCCCTTTAGAAGCAAGATGGCAGGCCGCTCCAACTTACCGCTACCATCCCTGATAAATAACCCTGGTGTGGCCAATAATTTTTT
>JAQBOP010000340.1 GCA_028287975.1 Mucilaginibacter sp. | reverse complement strand
TTAACTGATACCGCCAGGTAGGCACTTAGTGTATCGATTACGCCTAAATTATCGCGCCTGTTCCATAACGAAACAAAGATATCCTGCACAATTTCTTCGGCCTCATTTAAGTCATGAAGCTTGTTTGCGGCAATAGAAAAAAGTTTTTTCCAGTACCGGCTATATATTTCAGCAAATGCATGCTCATCATTAAATTGCAGCAAGCTGATAATCTCTTTATCATCAAGCAAGTTATAATTGTACATATCAAAATAGGGGCAAATACGATACTATAGATAACCTTTATCCACAAAAGTTATCCGTGTAAATAGCAATTAATTAGGTCCGCAAGAAAGTAGAATACTTTAGGCAGATTGGTTTATGTAATCAAAAGTAATATTTAATAAATAATATTTTGTACAATTAAAAAATATTTAAGGTTACGACACCGCTCTTTCAAGCTACAGCGTATCAAAATCCTCAAACATTAGAGAGAGAACGCAATAAATTAAATATAATTACTTACTATATTATAAATCTTATTGAGGGTGATTAGCTAAGGCCGGAAATATCATTTTTCAAAAAGGGTTATCCCGTTATAAGTAACAGCCATATCCTTGCCAAACAAGCCGACTTGCGATGCAGGCCATGACCCTTTGACCTCGGTAACTTGTTTCCCGTCGAGAAATAAAATGACTTTGTCAGCCAGTTTAACGGCTCTCAAATTATAGTCGGATGTTTTTTCCTCGGTCACGTACAATTTATAAACATGTACTGAATTATCAACTGCTGAACTGACCAGTCTGAGAGCGTCGGTTGTTATTTTACCAAACTCAATTTTATTCACGGCCTGATCATCGCGCGATACAACTTTGAAATTAAGCGGGAACCATTCGCCGTTGTTCCGGTAAAAAATCTTTAATGAGTCAAACACATTGATTTTAAAATCATGTTTGTTATAAACGGACTTTACAATTTCAAGGGCTGATATTTCTGTGTTTTTCTTTAACTGGTAAAACTTCGCCAATCCGTCGCCATATTTAGGATCGGGATATTTAACCACCGTACGTTTCAGCGGGATCACTGAATTGGCAGCTACGCCTTTTAATTTACCGGTGATAGCCAGGTTGCCACTTTCAAAATTTAATCCAGCCTGTAAATAATTGTCCTTATCTGTATAAACAGGATATATGCCTGCTACTCCTTTATCAGACCCAGCACCACCGTTAAGATAAACCTGGGTTCCAAATTCGTACTGATTTAACAGATCGCCTTTAAATGTCGAAAAGTTGCCTTTGTTTTCTGACTGTGAGATCCCGTCTTTTGAAATTGTCCATTTCCCATAAGCCTTTTCACCATTTGTCGCGGTGCCCCAGCCAGTGATGGTCGTATTATATTCATCCCATCCCGGATTATAGATCGCGCCGTCAAACGATGCGCTGCTGTTTTGGGTAAATAGCCCCGGAGTGCCCGGAGCAGTAGAAGCAGACGCGATTTTATTATTACCCGGCGCCGGATTGTCATCAATCAATACATCAACCCGTTGAGCATTTTTGTATACTGACAGGCTGTGATAAACATTAAAATTGAACTGGTTTGACAGCTTATTTTTCTTGATCGATTCTTTCCCACCCTTAACCAGTCTTGAATACCAGGTTCCATCTTTGGGGTTAAGGCCAACTTCCAGGAAATTGGCAGGGCTTACGTAGCAAGCGATTATGCCCAAATTGCCTTTTTTAGCCGAGTTGTTTTTTACACCAATTTTAAACAGGTAGTTATTTGATCTATGGCTTTTAATTAAAACAGTACTTTTGCTTACATCGTCAGTTTGTTGTAATTCGTTATCCCGGATGTTCCATTTGCCCGATTTGATCTCCCATTTAGTTTGAATGGTCGAATTATCTGCCGATTCAAAAATATCGCCAAAAACCGGTAATGAAGGATTGGGATGATAGCCCGGTGTTTTGCTCCCGGTAGGCCCGTCTACCGTTAATTCATGATCGTTAAAAATAACACGATTTACAAACTGGCCGCGCCTGCCGCCGTTTTTAATGCCAAAATATACCAGCCACCATTCAAATCCGTTAGGGCCCTTAACAATATTGGGCTGACCGGGATTTAACAGGATATCATCACCCGGCTTTGTTAATGGGTCTATCAGATCAACATCTACATTAGCTGCTCTTCTGCCCTTTTTACTATGTATGGCAATTACGTTATTGCCTGCCTTTAATCTTTGTATGATATCGCCCTGCAGATCAACAGTGGCATAATTAGCTGTCTCATTGCTGTAAACCATTTGCCCGTCAATATATACTTCAGTTGGGCCGGCGTGATTAACCAGTAATTGCAGGTAAGGCGAGGGTGCAGGCTTCATGGTAAACTGTTTTCGTATCCAGATATCATCGCTATCCCATACGGTTTGCCTTCTGGTGACAGTACTGCCGGTTATAGCCTCTTTTGCAAATCCCTTTTCCCCGCTTTTCCAATCAGCGTCGGCAAAGCCGGGTTTCATCCAGTCGTCGGCCGGTTTATCAAATATGTAATGCCAGTTGGTAAAAGATTCAAGCGAAGAGGTAAAATAATACCTCATTTCGTCGGGATTGTCCGTTAAATTTTGCTGCACAACAGGCTGCGGATATTTATTACCACTGTTAAATCCAAGTGGATCATCCGCCTCTGCAACGCCCAGCGCATAGTTACCATACTGGTTCGCACTATGATTGGCGTTGTACATCATGTAATATTTTGAGCGGTATTTCATTACCCATGGGCCTTCATTTACATTATTATCATAACGTTCCCAGGTTTCGGGTAATGAATTGAAGATATATTTAGGGTCGCCTTTTAATGTCCATGGGTCGGTCATTTTCTGCCCCCAAATGGTATTGCCATCTGTAAACTTTACCGAGTAAAAATAAAAGGTGCTGTCGCTATTGATAAACATATCGGCATCTATCCGACTGTCAAACCATGTTTTTTTATTCGGCTCAACATAGGGGCCAAGAATATTATCAGCAACCGCATGGCCTATGTGCACCGTCATGCTTTTTGTACCCCAAAAATTAACCGACCAGTAAAAATGGAACTTCCCATTCCAATACTTAATATCGGCAGCATGGATCTGATTGTCGCCAAAGGGTTTTCCTTTTGTCCAATCATTATCCATAGAAAAAACATGAACGGGCCCGGTCCATTTGATCAAATCAGCCGAAACATAAAAACCACCATTGGTAGCTACACCAGCAAGGTAATATTTGCCGTTAAAATTTATAACCCCTGCATCGGCAACACCTTCAACAACCGGATTACTTTGCGCATATAGCCGATAATTGGTTAAACCCAAAACCATGAAAAGAAGGATCAGCAGGCAGATGTTGAGTTTTTTCATTTAGCTTACTTTTACTCTTAATAGATATAGGCAAATTGATTTTCAGGATTTTGATGTATTGTAAAACAGGATGAAAACCTGTTTTAACTTTCTTTTGCTTTTTGTGCAATTGCTTTCAGCTTATCTATAGGGACGGGCTTGATGAGGAATTCCTCAACAAATGGATAAGAGTCAGCTTTAACCTTGTCTTCTTTTCTGACAGAGGTGGTGACTACATAAATAGCTATCTTTTTATTGAAACCGTTAACCAGTTTATCATAATCACTAAGGAATGTCCAGCCATCAACAATCGGCAGATTGATATCGACGAAGATCACGTCAGGCAGTTTATCATTGTCATTCTGGTGCGTATGCAGGTAATCTAAAAGCTGTTCTGCTTTGTAATAGTGATGTATATGATTATACAGGCCAGTGTTAGCGTGTGCATAATCAATGATTTGATGAAAAATGGAATCATCATCCAATACAATTAAAGTAGTCATGTATCTAATGTGGGTTAGGCAGTAAAGGTTTAAAGTAATTTTTGCTAAAAATACTAAACAGATCAAATATAACGCTTAAATAATATAAATGATACAGACCACTGTATATGATTCGGATTTGAAAAGACCGTATTAAACCTGGTTGAATTTATGATCTATATATAATTAGTTTATTTACCGGGCATATACATCAATAAATTTAGTAGCTGTTTTATTTGTATTTTTAAAACGGTGCTAACCAATACAGATTATCTGTAGCACTGTAACCTAAAATATTAAAGTATTCATATATGCTGCCAATAAAAAACATTAAACGCCGGGATTTTTTAAAAGCTTCGGGGATGCTTACCGCCGGGTTAGTCGTTTCCCGCATGCCTGCAATTGCAGGTACAAAAGGTGTAAGTTCCTTGTACCAACGAGGTGTGGTTACCACATATCTTAAAAGTAAGAACGAACTGCAATATATCGGTATGCCTGTTGGTGGCATCAATTGCGGCACTGTTTACCTGGGTGGCGACGGACGCCTTTGGCTTTGGGATATCTTTAATACCAACCAGGAGGGTATTGAACCTAAAGTTGTAGATTGGAATTTTAATGTCCAGGATAAGGGGCCGAAAGTCCGGTCACGCGATGGGGCCTGTTATATCCAGCCATCGAAAGATATTCGTCCGCTGGAACAAGGATTTGGGATCAAGATCAATTATAAAGGGTCTACTATCGTCAAACGTTTTCATTATGATGATTGGGATGAGATCAAATTTGAAGCGACATACCCGGCAGCGGTTATTCATTATCTTGATCCAAAACTACCTTTAACTATAAAGCTGACAGCATTTGCTCCGTTTATTCCGCTGGATGAAGATAATTCCAACATCCCGGTGACCATCCAGTCATTCGAGCTGAAAAATACAGGAACAGCACCAATGGAGATCGAAATTATAGGCTGGCTTGAAAATGCAGTCAATAAATTTTCAATGACTAAGGCCGGTGATGGAAAACGGATCAATAAGATTGTAAATAGTAAAGGTCATGTCTCAGTATGCGCTTCCTTTGGCCCTGCGGATACGATAAAACCTAACAATGCGGGCGATGCAGGATCAATGTGCTTATCTTTTATAGGTACGGATGCCATCGGTGTTCCCTCTTTTCAACTACCTTTTTCCGCAACTGCGTTCAACGTAAAGACCGCCGGTGAAGCAACCGTTAATGCTGACGAAAAATTAATCGGCGGCATTGTTTCATCAGCACAATTACTGCCCGGTAAGACAATAAAAAAGGAATTTGCCGTTAGCTGGCATTTTCCTAATGTGGGCGAACGTATTGCTGTACCGGATGCAAGGACCGGCCATTACTACCTGAATAAATTTGAGAATGCCCCTGCAGTTGCAGATTATGTAGCCAGTCATTTTTCTACCTTAACCGAACAAACAATTTTATGGAAAAACACCTGGTACGATTCGAGTTTACCACATTGGTTCATGGAAAGGACCTTTTCGAATATTTCAGCACTGGCAACCACTACCTCGCACCGTTTTAAAACAGGGCGGTCATGGGCATGGGAAGGCGTGGGAGCTTGTGAAGGGAATTGTACACATGTATGGCAATACGCGCAAGCTATTGGGCGGATATTTCCGGCTATTGAACGGGACAACCGCCAGCGTGTGGACCTTGGGATCTCTTTACAGCCCGACGGTGGAATATGGTTTAGGGGCGAGTATGATAAACGCCCCGCGATTGATGGTCAGGCCGGCCGGGTTTTAGGCTGCCTGCGCGAACACCAAATGTGTGCCGATTATACTTTTTTGAAAACTAACTGGCAGCAAATTAAACGCGCTACCCAATTTATCATTGATCAGGATAAAAACGGCGACGGTATGACGGACACGCCGATGGAAAACACACTGGACGCGGTTTGGGACGGAGAAATAGCCTGGATTGTAGGACTATGTATCGCGGCGGTAAAAGCAGGTGGGACTATGGCGCATGAAATGGGCGATAAAGCTTTTGCTGATCGTTGCAATGAATACGCCGCAAAAGGTACAAAGAATATGGATGCTGTTTTATTTAATGGCGAATATTATATCCATCGCCCGGATGCGGTTAAGGGCAGAAGCGGAATTGGTTCATACAATACCTGTCATATAGACCAGGTATTGGGCCAAAGCTGGGCCTGGCAAGTTGGGTTGGGCAGGATCAATAATAAGGATAAAACGGTAAGCGCTTTAAAAGCGCTCTGGAAATATAATTTTATGCAGGACGTTGGCCCGTTTGAAAAACAGCATTCGGGTTGGCGACCATATGCATTGCCCGGTGAAAGTGGTATGGTAATGAATACTAACCCGCTAAAAGAACCCCGGCCTTACGGCGAATCTGCAAGCTGGCAAATGGGATACTTTTATGAATGCATGACGGGTTTCGAGCACCAGGTAGCCAGCCACCTGATGGCTGAAGGCATGACAGACGAGGCATTGACACTAACAAAAGCAGTCCATGACCGGTATCATGCCTTTAAGCGAAACCCCTTTAATGAAATTGAATGCAGTGACCATTATGGCCGGGCCATG
>JAQBOP010000337.1 GCA_028287975.1 Mucilaginibacter sp. | reverse complement strand
ACATTTCCGAACGTGACACATCGTGTAATCCTTTCAAATACATGCATACGCTTACAGGGTCTTTATCATTTTTAAATGAGTCCAATAAGTGAATGTTTTCTTCATAAAAAGCTTTCCGCCATGGTTGTAACTCCTCATTTCCGTATCGGTACGGTAGCATAAATTCACAAAAATCGCTAAATCTCAAAGATCTGTTCCACGGCATTTGCCAGGCTTTAAATGCGTAATCAATATTTTCTATGAGGTAATCAGCCGTGACGGTTTTAATATCCTCTTTGATCTCGAAGATTAAATCGGATGATCGTTTTATATGATGTTCAACTAAAAAATAATCAAGAGCGGTTTTTTTGTAGTGCTTGTAGAATTCCGCATGGTCATCTTTATATATCTTTTCGTATTCTTCATTTAGTTTAGCTAATGTGTCAAATACGGGCGTGTAGCTATCGTATTCAGGAAACACTTTAGCGTACTTTCCTGGCATGTACTTAATCAGGAAAATCGCTGATTTAAGTTTGAGCGAGTCTTTGGCGCTTGAATAATGATTCAGAACTTTTTCCAGCTCAACGCGATTGGTTCCCGCATCCTGAAGGGCCTTTTCTAAAAGGCTGTCTGCCTTATAATTATAGCTGTTGCAGGATAGTATACCAAAAATCAAGATGATTTGTGTAACTATAGCCAAACCAGGAGAGGGCTTTTTATTTAAAAACATAGATAAGGATTAGGTCTCAGGTAATTAAACGATTGTGTTATTTAATAACACTCTGCAAATCAAATGATCAAAAAGAACTACCAGGCTGTCGATATTTAATATTAATTAATAAGGATTTTACTTAATTGGATATTTAATAAAGGACTATAATGGGTTGAGATCAGCTGTTCTGAACAGAGTGTATCTGCATATATATAATTGATTGTTTAAGTTTAGATTTATTTTAATAGCATTATTTATCACATGGTTAATAAAATAAAATGCCAGTACATAGTTCTTTTGCTGCCCGTCGGCAATCTAAAGGCAGATCCTATCGTTCTGAATTTATCTTATTGATGAAGGGATATTTTAGGCTTATATTAAATATCAATTACAAGTAAAGGCGAGCGCATTAATAAATGATTAATAATAAATTAATGACGGGCAGCTTAGGCAGGTTTAAGCAGGAATTCAGGATAAGATTATTAATGTTAGATATTAATCCCGACCAAGCTGACTGGTAGGATTTAATTAACGGAGGCTGTCATTGACTAAGAAAGAAGGTTCCTGTGAAAATAGTCTCTTTAACCACTGGTCATATGGCCCACATTTCCTGATCGCTTATTATACAAGGAACTACAGGGGAGAAGGGGCCGTAGTGATTACCCGGAGCAAATACAGCGTCACCACTGCGGCGCAGGTTAAAATAGTATTCAACGCCTGCAATCACCCTAATCAACTGATCGTACCGAAGCGGGTATACCTGCGCTTTGATGAGGACACAGGCAGGGTACAAACTTCGCAGCGTGTCGGGATTTCTGCAATTGTAGTCAGGGAATTTTATAAATATGACCTGTTGATATAGTCTTGTCAATCGATTGCATTTCTGCCGGCAGGCTCTCCCTAAAAATCTTTGTTACAGATGGCTATAATCCTGTTTATGATCACAGGTGGTTGAAACGTAGAAAAATGTAAGCAATGGGATAATAATTTTATATAGTTGGTTAATTGTACGACAATCCGGGCTTGTTAAAGATAATATATTTGGTGAAGAGGTATTTCTATAAATACTTGTTTTACAGTGATCTATAGCCTTCGCTGTGATATTATAAACCAATTAAAACCAAATATGCCCATGATGAGAAATTTTTACTCAAGAATTTTGTTTGTCTTTTTTTTACTGATTTTCTCCGGCGCATTGTATGCACAGGAAAATATTCAGGTAAGGGGAACCGTATCCGATACGCTTTCGCACCCGATACAGGGCGCTACAGTGGCTGTATCGGGAAGTGCAAAAATAGGTGCTATAACAGACAAGGAAGGTAATTATGCGATTACCGTCAAATCGAATGCTACGTTAATATTTTCATCTGTTGGCTTTATTAAAGTTACGGTTGATGTTAACGGTCAAAAAGTCCTGAATGTCCATTTAAAAGAATTTGTAACACAAAGTGAAGAAATTGTAGTTACTGCATTTGGACGAAAGCAGCTAAAAGAGGCAGTTGTAGGCTCCGTTACTACAATTAACCCTAAGGAATTAAAAATTCCAGCCAGTAACCTGACAACTGCACTCGCCGGACGAGTGGCGGGGCTAATTTCCTTCCAGGGCAACGGGCAGCCGGGACAGGATAACGCTCAATTCTTTATCCGTGGTGTCACAACGTTTGGCTATAAACAGGATCCGCTGATCCTTATTGACAACGTTGAACTAACATCCAGCGATCTTGCACGTCTCCAGGTAGATGATATTGAGAGTTTCAGTATTCTTAAAGATGCATCTGCTACGGCCCTGTATGGGGCGAGGGGCGCTAACGGTGTAATTCTGGTGACGACCAAAAAGGGGAAGCTCGGGAAAGCCACGCTTAACTTCAGATTGGAGAACTCAATATCAGCGCCGACAAAAACGCTGGAGATTGCCGATCCGATAACCTATATGAAGCTTTATGATGAGGCCCAGACAACCCGGAACCCTTTAGCCGTTCCAAGATACGACCAGAATAAAATTTATAATACGGAGGCGGCGCTGAGGGGTGACCCAGGATCCAATCCGTATGTATACCCGGCGGTAAACTGGCTCGACAAACTATTTAATAAAAACGCGACGACGCAACGGGCTAATCTAAGTGTCAGCGGGGGAGGTGCAGTGGCAACCTATTATGTATCAGGATCAGTAAACGTCGATAACGGTATATTGAAAACTGAAAACAAGAACCCCACCGAAAAAAACAATGTAAAGCTTCAGAATTACCAGTTGAGGTCAAATGTGGAGATCAATCTTACTAAAACCACAAAGGTTTCGGTGATGCTTTGGGGTAACTTTACGGATTATGGCGGGCCAATTTCCGGCTCTGGTTTGGCAACAGATCTGTACTATAAAGCGCTCCATACCAACCCTGTCCTTTTTCCTGCATCTTTTCCGGCTGTGGGCGATTATGCAGATGCCACACATATCCTGTTCGGCAATTATCCCGGGGGCTCGGCTAACAGCGTAAATTATGTTAACCCATATGCCGACTTGTTGAAAGGGTTTCAAACCTACTCGGAATCCAGGATGTCTGCACAGGCAGAGCTGAACCAAAACTTCAGCTGGATTACCCCCGGCTTAAGCTTTCAGGGATTGTTTAGTACCAACAGGTATGCCTATTTCGATTATACAAGGCAGTATAATCCCTTTTATTATACCGCGCCGACTAATCTTTATGATCCGCAGAGTGGTGCTTATAGTTTGTTGTGGATCAATCAGCAAACAGGCGATGGTCGGGCTACCGAATATTTAAATTATTCCCCTGGTCAGTCAAATATTACAACTTTTGTTTTGTTAAGGGGGATCCTTAATTATAACAGAACTTTCGGAAAGCATACAATAAGCAGCGCTTTAGCTTTGGTGCGGCAGCAAACCTTAAATCCCAATGCTCAAAACCCTGTTACCCATCAACCGGATCTACAATACACCCTGCCTTACCGAAACCTGAATTATACTGGTCGGTTAAGTTATTCCTATATGAATAAGTATTTCGTTGAAGCTAACGCAGCTTATAACGGTTCGGAGCGCTTTTCGGAAAATAACCGCTTCGGGCTTTTTCCAACAATCGGCGCCTCCTGGGTAGTGTCTAACGAGGGATTTTGGAAAGGTGGTTTTACCGATATAATCAGCAGGCTTAAATTTCGGGGCAGTTACGGACTTGTAGGTAACGATAACATAGGGTCGCAGCGATTTTTCTATTTGTCAAATGTTAACCTGAATGGGGGTAACCCGGCCTGGTTCGGATATAATAATACAAACTACAGAGGCGGCGCATCTGTAATCAGTTATCCAAACCCTGATGTTACCTGGGAAAGATCAAAACAAACCAACCTCGCTGTCGAAGCAACGCTGTTTAACGATCTGAATATAACTGCCGAAATCTATAAACAACACAGGTACGACATCCTGATGCCGCGTACATCAATTCCCTCTTCTGTCGGACTGGAAAATCAGGGAAGCTCACCTATCGCGGCAAATATCGGAGTCGCGGAGTCAAAAGGCCTTGATTTAAATTTAAACTACAAAAGAACGTTTAATAATTTCTGGCTGTCGGCTTTAGGGAACCTTACCGTAACAAGCAGTAAATACCTTTCGTTTGAGGAACCACAATATAAGGAGCCCTGGCGGTATAAAACGGGACAACCCATTAATCAATTTTACGGGTTTATTGCGGAAAGGCTTTTTGTAGATGACAAAGAAGCGGCGGCTTCTCCTACGCAACTGTTTGAATCGTATGGTGTTGCACCAAAAGGCGGCGACATTAAATACCGGGACGTTAACGGAGATGGAATCATTTCGGAAAGGGATATGGTTCCGATCGGACTACCAACCACTCCGGCAATTACCTATGGTTTCGGTGTTTCTGCCGGCTATAAGAATTTTGATCTTAGCTTGTTCTTCAATGGTAACGCCAGGGTTTCATTCTTTATTAACCCGCTTGAAACAAGTCCTTTTGTAGGAGAGACACAATTGCTGAAAGGATATGCCGACAGCCACTGGTCTGAGCAAAACCAGGATCTGTACGCTTTATATCCAAGGCTGGGAACTGATTGGGGAACGCTTTCCAATAATACAAGAGCGAGTACATGGTGGCTTCGTGACGGGAGCTTTATACGACTTAAATCCGTGGAGTTCGGATATAGCCTGCCTAAGGATATCGTGAAACGGTTAAAGATGTCGAACATGAGGATCTATTTCAGCGGACTGAACTTGTTAACCTTTAGCTCTTTTAGGCTATGGGATCCCGAACTGGGGAGCAATGGGTTTAATTATCCGATCCAGAAAGTGTTCAATATTGGCCTTAATGTTAATTTTTAAGTTTTACCACCGGGATTTGTTCAATAATTAAGCGTTTTAATTTATACAAGAAGCAATGAAACAATATTATAAAATTTGTATATTCCTGATATTTGCAGCAGCATTTGGCTCCTGTAAAAAATACCTGGATGTTACTCCTGACAATACGGCCACTTTGGATTATGCCTTTCAAAGCCGGAACGAAGCTGAAAATTATTTATTCGCCTGTTATTCTCCCTTGCAGGTACTTTCGGATGTACTGCGGAATCCTGGATTTACAAGTTCAGCGGAGATTGTTATACCTGACCCCTCCCTGGTTACCTATTCAAATCTTGGAAGCGGTGAAGAAGGTTTTAATTTATTAAAAGGAAGCCAGAACGTTGTTAACCCGGCTATGAATTTTTGGGATGGAGCGGGACAAGGGCTTCCTATGTTTCAGGCGATCCGCAGGTGCAATATTTTTTTGGAAAACATTGATAAGGCAAAAGGGATACTGCCAACTGATAAGCAACGATGGGTTGCCGAAGTGAAGTTTCTGAAGGCTTATTATCATTACTGGCTGGTAAGAATGTATGGCCCTATCCCGATCTTACGAAAAAGTTTGCCGATAGATGCTACGACAGAAGAAGTCAGGGTTAAACGCGAACCGGTAGACAGTGCGTTCAACTATGTTGAACAGTTGCTGAACGAAGCAATAACCGATTTGCCGCAAGAATTACCGGATCCAAGCAGCGAGTTTGGCCGGATCACCAAGCCTATCGCCCTTGCTGTAAAAGCGGAAGTCCTTTCCACCGCTGCAAGCCCTCAATTCAACGGAAATCCGGATTACGCCAATTTTAAAGGCAAGGATGGTATAAATCTTTTTTCCACAGGCGCAGATCCAAAGAAATGGCAGAAAGCAATGACCGCGTGCAAGGATGCCATTGACGCATGCGAGGGTCTTGGCCTGAAGCTTTATCAGTTTATAAAACCGGGGAATATCGGGACAATTACAGATCAGCTTAACCTGGTACTGACACTACAGAATGCGGTTACTGAGCGTTCAGAACTGAACAAAGAAGTGATCTGGTCGCTTAACCCTATTTTTACGTACCAGAAATTCGCGCTTCCCCGCTTAACAATTTTTGGAGTAACACAATACCACGATATCAAATCGAACTTTTCAGCGCCACTTGGCATAGCTCAGATGTTTTATACTGCTAACGGAGTGCCGATTACTGAGGACAAAACCTGGGAATATAGCAGCCGTTACTCGATCGGGACCGGTGACGACAAGAACAGCTCCTTTGTTGAAAAAGGATATTCTACTGCAAACCTGAATTTGAACCGGGAAGCAAGGTATTATGCAAATCTTGGTTTTGACGGGGGGATTTGGTTTGGCCACGGAAGAACGGAACAAAACAATGCACTCTACGTGCAGGCGGTCAGTACAAACGGCACTGCGTATGCCGGCCCTAATAACTATATCAATATCAATGTAACAGGCTATTGGCCTAAAAAATTAGTTCACTACCAGACCACGTATTTCTTAAATGATCAGACTACCGCTACCGAAGTTGGTTACAGGCTTCCTATGATGAGACTTGCCGATTTATATCTTTTATATGCCGAAGCCATCAATGAGGTTAACGGACCCACCGCAGACGCGTTCCATTATATTGACATCGTCAGGAACAGGGCCGGTTTGAAGGGAGTGAAACAATCCTGGGATCAGTTTTCTACTAACGCGGGCGAATATTCGAGCAAGGATGGCCTGAGAAAAATTATCCACCAGGAGCGCCGCATTGAGCTTTGCTTTGAAGGAAGGATAGGATGGGACCTCAGACGATGGAAGGAACTGGAATCTGTGTTGAACGTTCCGATACAGGGCTGGAACTGGAAACAGACAACCGTTCGTGAAGCCTATTATACTCCGCAGACACTCTTTCAGCCGGTATTTAATAAGCGGGATTATTTGTGGCCTATTGCAGATAATTCGCTTACAGTTAACCCGAACCTGGTACAAAATCCAGGTTGGTAGTACTCATTGATCCATTCACATAACAATTACCAGATTATGCACTTATATAAAAGATTTTATTTTGTTTTAGGCTTCGCCATAGCTTGCCTCTTTGTTTGCTGTAAGAAAATAGACAGCTACAATAGTCCCGCATCTGAGGATAAGACCAAGCCGCAGATAGTTACCAATATTAAGGTTGATAATTATGACGGAGGAGCAAACATTACTTATGATCTTCCAAACTCACCCAATATTTTGTATGTACAGGCCAGCTATAAAATAAATGACGCAACCTCAAGGCAGGTTAAATCATCTTACTATTCTGACAGTATAAAAGTGGAAGGCTTTGCCAAAAGCCAGGATTACGATGTGACACTCAGGGTTGTGACACGGGCGAACGTAGTGTCTGATCCTGTGACCGTCAAGGTGCATCCGGGGGAACCGGTCTATCAGCAGATATTTCCGTCATTAGCCATGCAATCTGATTTTGGCGGGGCGAACATCAAAGCAAGGAACCCACTTAAAAAGAACATCGGGATTGTGGTTGTTGACCTGACCCAGCCAAAGCCTTTACTTATTACGCAATATTACACCAATTTGGATTCAATTGAATTTAATGTCAGGGGATATGATATAAAAGAAAGGAAGTTCGGGGTTTATGTTACCGATACCTGGGGTAATGTATCAGATACGCTTGTCAAAACAATTAATCCGATTTTTGAAACGGAGATCGATAAATCCAAGTTTTCTACCTTTCCGCTTAATACAGATAGTAAGATCTATTCCAACTGGGGGGTACCATACTTATATGATGGCGTAACTGACGGCAGCGTGCCCCCGATGCATACAGACGTGGGAGCCGGAATACCCGGCATCCTGTCTTTAGATATGGGCCAGGTGGTGAAGTTAAGCCGCTATAAAGCCTGGCAGCAATTTCAGTTTGCCTACACGGACGGTAACCCCAAAACATGGGTACTATGGGGAGCCGCGACTCCGGGTGCCGATGTTAATTTGCCGGCGAATTCTTCACTTGGCGATGTTGTGGGGGGCTGGACGCAAATCGGAACTTACAACTCCCCGCCGCCGCCTTCAGGAAATATCCCGCCAACTCCTGCAACTGCAGCCGATGTGGAATTTGTGAAACCCGGATTTGATTTTAATGTGCCGTTCAGTGCGCCGCCGGTGAGGTATATCCGCATTCAGGCAGTGGAATTGTGGAATAAATCCATCAATTTTTTCATCTTCCAGGAGATGACCTTTTATGGAAAGCCACAATAGATGCCTTATTAAATTCAATTCACAATTAAAAAGAGATAAATGAAATCATATATAAAACTCATTTTCGCCCCGGTAATTTTCCTTATAGCTGCAGGTTGCAGCAAGGATGCTACAAAATATCGTAGTTTCCTTGATAAGAAAGAACTGATTTACCCTGGTGTGATATCCGGCCTTAAAGCAGCGCCAGGGAACAACCGTGTATTACTAACATGGAGCCCGAGCCCGGATCCCTCCGTTAACAAATACATTGTTTACTGGAATGATGGCAACGATTCTACGGTAGTAAAAGCCACCAGCCATACCTCAACAGATACGGTCAAAGTTTATATCAGTAATTTAGGAGAGTACACTTATACCTTTTCACTGGTATCATTTGATGATAAAGGTAACAGGTCAATCGGGTCAGCTACAAAAGCTACTAAGGTATTCGGGCCTTTATATTCGGCCGGTTTGATCAACAGGCCATATAACAGCAGCACACCCAGTGCTTTTAACGGGGATGCGGTCACGCTTAATTTTAATGCCCCCGATACGGTTAATATTACTACGGAGATAAAATATACCGCGACAAGCGGAAGTGAAAAAAAGGTTTTTTTAGGCCCCAAAGATAACTCCATAACTTTATCTGATTATAAAGTGGGGCAACCAATCTTGTACCAGTCGTCCTACTTGCCTGTGACCGGGGCAGTTGATACTTTTTACACTTCAAAGTTTGATAAGTTTCCGGTTACTAAAGATGTAACATCCAATTATTTAAAAAACGCGATTAATCCGATTCAGCCATTGGAAACCGATATAGGCGATAGGTTCAGGTCGGCCAGGGACTGGATCGTTAATGACGCGATTAAAAATAAAACGGGCTCAAGCAGCTTCGGCAGTAAAATGGGAGGCTGGGGTGCAGACCAGGGTGGTTCATTATTGGTTACCACTGAATATCCGCAGACCGACGTTGTAAACGGAAAGATATACCAGGCTGTTAAGCTCCCTGCCGGTAGTTATACACTTAAGATTGATCTCGTTGCCGCGAACTACGGATCCAATCCTTGTTTAATGGTTGCCGCCATTGGAAATACGCTGCCAGACCTCAACGGAAATATCCCGGCCGGATCGGTACTTGGTTATTCTGATTTCAATAGCAGGGAATTATCTTTTGTGCTGACCGAAGAGAAGACCGTATCAATCGGATTTCTCATGGATATTCCGGCAGGCAATTACTGGATCATGCGGGGTATGACATTAGTCGCTAAGTTTTAACAAGTAGCGAAATTGGACTAACATAAAAGAAGGAATAAGAACATTCATCATAAAATGTGCTAATCCTTTCTCCACTTTTTTCCTGTTCAGTTTTGAACATGGAAAAAAGTGGAGTTAAGTTCCAAACGAGGGGGGCGTTTACTGATAATTGGAATCACAGGCATCATGATCAAATAAAGGAAATAGCTGCCTGAATACAGATATTACGCTCCATAGTTAGAGTTGTATTCTAAGATACAGCAAGGTACCGTATGAAATGCCTGGGGCTCACTTTAGCAGCAATACAGGGAAATGTGCTTCGAGAGCAAAGCTTTTGGTATACTTTCATGGGTTAAATTGTGAAAAAAGCTATGTTGGCCGGGTAAAGCCAGGATATCCTGCACTTGTTTTCAAAAGGGTAAAGTGATAAAACAGATGAAAGGCGCTCGTTTTGTTTACGACCTATAGGAAAAAAACGAAATGTCGGAAATTTTTATTCGGTATGTTTTTATTCCTGGTTCTTCAATAATCAAAGTATTTTTATTTATTGCTGATAATCAGTTATTTGGTTGTTTGTTTTTATAAAAAAAACCGAATTGTTATCCCTGATCATCATTGGCTTACTTTATGTAGAGCTTAAAAATTGATGAAGCTACATAAAGCAGGGTCCATGGGGGCTGCCGAACTACTGGATATACCCACAACCACATTATTCAGCAAAATGAAACGTTTGAGCATCCCCAGTAAATATGTATCGGATAACGACTAAAATGCGGCTTTTAGGTCACAAGTATCTCTCCGCTAAACATGTTATATAATAATATTAAATGCTGTTAATTATTAGTTAAGTTTTAAATTTTAATAAATTATTATGAAATTTCCATCAGTTTTAATCTTTTTGGGTATGCTACTTATGGTAGGGGGATACATAGCATTACCAACTTCTTCGACTGTAAATGCAGCAGATTCTACCATTCCCTTAACCAATACCCCCGGGACAGTGCCACTTGGCATGCCTGTTTTCTTTGGCATAGCAATCATATTAATAGGTGTGGTATTTATCGTAGCAGGTCGTTCTAAGCCTGGATATAGGCAATAATAACGATCCGAAGCACTTTTTAACTATCATGATATTGCCGGATGTTAGATTCCTGCGCCGGTTACTATACGCAAATTTTATCTCAACGGTCTATATTGCCTGTTAAGGACTATCAATAATATCAGATTGATCTCTAATTTAAGTAAATTATCAGATTATTTTGATATGCGATTTTAAACCTGATATTTAGTATTTATTTTGAACTTAAATTGATTTTTTGTTGCACTAATAGACTATGACCCTTGTGAAAAAGATTTCTGACCGGGAGTTGATTGAGCTATTCAGACAAGGGGACCATAATGCCTATACGGAAATATATAGCCGCTATAGCGGCGTACTATATTTGCATGCCTACAATAAATTACGCAACAGGGAAGAGGTTAAAGACATTATTCAGGAGCTATTCATAACACTATGGATAAATCGTGAAAGTTTTTCACCGGAAATAAATCTTGCCGGGTATCTATACCAGGCTATCCAGAACAGGGTCCTTAAATTATATGCTTATAAAAAGGTCCGTTCCGTTTACATAGATAAGATTCAGGAGGTGCATGAAGCAGGCAATCAAATTACAGATCATTTGGTCAGAACAAAACAGCTGGCAGAAATGATCGAGCAGGAAGTTAATACTTTGCCCGAAAAGATGAGAGAGGTTTTTTTATTGAGCAGAAATCATTATATGAGTCATAAAATGATTTCTCAATATTTAGGTATTGCTGAAACAACTGTAAAGACCCATATTCATCATGCTTTAAAAATTCTCAGGGGAAAACTTACTCCAATGGTTCTTATGATACTTTTAGTCAGGTATTTATTATAGCAATCAATAGCCAGGGGGCTATCAGGTTTGTGCTGTTAATACGGCTTTTTTAATCTGTCATTATGGAAGAAAAAGGAATTCAGGTTTTATTGATCAAATACACTGAGGGGAAATGTACCGAAGAGGAAAAAGCATTAGTAGAATCCGCTTATTTATTTGAAAATACCAGGCATACAGATGATCTGTCTAAAGAGGATATTTCTGATGATTTGGCAGCAATATTCAATGAATTGCCGCGGGAAAGCAAAAAGCGGCAGCTATGGCCTAAACTTGCGGCCGCCGCATGCATATTCCTGGCTTTGAGCGCAATGTTCTACATATTTACAAAATCAGGTACCGAAACAAAGAAACCTGCTAACTATACCAATGTCATATTACCAGGTAAAAATACAGCCGCTTTAACATTGGCGAGTGGAGAAATAATTCAGCTTTCGGGTGCAAAAAGAGGGATTGTTATTCAGCCAAATCAAATAGCCTATGAAGATGGTACCCCTGTAAGAGGTAATATAGAAAGCGGATATGAGACAATCAGTACCCCCAACGGTGGCCAATATCAAATAGTTTTATCAGATGGCAGCCGAATAATGATCAACGCGGCTACATCACTCAGATTCCTATCGAACTTCCGTGGTTTAGCTACCCGGACCGTTGAATTAAAAGGCGAGGCCTATTTTGAAGTTGCCAAAGACAAACTGCATCCGTTTTTGGTAACAGGTGGAGATCAAACGGTTGAAGTGTTGGGCACGCATTTTAACATAGCCAACTACTCAGATGGGCACGAGATCAAAACAACTTTACTTGAAGGCGCTGTTAAAGTGTCTTCTTTGAAAGCTGGAGTAACAAGGCGATTAAATCCAGGGCAGGAGGCATCTTTTTCCGGAAACGGGATTAATATAAAAAATGTTGATGTTGATGATGCAGTAGCATGGAAAAACGGATATTTTATGTTCAACTATGAAACGCTGGAAGAAGTGATGATCAAAATATCCCGATGGTATGATATCGAGGTACGATACGAGGACCCTGCAATAAAAAGCATTGTCTTTTTTGGTACGATCAGCAAATTTGAGAGTATTTCAAAAGTATTAAACATGCTGGAAAGAACTAAAAAAGTCAAATTTCTGATTGATGGAAGAGTTATCAAGATTAAAAGCCTAACTAATTGAAGGATATTGTAAAACTGAATTGCTAATATAAAGCGTATAAATTAATGTTGATTTTTGGGCGATGCAAGTCGCCTCTCTCGGAAATTAGTCCTGATTATGAAACTAACCGCATTTCTAATAGCTGTTCCCCTGATGCTGGTTAGCACTTTTTCTTTCGGACAAACCATATCTTTTAAAGGAAATGAGGTGACGCTTGATAAGTTATTTCGCCAAATCCGGAAACAAACAGGTTACGATTTGCTTATTTCGACCACTAAAATCAAAAATGCCAAAAAAGTCAATGTGGACTTTAAAAATACATCGTTGCACGATGTTTTAGATGCAGCATTAAAAGGTACCGATCTAACCTATTCCATAGAGGGAAAAACGATTGTCATAGCGGAAAAAGAAATCTCCCCGCCTGATTTTACAAGGAAACAGGAGTTGGTTACCGATGTCCGGGGCGAACTTGTTGATTCAATGGATATGGCACTTCCGGGTGCCAGCATAAAAATTAAAGGTAGTAGTAAAGCTACCCTCACCAATCAGAATGGTAAATTCTATTTGCAGGGGGTTAACAGGGATGCCGTCCTGGTAATTTCCTATGTTGGATACAAAGTTCAGGAGGTGCCAATAAACAAACAATCCTTTTTGAAAATAAAGCTCCTGGCAGATGAAAGTTTGAGTTTACGCGAAATAGTTGTTGTTGGTTATGGAACTCAGCAGAAAGAGACGCTGACAGGATCAGTAGAATCGGTTAAAGGAACTGAGCTTGCCAAAACGCCACAACCAAATCTTTCCAATTCTTTTGCAGGCAGGGTTCCTGGAATCATTGCCTCAAATTCATCCGGAGAACCTGGGTATGACGGGGCTTCCATTTTAATACGAGGGAAGAGTACTATAGGCGACAACAGCCCCCTGGTAGTTATTGACGGGGTGGCGAACAGGTTGGGCGGGTTAGAAAGGATGGATCCGCAGGATATAGAAAGTGTGTCAGTCCTTAAAGATGCCTCTGCCGCAATTTATGGTGCACAGTCGGCAAATGGAGTTATAATAGTTACTACAAAAAAGGGCAGGCTAAATAAGCCGGAACTGAAGTATTCATTTAGCCAGGGAATAGTAATGCCTACTTTTTTGCCAAAAATGGCTGATGCGGCCACGTTTGCCAGCATTCAAAATGAAATTTTATATTATCAGAACCCCACCGCCGGATTGAACCAGCGATATTCAGCCGGAGAACTTGAAAAGTTCAGGAATGGAGTTGATCCGCTGAATTATCCCAATGTAAACTGGCTCAAATCTTTATTGAAAGATTATTCCATACAGAATAAACATAACCTTTCCCTGAGAGGAGGGACTGAATCCGCCGATTATTATGTGTCATTAGGCAAAACTTTTCAGAACGCTATATACAAGAATGGAACAACCAGATATGATCAGTTCAATGTTTTGGCTAATATTGGTGTTAAGGTGAATGAACGCCTGAAACTCGGGATTGGATTATCGGGAAGGAAAGAAGATCGGCTTACCCCACAAGGAATTGGTGCTGCAGATATATTTCAATCTTTGTATCTGACCTATCCGATTACTCCGGTTTATTATCCCAATGGTTTGGTCTCATCAGGAAACGGCGACGGCAGAAATCCGGCAGTTATGGTAAATGGTAATATCGTTGGAGATTACAATAGTTCCGCCTCTTTTTATAATGGTACGCT
>JAQBOP010000305.1 GCA_028287975.1 Mucilaginibacter sp. | reverse complement strand
AACCAGCTATCCAGCGGATAATATAATATGGGCTCGTCACTGCGCCACGAGTGCGGGTAGCTGTGTTCGTATTTCTTAACGTCGAACGCTTTGTTCTCGGTCTTTAATTTTATGGAGATCAGTACGTCCGTCGGCTTAAAACCGTCAACGGCCCGTTCTTCGGCACTATAATATTCTTCTTTAACGTAGTAACCTGCAAAATCGGTAACCTCGTCAACAAACTTACCTTGCTTGTTAACCAGCGGAACATCTTTACCGGCTTCATCTTTTACCATTACGGCAGGTACGCCTGCTTCTTTGGCAACCCTGAAGTCATCCGCGCCAAAAGTTGGGGCGATGTGTACGATCCCGGTACCATCCTCGGTAGTCACAAAGTCGCCTGCAATAACACGGAAGCCATTTTTTTCAAGCCCCTCGTTAGTTACATAGGGCAATAATTGTTCGTAATGAACGCCAACCAGTTCAACTCCTTTGTAAGTTCCTTTTATTTCCCATGGGATGATCTTATCGCCGGCTTTATAATCAGCAAACGATGCATTTTCGCCATCGGCTTTGAATAACTTAGCCACCAAGTCCTTCGCTAATATTACAGCGATAGGCTCATAGGTATACGGATTAAACGTAGCTATCTTAACGTAACTGATCTTCTCGCCAACGGCAAGCGCGCTGTTTGACGCCAGGGTCCAGGGCGTGGTAGTCCAGGCAAGGATAAACAGATCGGTATTGATATCGCTATATAAAAACTCCGAAGCCTGATCTCTTTTAACCTTAAACTGCGCGGTAATGGTCGTATCCTTCACCATTTTATATGTGCCCGGCTGGTTCAACTCGTGCGAGCTAAGCCCTGTGCCTGATTTTGGCGAATAAGGCTGGATGGTATAACCTTTATATAAAAATCCTTTATCGTGTAACTGTTTCAGGATCCACCAAAGCGATTCTATGTATTCGTTCTTATAGGTAATATACGGGTTTTCCAGGTCAACCCAGTAGCCCATCTTTTCGGTAAGGTCGTTCCAGATATCGGTATAACGCATCACCTCCTTGCGGCAGGCGTCATTATATTCTTTTACCGAGATCTTTTTACCGATATCGTCTTTGGTAATGCCTAATGCTTTCTCTACAGCCAGCTCGATAGGCAGGCCGTGGGTATCCCAGCCGCCTTTACGTTTAACCTGGTAGCCCTTAAGTGTTTTATAGCGGCAAAAAATATCCTTAATGGCGCGGGCCATTACGTGGTGGATGCCGGGCATGCCGTTAGCACTTGGCGGGCCCTCGTAAAACGTATATGGGTTATCAGCCGGACGGGTACTTATACTTTTTTCGAAGATGTTATTCTCCTTCCAAAACTCCAGTACATCTTTGCCTGTTTGCGATAAATTTAACTGCTTGTATTCCTTGTACATTAATCTATTACACCTCAAATTTTAGAGGTTGCAAAAATACGGAATTTAGGTTGAAAAAGCATATTTTATGATAATGAAATTCTCCTTATAAAATAAAGCTTAAGGTAACGCGATGAGATGTCAAAATAAAACCGTCCTTCCGCGCAGCGACAACTTCATTAAGTTAAGGAATCAGCAATTGCGCCATCGGTGCAAAAGGTCGGTAGAAATATTGGATAAAAAATCTATAGTGTGCCGTAGGTACGCCACTTCGCAAGTTTCGTACCTACGGCACGAATTTTTGGTTTGTTTTTTTATCTACCGACCTTTAACACCTACGGTGTTTGCTTAACCTAAAAATATTGCGCAAAGCGATGATAAGAGCGACGAAGTGTGTCCCGATAGCTATCGGGATGAGTAATCAGCGCGCCGTTGACTCACCCGGTCTGCGCTTCGCTGGACCACCCTCTCTTTCGCAAGCGATAAAGAGGGCTTCAATTTTTTTTTATTAAAACAGCCCTCTTTCCACCAAAGGTGAAGAGAGGGCCGACGAGCATCGCAAAGTCGGGGTGAGTCAACGCGCTGACAGGTTAACATTATTCCACTCTTTTCATTAAATTTACCCATACCAAAAATAAACCTGCTTATGAAAAGCCTCAAAGCAAACCGCTGTATAATTGCATTAGCCCTTTCTTCGCCTTTTTACGCCCTGGCGCAAAACAGCGCGAACTTTAAAGTAACCGACCGCTTTTTTGGCGTCCATTTTGATTTTCATGCCAACCCCGATACCAAAGGCATTGGCAAGACACTTACCGTCGCGGGTGTTGACAGCATGCTGGACCTCGTAAAACCCGACTTTATACAGGTTGACACAAAGGGTCACCCGGGCATTTCCAGCTACCCGACCACGGTTGGTGTAGCGGCGCCTGATATTGTGCAGGACCCGTTGAAGATCTTCCGTGAAGAAACCGCCAAGAGAAACATTGGGTTGTTCTCGCATTTCTCTGGGATATTGGATGCGCAGGCTGTTAAGGACCATCCGGATTGGGCGCGGATACACAGCGATGGCAAGCCCGACGCAGGAGCCACCTCCATATTTGGTAAATATGCCGATGGTTATTTTATTCCGCAGATCAACGAGTTGAGCAGCAAATACCATATCAATGGCGTCTGGGTTGACGGCGAGTGCTGGGCGCTGCAGCCTGATTACTCGGCAGCTGCGATTGCGGCGTACAAAAAATATAGCGGAAAAACAGAAGCACCAAGTTCACGAAAAGATGACGATTGGCCAAATTACGTTCAATTTACCCGCGACGCGTTTCATAAGTATTTAACGCATTACCTAAACGCGGTACATAAATTTAACCCAAACCTTATCGTTACCAGCAACTGGTCGTTCTCGTCGTTTATGCCCGGCAAAGTTGACGCGCCGGTTGATTATTTATCAGGCGATTTTACCAGTGATGCCGTACCTGATGTCGACTTCGAAGCCCGTACATTAGCGCCGCAAGGCAAACCGTGGGACCTGATGTGCTGGGGTTTTATGAGCGATAAAAACAACAAAGGTTTTTTCTGGAAAAGCGCCCGGCACTTAGAACAAAAGGCAGCGCTGGTATTATCGCAGGGTGGTGGCTACCAGGTTTATATCCCGCAAAAAAGGGATGCATCCCTGCAATTGGCAACCATACCCATGCTTACAGAAGTTTCGAAGTTTTGCCATGAACGAAAAGCCTATTGTTTTAATACAACACCGATACCGCAGGTAGCTTTGTTACTGTCTGAATACGGGCACAATAGTGAGTCGCCGGGTGTATTTGAGAATGGGCAGGGCGGCAATAACAATGTAAAAGGTACTTTGGCCATGTTGTTAAATTCGCAATACAGCGTTGAGGTTTTGCAGGAGCATCATCTTAAAAACAATTTGGCCAAATATCCGCTGCTGGTGGTAAGCGAATGGAAGGCCCTGCCACCGGCTTTGATCACCATGATTGAAGATTACGCAGGCAGGGGCGGTAAAGTATTGGTAATTGGCGACGCCGACTTGTTTGGCCGGGTACTGGCATGTTCAGTAACTAACAAAGAAAATATTGCCGGCTTACCTGTATGTACAGCCCGTTACGGTAAGGGCACTATAGCCTGTATTGACGATAATATCTCCTTAAAATATTTAGACAACCACGACGATAAATTGAGGCAAACCGTTGCCACGATAGTTAAGGGCTTGTTTCCCGATCCTAAAGTAACGGTTAGCGGATCGTCAAAGATTCACGTCACCATTAATACTAAAGACAAAGCAACTCTGATCCATTTGGTAAACGTGAATGATCATTTTGATACGCTGCCCGACAACCGGCTTGAGTTTAAACTCCCTGCAATTACAGATCAGCTAAACATCTCTGTAAACGCGCCAAAGCCGCATGCTGTTAAAATACAACCGGGCAATATTGATGTGCCGTTCACTTATGAAAAAGGGGTTGTCAAGTTTAACGTGCCGGGGATTGATGTTTATTCGATTGTTGAGCTGATAAACTAACTCACATCCTGCATCAGCTTTTTTAGCAGGGGCATCAGCAAAGCAAATAATACCGCGGCGCCAAGGCTTAACAGTGCCAGTTCGCCATAAATTTTAGTGTAATAGGGCAATGATTTTATGGGGTCGTGAATGTTTTCGGGCACGGTGGCCAGGCTGCCTATCTTGGCGGCCAGGTATTCGCCCAAAGCGGCGGCAATACCCAGCACCCCCATCATGGTGCCGGCAATATTTGCAGGCGATAATTTGTAACTGAGCGAATAAATGATGGGCCCTATGCACAATTCGCTAAACTCCATTAATATATAACCGCCGAATAAAAAATAAACAGGCACCAGCCCTGTACCTTTGTACAATACACATCCCCACCAAAACGAACCAAAAAAAGCACCCATAAACAAAAAACCGATCACAAATTTAAGGATGGTGCCGGGTTCAAAGCCTGCTTTATTGAGTATGCGCCAGATCCATAACATCAGCGGCATCATAATGGCAGGCAAAAAACCGGTTAAAAAATTATTGATGGCCAGGCCGGGCAGCAATGCGCTGCCCACATGCATATCCATATTACGGATCACAAAAAGGTTGAAAGAGCCGCCGCTTTGCTCATACAAGGCCAAAAACAGCGTATATACCGTAAAGGCTATCAATGCCGCGAATATTTTAAACCGCTCGGCTTTGGTATATTTAAACGATACGTAAATTACATAGATAAAAGACACACCGGCTAACGGGAACAAAACCACATCCATTACGCCGGGTTTTAAAAATATAAGGGTTATTAACGCAACGGTAG
>JAQBOP010000285.1 GCA_028287975.1 Mucilaginibacter sp. | reverse complement strand
AGATCTTAAATTTTGGAAGAACGAAGTTGCTCAGCTATACTCGATCCAATCAATCCCGCAGAACTTTTTGGTTGGCCCTGACGGAAAGATTGTTGCTAAAAACCTGCGCGGTGATGATCTGGAAAATAAGCTGAAAGAGCTGTTGGATAAGTAGAATTTTTAATGGTTTGTTTGATTTTTTAGCCCCCGCAATTTACGGGGGCTAAGATTTTTATTGCCTTTATTTTAACGATTATTTGCCTTTAAAACGGGATAATAAATGCGGTGATTTCAGGTTTTCGGAAATTATATTAGATAATTAATCGTTTTGCAAGCCGTAAATAATTATATAATAAAACTAATCACCATAAAATTTTCGACTTTAAATAAAATGATGGAATAATAATTGGTTCTATACATTATTGCTGAAACTTAATACACATGGAATTGGAAGTGGAAACAAGTTTAGTTGGCCTTGTCGCTCAAATTTCTAAGTAATGTAGATCTGGCCTATCACTGGGATTGGTTAGACAGGGAGATCTTCCTGGTATTATGGATCGTTATAGCAGCACTGTGCGGGCTTTATTTGTTGGAGAAATTAAAATTCTCGCATGATAGTGAATTAAGCTATATATCAGTACCACGCTTGTTTCTCGCAATTATTGTACTTGCATTTACCGTGTATCTTGTTTCTGGTTTCTGGGGTGCACCATTAAAGTCTGTCAGCGCGTTTTTACCGCCCATGTCTACACAAGATTTCGACCTGTCATCACCGGTCAGTGCACAAGTTGCTGCTGTTTCGTCGGCAGATACAACAAAACATAAATATGCCGATCTTTTTGATAAGCCTAAAGGTTTTAATCCCTTTTTTGATTATGATGAAGGCTTAGCATATGCCAAAAAATGCACAAGCCGGTATTGATTGATTTTACCGGGCATGCATGTGTAAACTGCCGTAAAATGGAAGCCAATGTTTGGCCGTTAAGCAGGTATCAAAGCTATAAATCAGGATTATGTTCTGATACAGCTTTATGTTGATGATAAGACTGATCTAGCCACCAATGAGCAACTACTACACCTGAAGGATATATCAAATAAAATGCGTATTAGCTAGGGAACTCTCGGTATGCTGTTTTAGTCTAACGAAACTAGGCTACTTATTACTGATTGAAATTCTATCAGAGGTTAAATTAAATTGGTATCACAAAATAGTTTCAGGAGATTAGTTAAGTTACTATAATTAAAAGATTAAATACGGCAAGCTTTCAAAACATAAAGTTGATTATATTAGTGCGGTTTAGATTTATAAGAACATCTGCCGGGTCATCTTTATATATTCCTGTTGTTCCGAAAACAGCCATAGCTGTTTTAATGACCGCGATGGTGGCGCAATTACCGGCCCGGCCCTGGTAAAAGGCAGTTATCAGTTTTTCGGGAGTAACGTTGGGGCTGCCGGCAGGAGAGTTAGCAGGCGGGATCTGATTAATTACCACAGGGAAACCGCCGCCGATATGATGGCTTGCACAACCAAGTATTAATACATTGAAAATGAGCACAATACGCAGCGCGTTAAATACAAACTTGTGAATAGATTTCATTATGTAAGGCTTTAGGCATTTTTTTTACTCGTTAACACAACGAATAAGGAGGGAAAATAATAAATATTTATGAGAAAAAGCAGTCTTATAGTTACTAAGTTACTGAAGGTCTATATTTTAGCGTTATTTTCACATTCAAAACAAGTAATCGAAAAGGAACGGGCTTGGCCATCCATGATTTCAAGCTACCCCTACCCTTCTTATATTACCCGCTGCTGCTTATACCTACTGCATATCACATTCACAAACTCATTACCTCCCTTCACAAATCTGATAACTTGAAAACAGCTGACAGACCATAAGTTTATGACTAAACTTTCCATTGCGGATATAAATCGTTTATATGAAACACGCTTTATTTTTATGCTCAGGTATTGCTATACAGCTCAATCTATTACCTCTAAAAAAGTTGAACCCACAAACTTAAATATAAAGCCAAGTGCCCAAGAAGTTGACCGAAATTCGGCTATGGATATTCTCATTTCGGTACCAGGTACACCACGTAATGAGGTTTTCTATAAGATAAATTTAACCTATTATAATATTGATGGAAATGAATATCTCAAGGAAATCGCTACTTCTAACGGTATAACAACTTTATCAACTCCACTGCTTATTAATATTTGCTGAGGTATAATCGCTTAATAGGGTTAAAAAAACTTAAGTATATTTGATCATCAACCCATAGCGGTCAAATTCCTTTGCCACTTACGCATTTGCCTATCTTATCATGATCTTAAATAAAAAAACGTTAGAAAAACTCCGCACCCTAATTAATGAAGAAACCGAGTATCGTTCGGGCTCGCAATTAGTGGCCTTTTTTAATGGATTCGGAGGCAGAGATCAATACGCTGCCGGATTTCCATCCCGGTGGGTTTATACCGACGAAAAATTGAATAAGCTTAACGGAACGCCTGAACTGGACAAGTGTATTAAGGAGTTATTCAGTCCGATTAATTATATCGGCAAGTATGACTTATTAGACAAATTAATTCAAGAATTTAATCTATTCCTGGCATTTGACAAATGGAAGGTCATCAGAAAGGATTCGGAAATCTCATTCCAAAAAGCAGAAAAGGTTTCCATACCAGATACACCAAAAGTAGAGCCCGTAATCGTAACCGAGAATACTTTCTTGAACCAGGAATTCAAAGACGTTTCTCTTGACAAGCTCGGATTAGATGCACGGCTGACAGAAGTTATCAATTCGAGATTTGATGAAATAAAAAAATGTCTGAAAAGTGATGCTCCGCTTTCTATAATATTTTTATCCGGCAGTTCTCTGGAAGGCATCCTATTGGGAATTGCATCGAGTAACCCCAAAGCTTTTAATACGGCAAAGACAGCCCCGGCCAAGGAGGGCAAGGTAAAAGCGTTCTATGACTGGACATTGAGCAACTTAATTGATACCTCGCATGAGTTAGGGATACTTAAAGAGGATGTTAAAAAATTCAGTCATGCCCTCCGCGATTTTAGAAATTATATTCATCCATTGCAACAGGTAGGTTCCAATTTTCATCCAGACAAGCATACCGCGCAAATTTGCTGGCAGGTATTAAAGGCTGCTATCCACCAGCTAAGCGTAAATCGAATCAATCCTTAGGCGACCAGTTTCAGGAAACTACCCCTATAATTGAAGAATCTGAAATTAAACGGTCTTAAAATGAAGTATAAGCTTACCGATAAAATAGAGTTTAGTGCTTTATCGGTAAGCATAAGATTTTCGAAATCACTCATAGCGACAAAGCCATGGTACTATTCAATAATCTTATATTTATCAAAGAAAAGACTTAGTCTCTCATCTGTTTGCACATACTTTAGTTATACACCCTCAAAATACTCTGCGCCACAGCCTCCAAAGCCTAATACCGAAATTTTACCTTTGCCAGGCAAATATGTAGTACCCACAAGTAAACCTAAGGCACTTATCGTGTGTCTCGGATACGAACAACAAAAAGCGGAGGGGATAATAGACCATTTAGACCCTAAAATTTCTTATATTTTTTATACTAGCCCTGCTCTGGATAAGCGATTTGTCAAAACCCTCGAGGATAATAACAGGTCCATATTAAATGATCCGACAAAGATTATCCGAACTTATAAATTTGATGATTTATTAAGCTTGGAACGTCAATTGACTGCTATATATGAACAATTAAAAGATGATTATAGCATCATTTTCGCACCATTGGGTCCGAAACCATTCACTTTTATTTCGATGTTAATGTCAGTAAAATACCATGACATAGATATTTGGCGTGTAGGCTCTGGGAGTGATATAAATGAATACAAAAGAGAGCCAATTAGCGATGACGTCTTTATAATAAGTAAAATTTTATTTGAATAAATTAACGAACGGTGCGACTCTGGAATGTCTTAACCTAGCAAAAAAGAGTTTCTCGCCGCCTCGGCCACACAAAATGCTCCGCAATTATGTCAATATAAGGTTTATATTTTTTTTTAAAACATTCTCTGTCATAAAAAATACCGTAAAAATACGGTTATTTTATTTTAATAATATTTGATATATTTAGGGCAGATCGCTGATTTCCAAAAATTTAACCTTACCACAGCATGAAATCGACCTTAACCATATTGGGGTTCCTCGCCATAGTATTTTTGATCTCGCTCCTATGCAAGGCACAAGACAACCAAAAGGCAATAACCGCCTCGTTCTCCAGCACAACGAAGAATAAATCCAAATTTGTGAAACGCGATACGACCAGACTAAGGATAACCGATTCCGCACGCGCAGTTCAGATAGAGTTTGACGAAACAGGCAGAATGATCACATCGCCGCCAAAAGTACTTACGGGCAACACGCAAATCAGGATTTTGGTCAATACAAGCGAAGCTGACCTGGAATCAAGGGTTATTGAAGTGCATAACCGCTATATAACAACTTTGAATAACCTGTCGAAAAGCGACACGATAAAAAAAGCCTATGAGGTCCTGAATAAAATGTATCTGAAGGGAGAAACACCGCATATTTTAATTGGTGTTTTGATTGATCAGTACGCCAGACAATTGTTAAAGATGATCGACGACAAGCGTTACAGCACTGTCCTTCAGAAAAAGCTTGATGTTTACAATGAAGGGGTAAAGCTTAAAAAATTGCTCGTCGATACGGTAGGTAAAAGAAATGCTTACAGACTTAACTATAACAAATTTAAGATTCCGGATTACGACTCACTTTTAAAGGTAACCTATCTTTTGCATCTGCGCCTGACAAATATGGACGGTTTGCTGATAGGCAGAAATTGTGACACGACGATCACACTTTCAATTATTAAAGATAAATGCTGCTCGATTTCTTATAAAACTGTTTTGGCGAAAGTGTTTTTATTTCGCGAGGGCCCCGTCAAATATGATTTTGAACTAAGGCGGCTTGATCCTGTTCAATCTCAAGCCATCCAAAAAAGTTAAATGGTATAAGGTGTTCAATTGCTCTCTCCATATCCAGTGAAAGGTTAAACTCCATTAATTTTATCAATTACATTCTTAGCATTTATAATCGCCTCAACATCAGTAACAAAAGTCGACCGATTGCGTGTCCCTTCTACTTTTCAAGTAAAAAGCCTTGAAGTTCGAACTTCTCTATTGAGAATCAAGTACTTTCAAGGCTTTTTTGTTTTCTTATATTTTATATTGGCTTACAAACTATCAATATAAAACATTGATAATCAAAATATTAAATATTCGATCTACTCCGGTTACCCAAGCAAATCCAAGACTGACAGCCCTGTTCTTGCAATAATTAAATATTATTACAGCTATAATTATTTTGATACGATGTTGGTCTTCCAATCTATTTGGTTACTTTTTTCGGATTTAACCTAGATTTCATGATCGAATTATGCCTTTCCATATTTTAAGCTGATGCTACGGTCTGAAATACGGGCAACGGTTGGATATGCGTCATATTCCTGCTTGTTTTGCCATTCGGGCTGATCGTTACTTCTTAATACAGTGCGTGTATCAAGGTCTATCCTGGTGCACAGATGTGCTTGCCAGTTTTCCGCTGGAAATGCTCTTTCTGTATACATTGGTCTATATATATCTGAAAATTATCAGCATCGCTTGATTATTGTCTACAGAAATTAAAAATCCGGACTGAAACTCAATTTAATACTATATGGAGAGATACCGGGGTGATACAAATAATTGAATCTTTTGATCAGGTCAACCCGTAAAATCTTAAAGATATTACCAACACCCGCGCCTGCTTCAACATAAGGTGTTCGCCCTAAACCATAGGTACCATAAGTATTGCCGGTAGCGGCAGGAAAACGATATAGCCCGGGTGTTTTTAGAGGATCGTTCTCATCGCGCAATCCCCCGTATAATATCTTAAAGGAAAGATATTCGCGCCATTTGAGATGTTGGATTAATGGGATCTTGTTTAGTAAAAATCCATTAAAGCTTTGGGTAATGTTTAAGCCTACATAATGGTCGCTGACAAATTCCAGGTAATACATTTTATTGTAGGCATCCGGATCGTATGCGATAGATTGATTAGCCGGGCTGATATTCAATAATGGAAAGGGCACCTTTCCGGTAACAATACTGCCCAATAGCGTAACATCCGCATAACCTAACTGAGAGAGGTAAAACCGCTTATAAATATTGGCATCAAAGCGGGTATACTGGTAACCGCCTTTAAGAACGCCATTAACCCCCTGCGTAATCTGCATATTATAGATAGGGTATTTACTGTGAATAGTATGGCGGTCCCGGGTACCCTGGATGATCTGCTCGTGCGACACGTATCGCAAACCAAGGGTAATTTCACTGGTGGTCAGATCCGGTACGGCGGTACTTGCAGGATCATTCCTCAGAAATAATAAATTACCGGCCCCGCGCTGATTCCAGTTCCGGAAACCGAGGGTATATGAAAAATGATTCTCAAATTCCTGAACATATGTAAACGAATAGATCCGATCATAAAGCCAGTAATTAGTCGAACCGCTTTGAAAGGAAGACAGTGCGGCCTGCGCGTTATTGGCTGCGAAACTTTGGCCGGGGATATCCACATCATACAGATAACCCACTTTAATGTAATGATTAGGATAACGGTAGTAAGGCGTTCTGTTGAGGGACAGATAGCTATTCAACTCATATTTAAAATTTTTGTCCCTTGTGCCGTAACCCAAAAAACCATCCAGGTATAGCATTTGGTTGAATTTCGGTGTCGTTCGGCCACCCAGTTGAAAACGGGCACCCTCCTGGGTATTGTAAGAAAACAAGGAACCTATTGGCCCCTCCTGAACAGGCCCGAAGTCTGCAAAATCACCAGTTAAAGTAGCAGCGATCCAGGTGGCAGTTTTAAACGAACGCATATTTTGCAACCGGTTGATACGGGTATATGCACCTGCTTGTTGTGCGGTAAGCGTATCGGTACGGTGTTGGTTCCAAAAAGATGTATCGGCCTGGCTGCTATTGACCGCCGTTTGCAGACTTTTACCCTGGTAAAAACTATACGACTTCGGGGTATTGAGCATATAATTGGAGTAGGTCACCGTTCGTTCGCCAAATACTGCTATTCCTTTATTTCTCAGCAAGCCAAAATCGGCAGCGACATTGCTTTTGGTCAGGTAATAACGGCCATCCTCATGCCGCTGAAAATCCAATTTGACCTTCAGGCTGCGCATAAAATTAATATTGATCTGCTTATTGACGTTTAGCTCGCATGACTGGACAGCGTAACGCCCGTCAAGTGTAACCAGCAATCTGCCTTCAAATAAAAGGTCGCCCTTTACCCGTGGGGTAAAGCTTAAAGCGACCAGTTTACCATGGTCGGTTTGCACAGTATCGGTAATAAAAAATTTATAATAATTAGGGGCATGGTCCGCGATGGGACTTAAAAACTGGTTAACAATAATAAATATATTATTTTCATAGATATCTATATGGTTTCCGTACAATCGGTTCAGGTAAATATCCACACCGGCTGTATCCACAAATTTGATGATGTTGGTTCCTTTTTCAGCCAGCAGGATTTCTATGCTTTTCTCTGGCGTTTTACGGTAATAGTGCTGGGATAATTTTTCACTAAAATAACCTGGCAGAATGGTTTGTTTTTCACCGTTGATTATAGCAGTAGTATCCAGCATGAACCGATACTTGTTAAAAAATCGACTGCCGAGCAACTTTTTTGGAATGTTAAATAAGGATAAGCCTATACGTTCATATTGGTCATATTGAACATAATCCGCATTCTCCATCCTATTTTGTGCTTTGTGATCGATCACCTGCTGAATCAGTTCCACCGCCGGATTACCCTTATTGCGGTATTTGGGGAGCTTTTTCGAGGTCACTTTTACCTCTTCAAGCTGCGTTTCACCGGGCTTAAGCTTTACATTAATTTCATTGACCTTACCGGGATGAACTGACTTTGACACTGTTTGGTAGCCCATAAACGAAAAGGAGACTTTGTCGAAAGCTCCAACTGCACTCAAAGAAAAATGCCCCATTTTATTGGTAGTTGTGCTATGGTCGGTGCCTGGAAAACTTACCGTTATATGAGCTAATGGCATCCCGGATGACAGGTCAGAGACGCTCCCATTTACTGTTGTCGTAGCTGTATTGACAAGCGGTGCGGGTTGCTGCGCGACGACCGGGTGAAAAATGAGCAACAGGCAGAGCAGGGTTATCGTTTTTAGCAAAACAAACCTCTCCTTAATTTTCAAAACAATCAATTTCAATGGGTAGACGATAAAGTGATAAATTAATATGTGTATTTATTTAACCATCTATTGTCATTAAAGTGTGATTCATTTCGAAACAGTTTACAATAATTTTTAAGTGCTTTTCGTTAGCTATTTGCTCATTTTTGACAATCCCATACGGTGATATCTTAACACTATAAAACCCATCTCGTTTAGGAATCAGGCATTGGTTTGTTTTATCTGTATACGTTTAATTTATAAAAATGTGACGACATAAATATAATCAGAACACATCATTCGTCAGCTACATAATACAACTCTTTTGCATTGTTAAAACTTATTTACATTTTCCAGTTTTATTGTCCTGATCCCAAATTTGGGTATATGAACTATTGTATATATTTTACCCGGCTTTTTATACAGAACCAACTTGCCGCTGGTACTGCCATCAAGCTGTATAAGTGAAACACTGCTTGCATTACAGTTAAAAGTTATTTTTTCTGTAGTGACATTACCAGTATTAAATAGCCTAACCAGCATATCTTTACCATTAAAATTGATCGTGGTTACCTCGTAACCCACAGGTACGTTGACCAAAGAGCGGCTTATGCCTTGCGGATGCCTGTTTGATAACACAGCTATTAAAGATTCATTCCATTTAGTACCTTCTGCCCAAATTCCTGCTTTATCCCATTTGCCCGCATGCGGGATAAGGGCATATTGAATTTCGGTTGGACCATTGATAGTATAATTTCTTCCCCATAAGCCCATGCCTGAATACTGAATGTCAAGCGCCAACGGAAAATCAGTTCCGTGCGCATAGCTTGTTGTATGATCAGTAAACAATGCCATACCGTACTCATCATTATTGCCGGTAACGTCAACCCAATTAAGTATCACATTATTTTTAATGCTGTCCCAGCGTGTAAAAAAGGTGTTTTTAAGTTTACTTTCGGTAACATCAAAAGGAGCATTCTTATAAACCTTTTGATGTTTTAAATTAAGGGGAAACATAGCAAGCAGTTTATTGCGATCGTCATAAAAAGGCTTTGCCGGCTGATCTATTTTATAATCACCGGGTTTACTGCCGTCACCAATGCGCAGGTTGTTCTTCCAATCTATTTTTAAGTTGACATCTATGCGTTGCCGGCCCTGTACAAGAGTAATGATCTGCGTAAAGTCATTGCCGGCTATCTTCCCTTTTATAGCTAACTTAAAACAAACGGGGCCGTTTTGTAAAACTTCTACACTTACGGCACTATCGGCGCTCGATCTAAATCCACCATTATCGTAAAAATTACCCCGCAGTTCATTAAAGCTCCGGGCATTGGTTTGATCTACAAATTCCTTATTATTTAATTTTTTGGCAATTAAACTTTTAATAATGCCGCCATGTAAAGTGTCCAGCAGGATCCTGTACAGATCCGTTTCTATTTTATACCCCTCGTTAGTCAATTTTATACTATAGGATGCTTGAACCAGGTGCAAAGTTCTTTGCTTAAGCTGATAAACCTGATAGCCTATTGGCGGGACTTTCGCTTTAAAAACGATCTTTTTAACACCATTTGATGATACCGTTTCTGACAGCATCTCATTGCCCGCAGCATCAATAACAACTGTGTTTATACCGATATATTTATCAGGCAAGCTAACTGCCACGGCTTCGTTCCTGTCGACCGCTGTTGTATTATAAACCGTTATAAAATCACCTTTTTCAATGCCCGGGCTAAGAATATTTTCCGCGCGGAGCACAAGGCTATCACAGATCTTGTTTGTATGATTGGTCCAACCGGTTACTTTATCGGCCCATGTATTGCCGGGTTTGCCGTTATAGGGCACTATCCAGCAATCATGATGCTGAGACAATAGCAACGTTCGCCAGGCGGAATCCAGATCTGTCTTTGGCCAATCACCATTTCCATAGACCTTAGCTATAGCCATCAGTTTTTCTGTAGTAACCAACTTATTTTCAGACACCCGTACCTTTTGCGCTATTTGCTGCGTCACCTGTGATCCCCAGACCAAACTTACATTAATATCCTCTTGCGATACCTTCCAATCTCGTGCCAGATCACCTTTGGCTATGTTGGCAAAATAATTCCGCCAGGTAGTGTAAGTACTTTTAACAGCACCATGCCGGCCATTTCCAATAAAGGGACCGTTTTTCCAGCCGGCATCCTGCAGTGTCATTCCTACCGGATGCGTGATGCCATCAGCTAAGGCGCCTTGAATATATTCCGCCGAATTATCCCAGGCAATAGTCTGCCAGGTTGATTTAGGCGAAAGTCTTTCCACGTTATAGCGCGGTGAAGCAATAATACTTGTGCCATCAGGGCCGATCCAGTTTACCAGCCCACCACCATGCGGACTTGTATACCCGCCAAAACACGTGTTGGGGTTTTTTAGTGAAGCGTATTTAAAGCCGAAGGATTTTAATATTTGCGGCAAAGCGCTGGTAAAGCAAGGCTCCTCTGAAGAATAGGTGGTGAAAACAGCTTCAGGAAAGTGAGCTTTGATCATTTTCATACCATAACTTAATTGCCTGATGATGCTTTCGCCGGATATATTATACATATAGCTTTGAGCATAGGCAGGATTAATATATTCTATCCTACCGTTTAATGACTGATCTGCAAACATTGCCTTAAACTCGGCATAGGCAGCCGGGTCAACGGCCATGGCTCTGTCCCACGTCTCCGGTTCTAATTCTATATTGATTTTCCAATCGGGATTTTTCTTAAGTGTTTCAACCATATAACGGGTATTCCAATCGGGGTAATGACCCCATACCCCGCCGTGGTAGCCATCTATATAAAAAGCTTCTTGTGCCCGGGCTTTTTGTATTCCACAATGGCAAACGGATATGATAAATAATAAGCAAAGTTTTCTCATCATAGGTTATTGTCAAGCAGGGTAAAATAGCGCCGAAAAAAAGACGATTAAAACATGTTTCCGTCAATAATCGTCAAAAAAATACAACTTTTTACATCGGCAATTTATGCAATTCATTTTAACGTTTATCGCCCCCAACCACAGGCGAGCAGCAAATACTGAAACGATACTTCTTTATCACTTATCAGTACAAGATAAATTCGCATAAATAAAAATAACATATCATAACTATTAACTGTCAACGTTTTTTAGCTATATTGATAAAAATTTAACGATAGTTAAAAAACCTCATCGTTTTTGAGCGTTATAATCGTAAAGTTCTTTATTACCATTTATCCCTTGTTTTTTGCGCAAAGTATCTATTAGTCATTCAAGCAGAAATCCTACTTTAGATATTATCAGGGGAATAGCTGTGTTGCTGATCGTTGCTCATCATACAGTCTTACCGGGACCTATGCGCATCCAAAACTTTACAGACAAACTTTTTGCTTATGCCGCAAAAACTATGGTTCCGTTTAACAGGGGCGGCTGGGTGGCTGTAGATCTGTTTTTTGTTTTAAGTGGTTTCCTGGTGTCCGGATTATTATATAGTGAATATAAAAAAAATGGTCAAATAAAAATCAAGCGGTTTTTGATCAGGCGGAGCTTTAAAATCTATCCGCCTTTTATATTTTTTATACTGGTAACTTTTACGGCCGAGTTAATATGCAGCCACTATACCAGCATCACTTCTTTTCCTGTAAGACTTTATATTAATGACCTGTTTTTTCTGCATAATTACCTGGGCGGTCGCTGGGACCAAACCTGGTCTTTAGATGTTGAAGAATTTTTTTATTTGATTGTTCCATTCTTCTTTTACTTCTCAATAAAGAATAAAAAGCTGAACCTTTCTTATCTAACCGCAGTGTATGTGTTTTTGTTATGTGCAGGAATAGGGTTTCGGTGGCTGGCTAT
>JAQBOP010000276.1 GCA_028287975.1 Mucilaginibacter sp. | reverse complement strand
AACAAATATAAATTAAAGAATTGTAAACCAATAAAAAATACCGATTTGGTATACTTATTTTACAATAGCATCAGAATGCCCGAGATTTTTGCCCGGATTTACCTTATCACGTACCAGTTGTTTCAATTCTTTAATTTCCGGAAAACGCCCTTGCTGCTTGCGGTCAAATAATACAGCATCATTTATTTTGATAGAATATCTGCCGGCTATCTCGCTGGGCTGTAGGGTTATACCGTACAGATCCTCTTCAAAAGTAGTTAATAACTCCTGGGCCATGTAGGCTGCCCGTAACAGCCAATGGCATTTTGGGCAATATTCAATGGTGATGGTAGGTTTCATTTCTTTTCAATTATAAATCTTTCTTCATAATGCCTGGATAAAACAATCAACTCGTCGCCGACAGAAATGCTACCAGTGGCTGAATGAACAACGTTTTGTCCAAAGTAGATATTATTATTTTTTCTGCGATAGGAAGCAAGTGTTTTAGTTGGTTCTTTGGCCGAAGACGCGTTGTTTTGGTCGATAGTTATCACATTGCACCGGGCGCAAAGCTTTACACCATTAAAGGGTATATCGCCAATTATAAAGCTGTCTAAAGTATCTTCCATGTATGGCTCGCCGCCGGTAAAGACAATATTGGGCCTGAACCTGTTTATAGGCAAAGAATTGCTTAAGCGCTTATTCAGATCATCCAATGACGACTGCCCGATCAGTAGGAAAGGATATGCGTCAGAAAATGAGGTTAATTTACCTGCCGGGGTATATTTAGGATTAGTAAAACGTTTTGTATCATCAGGCATATACACCAGCCGGGCATTTATGCCCAATATATTTGTAAACCATTCGTTGGCTTTATCGCTAACCAATTGTGCCGTGCAGATGTCGTCCCAGATCTCAACTGAAACTACACCCTGATTTAAAGGCACTAATGGAATTTCGATTGAATTATTGTTAGCAGTATAAGTAACTATAATAAAGTTGCTTGTAATGTCAGTTTTTAACAGCGCCATTACCGCGTGTTCGCGCTGCGAAATGAACTTATTGTTATCATCTATCAACATCCATCTCCTGTCATATTCAAACCCCCTGTCGGTAACCAGTGCCGTTTCAAGCTTTATCCCGCCTAATGATTTAATTGGATAAATATATAATTCACTGACCTGAAGCATAAGTGTTAAAAGTATCGGCAATTACTTATCCAATCCGCCGCGACGGTTGGCCTTAACAGGCTGCGGCCATTTAATGCCCTCCGCCTTTATATTTTTTGTTTTCTCAGGATCTTCGCTGGCCATGTATGCCATTACAGCCAGAAGCACAGCGTTGTTGCGCAGGTCGTCAAAAACAATTTTGTCGTAGGTGTCGCGGTTAGTATGCCAGGTATACGCGCCGTATGCCCAGTTAAGTGATTCTAACGGGAAACCCGGGGCGCCAAGCGCATCAAACGATGCATAGTCTGATCCGCCACCGCCAGGAGTACCCGGGAATTTTGTTTTAATACGGTTCTTAATGGTATCAGGTACGGCAGCTAACCAACGTGTTAAAAAACTTTCCGCATCGGTAAAGCCTGCTCCCGAAAGTTCTTCGACTCTACCAGTCCCGTTATCCTGGTTAAATAATGCCTGCAGGTTTTTTACAATATCCGGGTGATCTTCCACAAAAGCCCGCGAACCGTTCAAGCCCTCTTCTTCGCTGGCCCAATGTCCTACTAAGATGGTGCGTTTTGGGTGGGGATAGAACTTCTTTAACAAACGCATAGCTTCCATCATGGTCAATGTGCCGGTACCATTATCTGTAGCACCTGTTCCGCCATCCCATGAATCAAAATGGGCAGAAAGCATCACATATTCATCGGGCTTTTCGGTGCCTTTAATCTCGGCAATGGTATTAAATGTAGGCACTTCGCCTAATTCTTTTGACTCAGTATGGATACTTAAAGTTGGAGGGGTGCCCGATTCTGTAAGACGATAGATCACACCATAATCTTCAAGCCCAACATCAACAGTAGGTACTTTTTTAGTATAAGCGCTAAAGATCTTATCCACCCCAAACCCGGCCGACCAGTAATTGCTGATTACACCCACAGCGCCGGCATTCTCTAAGGCGACAGGTAAGGTGCGTGAGGTGTAGCCGGTCTTTTTAATGCGGCTTGCCCACGCGGTTGTCATGGCAGTACGCTCAGCTTTCATTTTATCAAATGATTCAGGCAAGGCAAACTCTTTCCAGTTATCGTCGGGCCTGCCGGTTGGCTGGCACATAGAGATCAGCACAAATTTGCCCTTAACATTAGGCAGCCAGTTTTTAAAAGCTGTAGAATCAGACAGGTCAGGTAAAATAATAGTTTCAGCAGTAACGGTTTTCTTGCCCATGCCGGGGCTCCAGGCCAGCTGCGTACCTTCAAGCGATTTTACCCGGGGCGAGATCATGTCAATATGTGATATGCCTCTTTCCCAGCCGCGCCATACGCCCCAGTTTTCTTTACGGGCGGTTATGTCCCAGCTTTTATATTTATCTACCGCCCAATCACCGGCTTTTGCCATTTGGGGAGTGCCCACTAAACGAGGGCCGACGCCGTCAAAAAGCTCGTGAGCCAGTTTTTGTAATTGCGAGTTATTGGTTTCTTCCTGTACAATAGCATCAACAACAGATTTGTTGGATTGTGCGAAGGTGCCGTTGCAAAGCAGGACACCGGCTAAAGTTATAGCGATTTTAAGCCGGTTGGTAAGGTAGTGAGTAGGATCAGTTTTCATGAACCCAAATTAAAAATTTGGGCCGAGGTATGCTAATTTATTTTACGTTACCCTAAGGTTGTTACACAAAGTTCACCACATCAACCACAGCAAATACTGATATGCCTTTAAGCAGTAATACTTTATTTGAGCTATAGCCACGGTTATTGTAGCAGCGATCCTCGTCGACTACCGAGCAGAAATGCGAAAGGTCTTCTTCGACCCGCCAATCGGCCGGTACAACTAACGTTACTTCGCCAAAAGCCTGCGAGATCTCAAGAGTGACAATGCCTGTAATATCTGCATAAGTAAAATCCAGTTCGGTACTGCCAAATAAGTTTCTGACCTTGCCGCCTTTAAAATCTTTTGAAAGTATCGTCCGGTTTATCGAACCAAACAGGGTTGATGTATTGATATACTCTTCTGTGTTGTTGCTTACGGTTCCTGATAATATGTCCATGAGTTTGATTTTTCTTCAAAACTAATTGTTGGAACGCATCAGAAAAGGTATATCCCGTAGACCCGCTAAAGTTGTCGGTGAATGTGCATATTATTTCGGTGAAGCCCCCTCTAAATCTCCCCCGGTAGGGGAGACTTAAAAAAAGCCTTTTCTACAGGTAGGTTTGGGTATGCTTTCGCAATAAAAAATGACAATTGATTTAAACCAAGCTGTAACTATCTGTAAGATAATGGGTCTAACTTTTATAAATTGATATTTATTCGTCATGATCATGCGCTACTTTCTTTGTTTATTATTACCGCCACTGGCCGTATTTACCACCGGCAGGATAGGTGCTTTTATACTAAGTATATTTTTAACCCTGTTTTTTTGGATCCCCGGTGTAATTCACGCTATTTTGGTCACCAATGATTATTATGCAGCTAAGCGCCACAGGCAATTGGTTAGAGTGATGAAGCGCAACAGGTATTATTGACGCTTGTAATAATCTGTTTCTGTTATTTTATAAGAGGCGTTAACATCTAATCCCCAGGCGGCATTCAACATGCCGGTATAAGTGCTTTGCAGCTCCATATCAGTTTGGGTTAAGGTAATTATGGGTTTAGTTTCGGTTCCGCCAATGGTTTGTTTTAAAGTTAAATTAGCACCCATAATAGCATAGGTTAGATAAGTTGTAGTATCTGTTGTAACCACATTGGCGCTTATTTTGCGCGGCGGCGAAGTAATATAAGCCGTACCATCATCATTATAAATTTCAAGCCATGATCTGCCGGCATTTGCACCTGTAAAACTAATAGTCGAATCTTTTAAAAGATCACTGGTATTAATGTCATAAACTTTTATGTTTTGCCGGTTAGATTTCCAGGTACCTATTATCAGCTTTGGATATTGATCTTTGGTTTGCGCTGCATTATCTTTCTTGCAAGAAGGCAGCGCGAATAATAAAACCGGTATAAATAGTAAGTATATTTTTTTCATAAGACATTGCATTCTAATCAGTTACCATCAACAGATTATGGCGAGATTACACTGATAAATACACATAACCAATTATTATGTTTTATTTAACTTGCAACGGTTATGATACGCTACTTTAATATTTAATATGAACGACGTTTTAGGGCAAGCCATATATGATCGCTATCATAATCTCGACGCCGGTAAACTTTGGATAAATAATAAATACGGCCCCAAAGAAGAAATGCCTATTGCTACCTATTTCAGGGCAGAAGATGATATACCCGATATTGAATGGATGGCGCTTGAACAATGCAGGGGAACTGTGCTTGATATTGGTGCAGGTGCCGGCAGCCACGCCCTGCTATTGCAGGAACAGGGCGTTGATGTAACGGCTCTGGATGTTTCGCCGCTATGCATTAATGTGTTGAAGGAGCGGGGTGTTAAAAAAGTAGTTGAGGCTGATGTATTTACCTATGATAAAAACAGGTATGATACTTTGTTATTGTTAATGAATGGCATTGGCCTGGCGGGTACTATAGTCCAATTGAAGGAATTGTTGCTGCACCTTAAAACGTTATTAAATAAAGACGGGCAGATCTTATTTGATTCATCGGATATTGCGTACCTGTATGAAGGTAACCTGCCGAAGCAGGGCTATTACGGCGAGATCCAATACCAGTACAGTTATAAAAAATTAAAAACAGAATGGTTTAACTGGCTTTATATTGATGAGCACACACTATTGCAAATTGCCATTGAGATGGGTTTTAATATGGACGTGTTAATTGAGGACGAATTTGGCCAATATTTAACGCGTTTAACAATAGCCGTTTAGCATATTATTATAAAATCTGTTAAACTTTAACCTTATTATTTGTTCTATATCAATAAAAATATATTTATGAAAAAATTATTTATACTCGCCGCGCTTATTGTTATTTGCTATAGCACCTTTGCACAAAATGTTGACCTTCGCCGTAAAATAGAGGTAACCGGCCTTGCCGAACAGGAAGTTACACCAGATATTATAAACGTTACCATATCCCTGCAGGAATACATTAACGGGAAGACTAAGATCACCATTGAACAGTTAGAGAACCAGTTAGAAGGAGCGGTGCGTGATGTAGGCATCCCGAAGGAAGATTTTACGGTTAACAATTTATCAGGCTACAATAATACTTATCAAAAGAAAAAGAACCCTGATTTTTTAGCTTCTAAACAATACGGCATCAGGTTTCATGATCTGAATAAATTTAACCAGATCTTAAGCAAGGTTGACCCTAAAGGGATCCAAAGCACTAATATTGATAGCTACGATTATTCAAAGGCCGATCAGCTTAAAAATGAATTGAAGTTAAAAGCGTTATTATCTGCCAAATCAAAAGCTGCTTATCTCTTAAACGGACTGGGGGAGAATTTGGGCCAGGTATTGAATATCACCGAAAGTGATAACAGTAATTATCCGCAGCCAAGGCAGGTAATGTTTAAAACAATGGCTGTTAGTGATGTTAGAACGCCTGCCGAATCTGATATCGACGTTCGGAAAATTAAATTAAGCTTCCAGATAAATGCCGTTTTTGAGATAGGCAAGTAGTAGTAGACGTTTGGTTTAGAATTTTAAAGCGCCCCGGTTATAGCCGGGGCGCTTTTTGTATAGCTGAATAGTGTTTTTAATACCCTAACTAACTATATTAGATCGATTAATTTAATTTACATGAATAACACTGACGCACAAAAAACAACACAACCTTTTATAAAAACAATTTCGATAATTCATCTTGCACTGATAATTGGGCAGGTGTTATTTGCTGTAGTTGCTTTTGCAAAAATGGATAGCACAAATATCAATTTTGATAAAAATGATGTTTTCCTGTTTGTGGCTCCGATAATGGCAATTGGCGGTTTTATTGCTTCTAATATTGTGTTTAAGCAACAGCTAGTTAGGGCTAAAGATAAAATGGTATTAAAAGATAAATTAGTGGCCTATCAAAGTGCATTAATCACGCGTTTTGCTTTGCTTGAAGGGGCTTCTCTTTTTAATATTGTAGTATTTTTAAAGACAGGTAATTTGCTTTATCTTATTATTTCAGGATTAATTATATTTTATTTCATAATCATTCGCCCAACAAAAGATAAAGTTGTCGAAGATCTGGAATTAAGTTATCAGGAGTCAATTGAATTATGACGCAATACCTCGACATCCCAAATGTGGCGCGATGATAATTTAATTAGTATTCAATATCAGTCTTGGCTCGTCATAAGCTATCATTTGGTCGCGCTCTTTTGCAGGAATCTGTACCGATTTATTGGCTGTATAATCATAGCAGATGCAAACGGTTTTGCCTGTTGTACAAATTTCTTCGCCATGCGGGGTGATCTTAACCAATACGTGCATTACGTCAAAACTGCTGTTACCAATGCGCACAACGCGCACATAACAGGCAATCTGGTCGTGCAGGGTTATGGGTTTTAAGTAATTTACTTCAGATTTGCCTACAATAACACCATTCTCGCTAAAATTCCAGTTTATAGCTTCTTGCCAATAATTAAACCTGGCTATTTCAAAATAGGTTAAATATATAGCATTGTTAACGTGCCCTACCGCGTCGATGTCCGAAAAGCGGATGGATATATTGGTCCTGAATTTATAATCTGATAGTTTTTCAGCCATTTTATGTCATTGTGTCTGTTAAAAATTAGGTTAGTAGACAGATTGTCATTTAAAACAACGCAAAATCTCATTGGTATACCAATTGATTAAGTCTTTGCGAAGTTAATAAAAGAAAAACTTAGGAGGATATAAAAATGACTTTAGTAAAATTTGGCAAAGATCAAAAAAGTATAGTGAATCCATTTTTTAACGATGTGTATTCATTATTGAATGATTCGTTTTTAAACGAAAAAGTGGCAACACGTACACCGGCAGTTAATATTTCTGAAACTGATAACCAGTTTGAAGTTGATTTGGCTATTCCCGGTTTAAGTAAAGAAGACATAAAGATCAATTTGGATAAAAATGTATTAAGCGTTTCGGCTGATAAGAAAACTGAAACCGTTGATGAGAACAAGAAATTTACAAAACGCGAATACAGTTTTAATTCATTTTCAAGGTCATTCACTTTACCAGAAAGCGCAGATCATACAAAAATCGAAGCTGATTATACAGCCGGTATATTGAAATTGACCATCGCTAAAAAAGAAGAAGCTAAATTTCAAACAAGAGAAATAGCTGTAAAATAATATCGGGACGTTCCAAAAGTCCGTGGCAGTGAGTAACGCTTTAGCAGGGATAGGCCCGGACCCAGGAAACACCGACAAAGAGTGTTTTCATAATAAGTAATGTTGGTTTAGTTTGAAGAGAGGGCCGCCCTGCGAGGGGCGGTCTTTTTTTATATCAACTAATCCCTCATATTAATATACTGCAAAGGCTGGCCAAAATCTTCTTTGCGGCATAGGGCGATAACTGATTGCAGGTCGTCTATCTTTTTACCTTGAACACGCACCTGGTCGTCCATAATGCTTGCCTGTACCTTCAGGCCGCTGTCTTTTATCTTCTTTACTATCTTTTTCGCGGCATCCTGGTCAAGGCCTTGCTTTATTTTTATCTCCTTACGGATCATGTTACCTGATGCCGACTCTTCCTTGCCAAAATCCATCGCTTTGGGGTCAAGCTGCTGTTTTACCATGCGGCTGATTATGGCATCCTGGATAGCTTTGATGCGCATATCGTTTTCGGTCACGACAGTAATAACGTTCGTTTTTTTATCAAGCTCTATCGTGCTTTTTGAATCGTTAAAATCGTAACGGTTCAGGATCTCTTTTTTAGCTATATTGATGACATTGTCAAGCGTTTGGCCGTCTATCTTACTTACTATATCAAAAGTTGGCATAAGGAAAATGGTTATAAATTTGAAATGCAAAATTACTGTTTATTAACATATAAAATCAAATAGTTGACTTTATATGTTAAAACAACGAGATATAGCAATCTCTTAATATTAACTTAACAAATAAATAAGCAGCTTTGCAACAATGCTGCTCGGCATTATACTATATGGATATTAAAAAGGCACCTTTAATTAACAGGGAAATAAGCTGGTTGTATTTTAACGAACGGGTTTTGCAGGAAGCTGCAGATCCGACAGTACCGTTGATTGAGCGGATAAAGTTTTTAGCCATATTTTCGTCAAACCTTGATGAGTTTTATCGGGTAAGGGTGGCTACTTTAAGCAGATTAGCCAATTTAAACGAAAAAGCAAAAGAGATTTTAGGCTACAACCCTAAAAAGGTATTAAACCAGATCAAAAATATAGTTGTAAAGCAGGAACGTAAGTTTAACGATCTGTATGAAAATATAATTGTTAAACAGCTTGCCGAAGAGAAGATCTTCCTGTTGAATGATAAACAACTAAACGTTGCAAGGGGTACGTTTGTTAAGAATTACTTTCGCGAAAAATTACTGGCTATGCTGGTACCCATCATGTTGGATAACACAACCGTGTTACCCGAATTACGCGACCGTGCCATTTATTTCTTTGTAAAACTAACTAAGGATAAAAAGCAAACATTTGCGCTGATCGAAATACCTGATAACCTTTCAAGGTTTGTGGTATTGCCCGAAACGAATAATCTTAAGTTTATCATTTTACTGGATGATATTATCAGGTACAGTTTAGAGGATATCTTTTTCATTTTCGAGCACGACAGCATTGAAGCGTACTCGATACAGCTTACCCGTGATGCCGAACTGGACCTGGATAAAGAAGTAAGCGGAAAATTTATAGATGCGTTATCAAAAAGCCTGCAGAAACGTAAAAAAGGCAAGCCCATGCGTTTGTTGTATGACTCTGAGATGCCGCTGGATATGTTAAAGTACCTGGTAAGCAAAATGGGTTTGCATGGCGAAAGCCTGATCCCCGGTAACCGCTACCATAACTTTAAAAACTTCATTGCTTTCCCTAACGTTGGTTCGCCGGAACTGGAATATGCCAAATACCCGTCACTGCCTGTTAACGGGCTAACATTTGAGAAAAGCTTGATGGCCATGATAGCCAGGCAAGACTTTCTGATCAGCACGCCATATCAAACTTATGACTACGTCATTCACTTTTTAAGAGAGGCCGCTATTGATCCAAAAGTGCAGGAGATCAGTATAGCAGTATATCGACTTGCAGAAAACTCACGCATTGTGCATGCGTTAATTAATGCAGCTAAAAACGGTAAAAAGGTTAATTGTTTGGTAGAATTAAGGGCACGTTTTGATGAGCAAAATAACATAACCTGGAGCCGCCGCCTTGAGGAAGAAGGGGTTAATGTAATTTATGGTATAGATGAGTATAAAGTACACTCAAAAATTTGCCTGGTAAGCCGTACCGAAAAAGATAAGCTGGCTTATTATGCCTGTTTATCTACCGGAAATTACAACGAAAAAACAGCACGGATATATGCAGATCATACATTGCTTACTGCCAATAAAAAAATAACTACAGACCTGGTAAATATATTTAAGGCTATTAATAAAGGGATACTGGCAAAGGGCTTAAAACATTTAATTGTATCGCCAATTGATTCGCGCCCGGCAATTTATAAGCTGATAGATAACGAGATCAAAAACGCAAAAGCTAAAAAGCCTGCTTACATGATCCTGAAGATGAATAGCCTGGCTGACGAGCAATTGGTTAATAAATTGTACCAGGCAAGCAACGCCGGTGTTAAAATTAAAATGATCATCAGGGGTATGTGCTGTTTGGTTCCGGGCATGAAGGGCTTTAGCGAAAACATCGAGGTGGTTAGTTTGGTTGATAAATACTTAGAACATGCCCGTGTGCATATTTATTGCAACGGCGGTAATGAGCTTATTTATTTAACCTCTGCTGATTTTATGTCGCGTAATATTGATACCCGTGTTGAAGTTGGTTTCCCGATCTATGATCCGAAGATCAAAAAAGAAATACGGGATATTATTGATATCCAGTTAAATGATAATACCAAATCGCGGGAGATCAACAGCCAAAACACCAATAAATATCACAAAACAGGATCAGAGTTACCCGTTAGGGCACAAATAGATATATACAATTACCTAAAGAACAAAGTAAAATAATTTGAGATACGCAGCTATAGATATAGGTTCAAACGCGGTAAGATTGCTTATTGCAGATATAATTGAAAATGATGGGTCGGTTTCATTTAAAAAAAACACACTGATCCGGGTACCGCTACGTTTAGGGGACGATGCATTTTTAAATCAGCATATTTCAGATAGAAAAACTACTGACCTGGTTAAAACCATGCAGGCGTTCCGTAACCTGATGGATGTGTACAAGGTTACAGAATATATGGCCTGCGCCACTTCTGCCATGCGCGAAGCAAAAAATGGGGCAGAAGTAGTGAACCATATAAAAGATGAAGCAAATATTGATCTTACAATTGTTCATGGACAGGTTGAAGCCAAGATAATTTACGCAAGCCACGCGGAGCAAAATATAGATAGAACTAAAAACTACCTATACATTGACGTAGGCGGCGGTAGTACGGAGCTTTCGCTGTTCTCGGCCGGCGAACTGGTGGCTTCGAAATCATTTAATATAGGCACTATCCGTATCCTGGATAACCAGGATACCGAAGAATCATGGAATACGATGCGTGATTTTATCCGCGAGCATACCAGGCATTTTAAAGGCGTATTGGGCATTGGTACGGGCGGAAACATTAACAAATTGTACAAACTATCTGAAGAAAAAAATAACGCACCTTTAACTTTTGTTAAGCTAAAATCACTTTATGATTATTTGGATTCATTTTCTTTAAAGGATCGTATTAACGTGTTAGGACTAAACCAGGATAGGGCAGACGTGATTATCCCGGCGTGCGAGATCTATTTATCTGTGATGAAATGGGCCGGTATCAAAAACATATATGTGCCCAGTGTGGGCATGGTTGACGGTATTATCCAAACCCTGATAGATGAAAATTATGTGAAAACGCCGTTAAAATAATTTCAATTAATTGTTCAATTATTAAAAAACTGTTATTATATTTGTAATGCCCTCTCAAAGGGCATGTTTTTCATAGGTAGATGTAGGGTCGGGTACTTGTATTCGACCCTTTTTTGTGCCTGTAACCGCCCCCTCTAAATCTCCCCCCGGGAGGGGGGACTTTCGATATTTATTTTTGTAAAACTTATCCTGTTTAAATTAGGGTAACTTTGCTGTGAGAATTTTAATGAAATAATTAAAAAGTCTCCCCTTCCGGGGGAGATTTAGAGGGGGCTAAATGAAGAAAAAAATTGTAGTTGCTATTACCGGTGCCAGTGGTTCTATTTATGCTAAGTTGTTGTTAGATAAGCTTCAAAACTTGAGTAGTCAAGTAGCCGATGTGGCAATCGTAATGTCTGACAATGCGAAGCAGGTATGGCAATTTGAATTAGATAATGAAAAATATAATGATCTGCCTTATAAATTCTACGCCAAAAATGATTTTATGGCCCCGTTCGCATCCGGATCGGCTAAGTTTGATACCATGGTGATCATCCCATGTTCGATGGGTACTTTAGGTAGGATTGCCGGCGGAATATCTGATGACCTGATTAGCCGGGCTGCTGACGTTATTCTGAAAGAACGCCGTAAATTGATATTGGTAGTACGCGATACCCCATTTAACCTGATCCATATCCGCAATATGGCCACTATTACCGAAGCCGGGGGGATAATCTGCCCGGCCGTGCCATCATTCTACAACAAACCCCAAACGGTTGAAGAAGTTGCACTAACGGTAGTAAATCGGGTAATTGATTTAATAGGATTGGAAAATGAAAGTTATAGGTGGGGTGATGATAATGAGTGAATTAGTGATTGATAGAATGAGGGAATGTTGTAAAGTTGCTCAAATATTAATTCACTAATTAAGCATCAGGCTATAAACCTTAGCGCGGTAGTATTATTCTGTATAGCTACTGCAATTTTTTCTATCAGGTCTTTTTCTAAAAAAGGCTTAAGTATAATATCATTGGCACCTGTGCTCAAATAAATATCTCTGTCCTCTTTCATTACATTAGCTGTTAAAGCCATTATTATTATTTTAGATTTTATGGGATCAGAAAATTCCCGGATATGTTTGATAAGCTGCAAGCCATCCATTACCGGCATTTGTATATCGGTAATTACCAAATCATAAGTTTTAAGTTTAAATAACTCAAATGCTTGTTGGCCATCATAGGCTATATCACACTTGATGCCCCATTTTTTTAGTATAGTCCTGGCAAGCAATATATTTAGTTTGTTATCATCAACCAGTAAAACAAATTTATCTTTAACACAATCGGCCATTAAATCATCACTCATTGATTGTTCAATAATGCAATCATTATTTTCCAACTGTGTAAGCGGCAGCTCAAAACTAAATATAGAGCCAATACCAGGCGTACTGGCCACCTCAATGCTGCCACCCTGCAGCTCAACTATTTTCTTACAAATAGCAAGGCCCAAACCTGTGCCCTTATGCCTGGTAACATTTTGCGCTTTTGCTACTTGCGAAAATTCATCAAAAACATGAGGCAGGTCTTCCTTGTCAATACCTATACCTGTATCAGTAACACTTACAATTAAAATTATCTTGTCCGGCAATACCATTTCAATGTTTGTATTTAGTGTAACCTTGCCATGGCGCGTAAACTTAATGGCATTACCTAACAGGTTCATTAACACTTGTTTTAAACGCATTTTGTCGCCTTCGCAACAAATGTTCTCATCGATCTGACCTGTACGCTCCAGGAGGATATGTTTTTTTTGTGCGTGAATATTTACAGTGGCGAAAACCTCATCAATGGTTTGATCAAGCATGAACGGTGCGCTCTCGAAATTCATTTTTCCGGTTTCATACTTGGAAAAATCAAGGATCTCGTTCACCAGGTCCAATATCATTTCGGACGAGTTACGAATAGCGGCCACTTGCTCTTTTTGTGATGGCGGCAGATCTTCCTGGCTCAATTGTTCAGAAAAACCAATCACCGAATTTAGCGGCGTACGTATTTCATGGCTCATCCCAGCCAGAAAATTACTTTTTAGCTGAGCGTATTCTTCGGCGCTATTGCTATAATCAATAATTTTCTGTTCGTTCCTGAATATCTTCCAAAGGTTGTAAAACACAACGATCAACAATAAGGTCAGGAGAATAAAATTAATAGTTGATCCTTTATTAAAATCAGCAAACACATTAGCCATGTTTTCCCGTAATTCAGATTTACTATGATCAATATAAGCCTGCTCAATCGCTTTGTAATTTTTTAACCCGACAATTATTTCTTCGGCGAGATTATTATTTAATACTAAAATCTGTAATTCGTCTTTTTGCATTTTGCTATTGGCCAAATACAGTTTTTTATAATAATTATAAGCTTCTTTACCTGATTGTATTGTGCTTTTAGCTATTTCGTGCGAATAGATCACTGTGTCTTTAGTTACAATAACAGGTTTGGCTTTTTCTTCTTTTTTCTTTGACATCGCAGAAAATAAGCGCCCAAAAAAGCTTTTTTTATGTTTTGCAGGAGTGGGGGTTCTGACAGTATCAAATGTGGTGATATGTTGGGCAATTACGTCGGGCTTGGCTTTTTGTATCCGGTTAAGCGATCGGGTAATATTTTCAGACGATCTAATTAAACTATCGGTTAAACGACGTAATTTAATATAGTTAGTGGTTTTAACGGTTTTTTCCAATACCAGCTTTAAAAACTTTTCCGAATTAGGAATATCCTGATCACTAAATTTTATTTTATTGATGGTGACCAATACGTTGTCAATATCAGCCGAATATTTATGTAGATAGGTTTTGTTACCGGTAATTGTATATAAACGGCTGTTATTGTCTGCGCTATATAATTCATATATACAAGTATCTATTAATGCAGAATTTTGATGCGAACTGATTACACTCTCAATATTGCTTCTAAGTAACTGTGCTTTTTTATAATGAAGGTACAAGTACTCTGTACCAACAAAAAGCAAGCTAAATAGCACTATTACAAGACAATAGCGTAAAACAGGTATTTTTCGGGCAGCGACTATCATACAGTGATAGGGGTGTTATTCATTTTCATTTATTCTGGCAGATGCTACTATTAACGATAAGTTAAAAGAAAGGTTCTCAAGAAATTATTCCATTTGGTTGTATTGAATATGGTTTTATGAATTAAATATTATTTTGATTTTATATTAAAAATGTGACAAACCGAGTTAGAGTAGTAATCCTATTTCCCGCTAACTAATATTTAAAAATATTATCTTTGCACCGCGATAATGAACAAGAAAGTAGCTTTTTATACATTAGGGTGTAAACTCAATTATTCGGAAACGTCAACGCTGGGCCGTCTTTTTAGCAATGCCGGCTTTGATACGGTCGACTTTACAAATAAGCCTGATGTGTTTGTAATAAACACCTGCTCGGTAACCGAAAATGCCGATAAGAAGTGTAAAAAAGTTGTAAAAGAAGCGTTAAAGGTATCTCCAAATGCTTACATAACCATTGTTGGTTGTTATGCACAATTAAAACCGACAGAAATAGCCGAAATACCGGGTGTGGATATGGTTTTGGGCGCTGCAGAAAAGTTTCAGATCATAGATCACATTTCCGACCTTACCAAAAAGCCTAAGGCGGTTGTTTATAATCAACCTGTTTCTGAGGCCAATGAATTTGTTCCGGCTTATTCTTTTGGCGACCGTACCCGCACGTTCTTAAAAGTGCAGGATGGTTGTGATTATTCGTGTTCGTTTTGCACCATACCGTTGGCCCGTGGCGCAAGCAGGAGTGATACTATCGGGAATGTGATTGAACAGGCAAAGCAAATTGCCGCTTCGGGTGTAAAAGAGATTGTTTTAACCGGAGTTAACCTGGGCGACTTTGGCATCATCAATGGCAAACGCGAAAATAAATTCTTCGACCTGGTGAAAGCGCTTGATGAAGTGGAAGGTATCGACCGGATCCGCATCTCATCGATCGAACCTAATTTACTGACGGATGAGATCATTGAGTTTGTAGCTGCGTCAAAGCGATTTATGCCTCACTTTCATATCCCGCTGCAATCTGGCTCCAATAAAATATTGAGCCTGATGCGCCGCAGGTATAAAAGAGAATTATATGTCGACAGGGTCGCCAAGATAAAACAACTGATGCCTGATTGCTGCATTGGTGTTGATGTAATAGTGGGTTTCCCAAATGAAACAAGGGAAGACTTTATAGATACTTATAATTTTTTAAACAGCCTTGATATATCCTATCTGCACGTGTTTACTTATTCTGAAAGGGAAAATACACTTGCTGCCGAAATGGACGGCGTTGTACCTGGTTCAACACGTGCCGACAGGAGCAAAATGCTACATATCTTATCAGACAAAAAACGCCGTGCTTTTTACGAAACCCAGTTGGGCAGAACAGAAGAGGTATTGTTTGAAGGCGATATAAAGGAAGGGTTTATGCACGGCTTTACACGTAATTACGTAAAAGTTAAAACAAAATTTGATCCTGTATTAGTAAACGAATTAATAGCTGTCCGCCTTGCAAATGTTTCTTTTGACGGGGATGTTGAAATAACTGAAAGCGAAGAAATATTGGTACATTAACTCTATATTCGCAGCAAATTACATACCTATGTTTCCAAGCATTAGCTCGCTTATAAAATATCTCACCGGCTTAGATATCCTGCTGCCTGTTCAAACTTTTGGTTTTTTTGTGGCACTTGCTTTTATGGCTGCATATTGGGCTTTTGGCGAAGAATTTAAGCGTAAAGAAAAGCTGGGTTACATCCATTCTTTTGAAAGAACTGTAACTATAGGCAGGCCGACAAGCTCATTAGAATTATTAGCTAATACTTTATTTGGCTTTGTGTTGGGCTATAAGTTGTTAGATATGGTGTTTAACTACCATGCCATGATCGATGATCCGCAAGGTTTCTTGTTATCCACCCGCGGCAACTTTATCGGCGGTATTATTTTAGCAGCCGCATTTGGTTATTGGGCATACGCCGAAAATAAAAAACACATTTTAGATAAACCGGTAACTAAAACAATTAAGGTTCATCCCAATGAATTGATGGGAAGTATTTTATTATGGGCCGCGGTTTTTGGTTTTGCCGGTGCTAAATTGTTTAACGCCCTTGAAAACTGGAACGATTTTATGGCCGATCCGGTAGGGATGCTAATAGGTTTTAGCGGACTGACTTTTTACGGTGGATTAATTTGCGGCGGCGCAGCCGTTTTATATATAGCCAATAAACATGGTATAAAGCCATTGACCATGTTAGATATTGGCGGGCCGGGTATGATGCTGGCTTATGGTGTTGGCCGTATTGGCTGCCAAATGTCAGGTGATGGGGATTGGGGGATACCTAATACCGCGCCAAAACCGGGTTGGTTAAGTTGGGCTCCGGACTGGATGTGGTCTTTTAAGTTTCCGCATAATGTAAGTATGGAAGACGAGGGCAACAAAATAGCTGATTGTGTTGGGAAATACTGTAATGAGTTAAGGCTGCCTGTGTATCCCACGTCGTTTTATGAATCGGTAGTATGCTTATTATTATTTTTGCTTTTATGGAGCATCCGCGATCGTATTAAAATGCCGGGGGTAATGTTTGGGATCTACCTTGTGCTTAACGGCGTTGAGCGTTTTTTAATAGAATTAATACGTGTGAATACGCGTTACAATGTAGCCGGTATCTCATTTACACAAGCCGAAATGATCTCGCTTTGTCTTGTTGTAGGAGGGATAGCCTTAATTATATCAGGATTGAACAGGGAGAAAAAAATAGCCGTTAAGCATGGCTAATGTGATATTGAAAGATAAGTTTTTTAAAAACCAGGTGATCAGGTTTGTGTTTTCGGCTGGTGTTGGTTTCCTGGTTGATATTGCGGCATTTTATTTTCTTTATCATAATTTCCTGGAACAGCCAAACTATAATGTGCTGAACTACCGGTTTGATAATTATACGCTTTCATTGGCTATTTCATTCTTTTTAGGTGTAGTGGTTAATTTCTTGATTACCAAATACATGGTTTTTAACGAGTCAGAATCTTCACCTGCAAAGCAATTTTTTCGGTTTATTTCTGTAGCCATCATCGGGTTTTTCGCCAATCTTACTTTGTTGGATATATTTGTCCGTTCGTTTCAGATCTATCCGCCCGTAGCGCGTGTAGCAGCTGCGCTGAGTTTATTCTTCGCCAGCTTTTTTATCCATAAGTTTTTCTCATTCAGCTTATCATTAAGACATCATGCAACCGGAGCAGATAGCAAAACAAGTAATTGAACTTTCAAAGCAAGCCGGAGATTTTATCCGCCAGGAAAGAAAAACTTTTAACGCTGATAAAATAGAGTACAAAGGCCTGAACGACCTGGTATCGTACGTAGACAAAACTGCCGAAGGCATAATAGTTGCAGGTTTAGAGAAAATATTACCCAAAGCCGGTTTCATAACCGAAGAGAAAACCATAAATAAAATTGCCGACCGTTACAATTGGATCATTGACCCGCTTGATGGTACCACCAACTTTATACATGGCTTACCTGTGTTTTCTGTAAGTATTGCGCTTAAAGAATATGACGAGCTGGTATTAGGCGTAGTATACGAAATTAACCAGGACGAATGCTTTTACGCCTGGAAAGATGCGCCTGCTTATTTAAATGGAACGGAAATTAAAGTGAGCAAAGCGCCAAGCATTGCCGATAGTTTAATAGCGACAGGTTTCCCATATTATGACTTTACCAAGCAGCCACAATATATTGAGTTGTTTACTTACCTGATGAAAAACTGTCATGGCTTACGCCGCCTGGGCTCGGCCGCGGTTGATTTATGTTATACTGCAGCAGGTCGTTTTGACGCTTTCTATGAATATAATCTAAATGCCTGGGACGTAGCCGCAGGGATTGTAATTGTGAAGCAGGCAGGAGGGCACATAGTTAATTTTAGCGGTGGCAATGAGGTTTTGGATACCCGTGAATTATTGGCTACCAACGGCAAATTTACTGATGAATTGTTGAAGGTTATCCAACAGTACTTTGTCTGAATCACAGATTAGGCTGATTTTTTGATTTCACGGAAACATGATCTCATAAATCAGTTTAATCAATAAAATCTGTGATTCAGACAAATAAAAAAGGATCACACATATTCTGTGCAATCCCTTTAATAATCTGTGAAATCTTTTTCTAAAATCTGTGTAATCTAAAAATTACAGCGCTTCCGATACTACTTCCTGAACTTCAGGAACCATGCGTTTAAGCAAATTCTCGATACCCGCTTTTAGTGTGATGGTTGATGACGGGCAGCCGCTGCATGAACCGCGCAGTTCGACAGTAACTACACCTTCTTCAAACGAACGATAGGAGATAGCGCCACCATCCTGCTCAACAGCCGGACGAACGTAATCATTTAAGATCTGCTGGATCTTTATTTCAATGTCTGTGCCTTCAAAAGCAACATCTTCTGCCTGTTCTTCCAATTGTACTTTAAGCTCAGACTCAACAGCGCCTTTTACAAACTCTTTTAATATCGGCTCGATATCTTCCCAGTCTGTGCCCTCGGTTTTGGTAACCGTAACAAAATTGCTGGCGAAAAACACGCCGTTCACAAATGAAAATTTATATAACTCTTTAGCAAAAGGCGATTTCTCTGCACTTTCTTTTGTAGCGAAATCGGCACTGCCATTGATCAGCAACTTGTTCACAATGAACTTCATTGTTGCCGGGTTAGGCGTTGATTCAGTATATACGTTGATATTCATCTTGGTTTCTCTTTTATTGATTAACAAAGTTAAATAGCTTTTTTGTTATTATACTATACTAAATTAGTTATGACCTGTTGGTGACGCTTAGTTGAACCATTGTTTTCCATCAATTAAACGTTGTAGCATGTTACTAAATGAACTTCCAATCTCAATTTGATCGGTAACGAAATCGCCAATAAACGGAGCTAATACCAATTTATAGTTTTTTCGATTGGAGAAATTAATTCCTATAAACTCGCCGCCACCATTACTTCCGATTATTAATGTGTTGAGATCGTAGTATTCCTTAACATTATAGCCTTCATTATTTTCTATCAATTCATCAATTTTATACAGAGCTAAATATTCTTCCCCAACAAAATCTTGAAATTGCTCGTAGTTGTTAAGATAATATTTATAATCTAATGGAAGTGGAAAACCAATATAATCTTCGATAGCCTGAAAATCATAATCAACTTTTTCTTTTTTTTCAAAGTCGCATTGAGTTAACAGATTTTCCAACTCATTCATATTAGATACCAGTATAACTAGATGGTGTTATCTTTTTGATCTCTTCCTTAACGCTATCGTTAACCTGCAACGTATCTACAAACTCCGCGATGGTTTGCGCGTTAACCTGTGTATTAGTACGTGTAAGCTCTTTCAGCGCCTCGTACGGGTTTGGATAGCCTTCGCGCCTTAAAATTGTCTGTATAGCTTCGGCAACTACGGCCCAGTTGGCTTCAAGATGAGCGTTTAAAGCATTTTCATTCAATAGCAATTTGCCCAAACCTTTAACGGTTGATTTAATAGCGATCAGCGTATGCGCCACTGGTACACCGATATTACGTAATACAGTCGAATCGGTCAGGTCGCGCTGTAATCTTGATATAGGCAGTTTAGCAGCTAAATGCTCAAACAAAGCATTTGCTAAGCCTAAATTACCTTCTGAGTTTTCAAAATCAATAGGATTAACCTTATGTGGCATAGCTGATGACCCAACTTCGCCGGCTTTAATTTGCTGTTTGAAATAGTTCATGGAAATGTAGGTCCACATATCACGGTCAAGATCTATCAGGATGTTGTTGATCCGCTTTAAAGCGTCACATTGCGCGGCAAAATTATCGTAATGCTCAATTTGGGTAGTGTATTGCGACCTGCTTAAGCCAAGTGTATTGTTTACAAAGTTGTTTCCGAACGCTTTCCAGTCAATTTGCGGAAAGGCGATATGATGCGCGTTAAAATTACCTGTCGCACCGCCAAATTTGGCAGATGTTGGCACTTGCTTTAGTAACTGCAACTGGTTTTCTAATCGCTCAACAAAAACCCGGATCTCCTTACCTAAACGCGTAGGCGATGCCGCCTGTCCGTGGGTATGGGCCAGCATCGGTACTTTTTCCCAGTCGCCGGCATATTGCTTTAACATGCTAACCAGTTCATCAATAGCGGGATAATAAACATCATCAAGCGCCAGCTTAAAGGTAAAAGGTATGGCGGTGTTGTTAATATCCTGTGATGTTAAACCAAAGTGAATAAACTCTTTAAATGCTTCAAGGTTAAGCGCATCAAACTTTTGTTTAATAAAATATTCAACCGCTTTAACGTCGTGGTTAGTTATTTTTTCAATGTCTTTTATGCTTTGCGCATCAGCTTCGTTAAAGTTTTTGTAAATATCCCGTAACTTTTCTATTAAATTTTTATCAAAATCTTGTAATTGTGGTAAAGGATGCTGGTATAAAGCTATAAAGTATTCAATTTCCACAAATACCCGGTATCTGATCAATGCATACTCAGAAAAGTAAGCGCCGAGGTCGGCAGTTGTTTTTCGGTAGCGGCCATCAATAGGTGAAATTGCAGAAAGTGGAGTAAGTATCATGGTTGGCGTATTTTTTTGCAAAGGTAACAAAATCGGCATTATATGAATTAGGGGCAATCCAATCTATCTGTTGAGCAAACAGATGTGGAAAACATTTTTAAATGGAAACTTTGAAATCTAAAAATGTTTCCATAGTTTTGACCAATCAAGTCAATGGGTCAAATAGATAGAATAATACAAGGTGGAGAGGATCTGTTTTTAACAGCAGGGATTAAGAGTGTAACGATGGACGACATAGCTAAACATTTAGGCATGTCCAAAAAAACCATCTACCAGTTCTTTAAGGATAAGAATGAGTTGGTGATAGCTTTAGTAAAAAAGAAGCTGCAGGAAGATGAGGATCAGATGTGCGCGATCATTGATAAAGCAGGCAATGTGATAGAGGAAATGATCAATATGATGAAATGCTCTGAAGAGATCTTTTCAAGGATCAATCCCATCGTTATTCATGATCTGCAAAAATATCATCCTGACGCGTGGACGCAATTCCAGAATTTTAAAGCGGATGTTATTGTGCATACGTTAGAAGAGCTGCTAACCAAAGGCATTCAACAAGGTTACATACGCCCTGATATAGATGTTAAAATTATGGCGAGGATGCGGGTAACACAGGTAGAGATGGGCTTTAATGCCAATATTTTCCCGATTGCCGAGTTCAGCACCTGGAAAGTTCAATACCAGATGCTGGAGCATTTCAATTTTGGTATCTGTACACTAAAGGGATATAAATTATTAAATGAATATAAAAATATAGATAACGAATAAATTTCCTGTTGACACAGGGTTGTCATAGGCAGGCTGTTTCTTTGGAAGACAATTAAATAAGTAATAAACTAATCACATAACAACACAATGAAATATATTTTTTTAACAGCGACCTTAATTTGCACCATAGCTTTAAGCAGCTATGCGCAACAAGCGCCGCCACCCAATACGCCGGTTAGTTTTAGCCTGGCAGATTGTATAAAATATGCTTATGAGCACCAGGATTCGGTTGTAAATGCCGGCCTTGATGTCAAAAGTGCAGGATACAAAGTGAAAGAAACAATTGGTACCGGGTTGCCCCAGGTTAATGGTACCGTGTCATTTCAGGACTATCTAAAGACACCGGCTTCTCTTAGTCCGGCGTTTAAAAAGGATCCACCAGACAAAGTAAATTTTCTTAACCCGGTAAATATAGATAAGAATGCCCCAGTTCAACAACTTCCGTTTGGTGCATTAAAATATAATAACACCTTCGGTCTTCAAGCAAGCCAATTGTTGTTTAGCGGCACATTTATAGTTGGTTTACAGGCGGCTAAGACTTATAAAGAGCTTTATCAGCGCAGTTTAACGCGTAGTAAAATACAAACTAACGTTACAGTAACCAAAGCATATTACCAGGTATTGGTTAACAACGAACAACTTAAGCTGTTGGATGCAAATATCAACCAGTTAAAGCAACAGTTGGATCAAACAACCCAACAAAATAAACAAGGTTTAGTAGAAAAAATTGATGTTGACCGTTTGGATGTTCAGTACAATAATCTGACTACGAATCGTGAAAACGTAGCTCGTTCATTAACGCTAAATTATCAGTTGCTAAAATTCCAGATGGGTATGCCCATACAACAGGATCTTGAATTAACTGACAAATTGGAGAATATAAATTTAGATCAACAATATGATTTGAACCCGGCAGATACTTCTTTTTACACTAAACGTATTGAATATAACTTATTAGAAACTAATTTGAAGCTTAATCAGTTAGATGTAAAAAGCAAGAAAGCCGAGTTTTTACCCACATTAAATTTTAATGCAGGATATGCCACTGTATTCCAGGAAAATTTGACAAAATTTCTGTACAGGAACGACTACCCTAATAGTTATATAGGGTTAAGCTTAAATGTGCCGATATTTAATGGATTTCAGCGTAGCTATCAATTAAAAGAATCAAAGATCAACGTACAAAAGTCGCAAAACGATCTTGCAAATGTGAAGAACGCATTGAACCTCGAAGCAAGCAGTGCCCGTATCAGCTACTTCAATAGCCGCCAATCACTTAATAACCAAAAACGCAGCCGCGAATTAGCGCAAGAGGTATTACGTGTATCAAAAATTAAATACAGCCAGGGTGTAGGCTCAAGTATTGAGGTTACACAAGCACAAACTGATCTTGAAAACGCAGACAATCAATATATCCAGGCGTTATATAATGCTTTAATAAGCAAAGTAGACCTGGACAAAGCTTATGCACGAATCAACTAAAACTAAAATCACTATAAAAATGAAAAAATTAATATATATACCAGCTTTATTATTGTTAGCAGCTTGCTCAAACAAGCCAAAAGACAAAGCAGCAGAATTAGCTGATCTTAAAAAACAACAGGCAGATATTAACTCCAAGATAGCGGCCCTGCAAACCACCGGCGTAGGCCAGGACTCTTCAAAGAGCACTGACGTTAGCATATTAAAAATTGCCGAAGGCAAGTTTACCCACTATGTTGATATACAGGGTAAAATCGACGCAAAAGATAACGTAACCGCTTATCCGCAATCGCCGGGTGTAATTACTGCAATCTATACTGCTCCGGGCAAGCATGTAAACAAGGGCCAGTTATTGGTTCAGTTGGATAACAGTGTGTTAAAAGAAAACATTGCGCAGGCAGAATCACAGGCGACGCTGGCTAAAACATTGTTTCAGCGCCAAAAGAACCTTTGGGACCAAAAAATAGGTACAGAGGTGCAGTTTTTACAAGCACAAACACAAATGCAAAGTGCTCAAAAGCAAGTTGACGGGTTACGCGAACAAGCTGATCTGTACCGTATCATATCACCTATCAGCGGTACAGTTGACCAGATGGATCTTAAACTTGGGCAAGTTGCTCAGCCGGGTACTACAGGCATCCGCATTGTAAATGCTGATGTGTTGAAAGTTAAAGCTGATGTACCCGAGTCATACTCAAGCCGTGTAAACCAGGGCGACAATGTAAAAATTATTGTACCTGACGGCAATGATTCATTAACCGCTAAATTAACATTTGCTGCAAAGGCTATTGACCTTACATCACGCAGTTTTGCTATTGAAATTGCATTACCTGCCCGTAAAACATTGCGCCCTAACATGACAGCTTTAATTAAAATAGCCGATTATAATAACAGCAAAGCTATTGTAATACCGTTAAATGCTGTTCAGAAATCAGAGCAGGGCGATTATGTTTATGTTAACGATAACGGAATAGCCAAACGTAAAAATGTAAAAGTAGGCGTAAGCTATGGCAGCCAGGCCGAAATTAAATCAGGCCTGACAAATGGAGACCAGTTAATAACAGCCGGCGCCAGCGACTTGAATGATGGCGACAAGGTGAATGTTTTACAGTCTGGTATTTAATTACACATAACTAATTTGATCTAAAATGAAAGATCTTAACAAAGAATTTGGGCCATCAAGCTGGGCTAT
>JAQBOP010000268.1 GCA_028287975.1 Mucilaginibacter sp. | reverse complement strand
AACTGGAAGCCAACAAAAACAAAATTGTTGAAACGCTTAACCATTACAATATTGAGATAGATAAGATAAAGGCCACCATTGGGCCCACGGTAACACTGTATGAAATTATTCCTGCCCCGGGTGTGCGGATCTCGAAGATCAAAAATTTAGAAGATGATATCGCGTTGAGTTTAGCTGCCTTGGGCATCCGGATCATTGCGCCTATGCCGGGCAAGGGAACTATCGGTATTGAAGTACCCAACCAAAATCCCGAAATGGTTTCCATGCGGTCGATACTGGCTACAGAAAAGTTTCAGAATACCACCATGGACCTGCCTATCGCTTTAGGTAAAACCATATCGAACGAGGTATTTATTGCCGATTTAGCTAAGATGCCTCACTTATTAGTTGCAGGGGCAACCGGCCAGGGTAAATCGGTTGGTATTAACGCTATTTTGGTGTCATTACTGTTCAAAAAGCACCCTGCCGAGTTGAAGTTTGTATTGGTCGACCCTAAAAAAGTAGAACTAACACTGTTCCGCAAAATAGAGCGCCACTTCCTGGCCAAACTGCCCGATGAGGCCGACGCCATCATCACCGATACCAAGAAGGTGGTGAACACGCTTAACTCGCTTTGTATTGAGATGGACCAGCGTTATGACCTGCTGAAAGACGCGCAGGTACGTAACCTGAAAGAATATAACGCCAAATTCGTCAACCGTAAAATAAGCGACCCTGAGAAACATCGTTACCTGCCATTCATCGTATTGGTGATAGATGAGTTTGCCGATTTGATGATGACCGCGGGTAAAGAAGTTGAGCAGCCGATAGCACGGATCGCACAGCTGGCCCGTGCGGTGGGCATCCATTTGGTTATTGCTACGCAACGGCCATCGGTAAATATTATTACAGGTACTATTAAAGCCAATTTCCCGTCGAGGCTGGCGTTCAGGGTGCTGTCAAAGATCGATTCGCGTACTATACTGGATGCCGGCGGGGCCGACCAGTTAATTGGCCGTGGTGATATGTTATTCTCGACAGGCAGCGACCTGATCCGCCTGCAGTGCGCGTTTGTGGATACACCGGAAGTTGAACGCATTTCGGACTTTATTGGTAATCAGCGCGGTTATCCTACTGCGCTGTTACTGCCTGAATACGTTGGCGAGGGCGAGGCCAGCAGCTCAAAAGAATTTGACCCAAGCGACCGCGACCCGATGTTTGAGGAAGCAGCACGCTTAATAGTAATGCACCAGCAGGGGTCAACCTCGTTGATCCAGCGCAAACTAAAGCTTGGCTATAACCGCGCAGGCCGTATCATCGACCAGTTAGAAGCCTCAGGCATTGTCGGCCCGTTTGAGGGCAGCAAAGCGCGCGAAGTGCTGTATCCTGACGAGTATTCACTAATGCAATATTTAGAAACGTTGGATAAGTAGCCCCTCCCAACCCTCCCCGGTAGGGAGGGCTTTGAAAAGTTTTTAATTAGTTTTAAAAAGTCTCCCCTACCGGGGGAGATTTAGAGGGGGCTCATCTCCACAATAATAGTCACACCGTATATGAAAAAGCTATTCTTTTATATCCTATTTATACTAACTGCCACCCAAACCTTTGCCCAAAAAGACGCGCAGGCCAAAGTTATTTTGAACCATGTGAGCCAGAAATACCGCTCATACCCTGTTATAAAAAGCGACTTTAGTTTTACCATTGATAACCCCCAGGCAAATATCAAAGAAACACGGAACGGCTCATTGATCACCCAATCCAAAGGTGGTAAATACAAGGTGACCTTATATACTACTACCGGCGCCAAGACTGATGTTGAACAGGAAATAATAAGCGACGGCAAAAGCCAGTGGACCTATCTTAAAGCCGATAAAGAAGTACAGGTAAGCGATGCCGATAACAGCGGCGAAGGTTTTAACCCTGCCCAACTGTTTACCATGTACGAGCATGGTTATAAATACTTATACACCGGCAACCAAAAGATAGGCGGCAAAACTTACCAGTCGATAGACCTTACCCCCGAGGACGACAAGAAGCAGTTTTTTAAGATCAGGTTAACAATAGATAAGGTAAAAAAACAGATCTACAGCGCGCTTATTTTTGACAAAAGCGGCAGCAAATACAACTACACCCTGCGCAGCTTTACCTCTGCCTCTAAAGTACCTGATAATACTTTCACGTTCGATACCAAGGCACATCCCGGTGTTGAGGTGGTGAATTTGAAGTAACCGCCGGGAAAAGACTTACGAAGTTTCTGAAACTTCGTAAGTCTGAAATATTATTTTGATTTACAACTGTTTATCCTCAAATTAGTAGTACCAATTCTAAACCTGTGCTGCTATGAGAAAGCTGTTGTTGTTGCTTTTTTTACTTTCTTCCGTTTATACAAACGCCCAGGATTTTAACACGTTAACCCACAGGGCAGAATTGTTAAAATCATCAAATCCAAAAAAAGCGCTTGCATTATATGAAAAAGCTATCAATCGGGTAGTTAACTACCGGGATAAAGTAACTAATGAACAATGGTTACAGGTATCAAATGCAGCGGCAGACCTCACCGGTAAAATGAAAGTTCCTGAATATGATCCAAACCGATATAGGATTGATGGTGAAAAGTTTATTGAAAGAATTGCCAAGCTTAAAGCTGACAGTGTTAAATGTATTTTCGCCTATCAAAGTTTTTGCGACGGGTGTAATGGAATAAGTTATGTTATACATCCTGGTAAACGAATTCCATATTTTCCCTCAAATGAAAAATGGCTTTTAATATGGTTGGACGGTAATGACATTTGGATGCAAGCCTATGGCGATAATATTTACAAACCGCTAAAAATGAACAATAAGCCTTTGGCTGATTTTTTAAAAGCTCATTGTAACGAGTTGCCATTACAAGAACTTGCCCGCTCTCGTAGCAAATTGAGCGACGGCGTAACCAAGTTTAGATTCAGATTTTATTGGGATGGAACGACATATGAGAAAACGATAGCTAACAAAGCTGATCTTATTGACCCAACTATTAATAGCGATAAATATTTAACAGAACTATCGCCACAAATTCAAGCTGAAGCAACTATTTATTACGATAGGATAAAAGCGGAGTAAAGAAGATCTGATCTTTTTTATTAAATTAGTAGTACCAATTCTAAACCTGTGCTGCTATGAGAAATTTGTTGTTTCTATTTTGCCTATTATTTCCATTTTTCACTTTTGCACAAAGCTACCAGGCTTTAAAGCGGCAAGGCGATTCTCTTAGATATTATCATAAATTTAAAGAAGCTGTGACCGACTATGACTCGTGCATAAATATGGTACTTACAGGTAAGCAAAAAGTTTACGATGAAGAGTGGGATAATCTGCTCTCTTCGGCAATTGAAACCAATAAAGTAAATCCGGTAAAATATGCCAATCTCAGGTTTGGTACTCGTGCAGAAAAAATGTCCGACAAAATAGTCACGCTTAAAGAAATGGGCGTAAAATATTTGTTTTCATTTTATACAAGAACCGGTGGGACAAGCTTTTCAATAAATTTGTCTCCCTATGGATGTCAAATTTATTATGGAGCCACTTACATATTAGTTTGGGGCATAAATAATGATGTCTTTATGCAGGAGTTTAATGCCTGCACTACCTATAAGCCTGTTAAAATGAATGACAAAGTGTTGTTCGACTTGTTGAACAAGCATGTTAAAGATATGATCAAGGAGAAAATAAAACCTATGATCCTGAAAGGCAACGATGGAATCCCGCAATATCATTTTGAATTTTATGTTGGGGAAACGTCAATAAAAAAAGACATGGTGGATCCCTTGGATTTCAGAACGATGGAACAAAATATTTCTTCCGATGAGATTAGATTTGTAAAAAAGACTACTATCGACAAAGGCAATGAAATATACCAGTATAACATAAAAACTTATTTTGCTCAGCTTTTTTTGAGAGTCAACGAAGACGAGGCCAAATATTATGACACAATAAATTCAGGTGCTGAAAGGGCACGAGTTGGCAATTTTGAATAGCACTGATATGAAAAGATTATTTGTTTTATCTTCCCTGTTATTTACCGCTACAATCACTTTTGCCAATAAAGTCGACGAGTTAAAAACCGACAGCGACGTTGTGAAATTTCTCCTCCCTTTAAAAGACCGGTTCACCTGGGCAAGTTCTCCGACGCCGGTTATAAATTCGACCGAATATATTATAGCACATTACCGTTGTGATACATTGGTTAAAACCTGGGATATTAAAAACTGGCAAAAGCTTGATTTAAATAACGATGGCCGGACAGACCTGGTGGCAATTGTAACATGGTCTGACGTTAACAATAATTATATCGCTATTGACAATGGCGACAATACATTTAAATTGATAGAATTAAATTATACACCAAGTACTAATTGCGAATTAGTAAGCACTTTTAAACAGCACAATGATCAATTAGTGGTATTTCATGGAGCGCATGGGGTAGTTAAAAACAGGACAGCGTTTGAATTTGTGCCGCGAAATGATACGTTGATATACAAGTTTGGAGATTTTATAGAATATAATAAAGCACCGGTTCACCGTAAAATTAAGTCAATAACCTATAGTACAATATGGGGTTGGTACGGCTGTGATACAACACCAAAACCAAATGTTGATCCCGATCAAAATTTAGAGATAGATAAAACAGGAAATGCTGTTTACACCAATCGAAGAAGCAATAGTACATATATCTACACTAAAGATTTTACGCGACCGCCACGAAAACCAAAGACAGATACCGGCAGTTTTAAATGTGTAATTAAAAAGGCCGACCTGGAAGAAATTTATAACATGATCGACTACCTAAACATTAAAAAGTTGAATGATAGATATGCTGTTAAATGGACTGATGATACAAGTTGTTATTTAGTTGTTAAATTCACTGATGGTTCTGTAAAATCCATTGCTGATTATGGTGGCAAAGGTACATGGGGATTAAAATTACTTTTTGCGAAATTATTTGCTTTACGGGATAGCCAGGATTGGAAATAATATTATTGTATCTTTTTTGTTACATAAATAATTAGTTGTATACTTGTTTATACAAGCCAATTAATAACCAATTATGTGTTGCCCTAACCGTATTACAGCTATTGTAATAGTTACTGTATTATGTTTTTTTATTGCCTGCAGTAAAGAAACAAAAACCCCGGTAACTACTACAATAGCTGCAACAAGCGCTAATGATAAAACAACTACAACTGCATCATCCACACCGGCAAAAACAACTACGCCTGCCAAAAATCCGGATACCATACAAACAGCACCGCCTACTAACTTATCCAAAGGCCTTTGCTGCAAAACAGAAAACGTAATTATTGTAGTAATCGATGGCCCAAGATACAGCGAAACCTGGGGCGATTATACGCTTAAAAACATCCCCGGCCAGTTTGAGCTATATCATTATGGTGTTTTATTGGGTAATTTCCGTAACATGGGTACCACCAATACCGACTCAGGCCATGACGCTATCTGTACAGGCAACTACGAAAATTTGGAGAACACAGGCCAGGTACTGCCACAGTACCCATCAATTTTCCAGGAGTTTTTAAAAAGTACCGGTAAGCCCGCCGGGAAAGCCTGGGTGGTGGCCTCAAAAGATAAATTACAGATCCTGGGCAATTGCAAGCAAGATGGCTGGGCCGGTCAATACATGCCCCGTACAGATTGCGGCATCAGCGGGTTGTTTAGCGGCTACCGGTCTGACGATACAACATTTGCCCATGCCAAATCTGTACTTGCTACCTATCACCCCAATTTAATGCTGATCAACTTTAAGGATCCTGATTATTTTGGCCACGCAAATCTTTGGGGCAGTTACGTTAAAGCTATCCAAACCACGGACGGCTATATTAAGGCCCTGTATGATTTGATTCAGGCGGACCCAACTTACAGGGACAAAACAACCTTTATTGTCACTAACGATCACGGCAGGCACAATGATAATGTTGCCGACGGCTTTATCAGCCACGGCGATGACTGCGATGGCTGCCGCCATATTGAATTTTTAGCCGTAGGGCCCGACTTTAAGAAAGGCATCGGCTTTGACACCCCTTATGAGCAGATAGACATTAGCCAAACCGTAGCCAAATTGCTAAACTTTAAAATGGATTACGGTAAAGGCAAACTGATAACCGATATTTTCAATTGATCTGTTTAGCATGATCAAGCCCAAACAGCGCGTATAAATGTTGTTACCTGATTTTAATTGATCGCAAAGCTATTTAAGAGTAGCCAAAAAAACTTACTTTTAGTGCGACATTAAAGTTTAACCAACACTAAATCAATGAAGCATTTTTACAAACTTTTATGCTGTGCCCTATTATTTTTCGGGTCGGCTGCTCACCTTAGTGCACAAATTAAAAGACTTTCTCTAAAATCACCCAACGGCGAGATTAAGGTTGATCTTACTTTTGGGGATAAGATCTACTACTCTGTATCAGACAGTAATACCGAGTTATTAACCAATAACCACCTTGCACTAACATTAGGCGACGGCGTTTTAGGAGCTAATCCAAGTCTTATCAGCTCAAAAAACATCAGGGGTAATGAAGAAATAAAACCTTATGTCGCTTTAAAATTCGCTACAGTTAAAAGTGTGTACAACGCGGTACTACTTAATTTTAAAGGCAATTATTCGGTCGAGTTCCGTGCTTTTGACGATGGTATCGCCTATCGCTTCATCACCAGCAAAAAAGGCGAGATCGAAGTAAAAGACGAAGATTATACCATTAACTTCCCTGATAGTTATTTACTGCATTTGCAGGAGAATAACGGTTTTAAAAGCTCTTACGAGGAGTCTTACGTGCATGTTGAGTCGGCAGACTGGAAAGCAGCAGATAAAATGACCAACCTGCCTATATTAGTGGATACCAAGAAACAATACAAATTGTTGATCAGCGAGTCTGACCTGTCTGATTACCCGGGCATGTTTTTGAAAAGCACCGGCGAAAATGGCGCCATCGCTACTTTCCCGAAAGCTCCGCTTGAGTTTGGGCCTGATGGCGACCGCAGCGAGAAGATCTTAAAATCGGCAGATTACATTGCAAAAACCAATGGTACCCGTAATTTCCCGTGGCGCTATATCGTCATTACTAAAGATGATAAACAGCTGTTAGAAAACACCATGACGTTGAAACTGGCTTCGAAAAGTGTTATTGCCGATCCGTCATGGATCAAGCCGGGCCAGGCAAGCTGGGAGTGGTGGAACGATGCTGCGCCTTACGGGCCGGATGTGAATTTTGTGTCAGGCTATAATCTCGAAACGTATAAATATTACATCGACTTCGCTTCGAAATTTGGTGTAAAATATATTGTGATGGACGAAGGCTGGGCAAAAAGCACCACCGACCCATACACCCCCAACCCTAAGGTTGATTTAAAGGAACTGATCCGTTACGGACAGCAAAAAAATGTAAGCATTGTGCTTTGGCTAACCTGGTTAACCGTACATAAAAACATGGACCTGTTTAAAACCTTCCACGAGTGGGGCATAAAAGCGGTTAAAATTGATTTCATGGAGCGTAGTGACCAATGGATGGTTAACTACTACGAAGATGTAGTAAAAGAGGCCGCCAAATACCAGATAATGGTTGATTTCCACGGTGCTTTCAAACCTTCGGGATTAGAGTATAAATATCCCAACCTGATCTCGTACGAAGGCGTGCGCGGCCTGGAGCAAATGGGCGGTTGTAATCCATCGAACAGTATTTACCTGCCATTTATGCGTAACGCGGTAGGCCCTATGGATTTTACCCCGGGCGCTATGATCAATATGCAGCCTGAAGTTTACCGCGCCGAGCGGCCAAATGCTGCCGCAATAGGTACACGGGTTAACCAGATGGCTTTATACGTAGCTTTTGAAAGCGGTATCCAAATGCTGTGCGATAACCCTACCCTATACTACCGCAGTGCTGATTGTACCGACTTTATTACCCAGGTACCTACCACATGGGACGAAACCAAAGCGCTTGCGGCTACTGCCGGTGAAATTGACGTAATAGCCAAACGCAAAGGCGACAGGTGGTTTATAGGCGGTATTACCAACGGTAAAGAAAAAACCCGCGAAGTGGAGCTGAACTTTGATTTCCTTGAAAAAGGTAAGGTTTATAACATGACCTACTTTGAGGATGGCATCAATGCCGACAGACAGGCGATGGATTACCGTCGTAAAATAAAACAAGTAAAAGCCGGCGATAAAATGACCATAAAAATGGCCCGAAACGGCGGCTGGGCAGCGGTGCTTAAATAAGCTTGGCACTATAATATTTGAAAAGCCAGATCGTAAAATGATCTGGCTTTTTTTGTACCTGTCAATATAGGCTTCGAAATATTAAAAGGGATGGATCGTGCGATTCCCCTCTTGAGAGGGGCGGAGGGGTGTGTCCTTTTCAACTCATTAACACACCCCTGCAGCCGCGCTGTCAATCGCGCCCCCCTCTCAAGAGGGGAACTTTAAGCATTTTATTTATTATTAAACAGGCTCAACATAATTGATAATAAATTTAGCCAGTTGTTCCTGTTCGGCAATGGTTAATAATTCGCCGTCATAGATCCAGTACTCCTGTGCGTCAAACAGGATGCGCCCCAGGTAATCCGGGTTTTCGGCAAAGGCGGTGTATATGTCATAACAGGTTACAGCATCGTGATTTGTCGCATTTAAAACCACGCGCACCACTTCGTCCGGGCCGTTCTTCCGTTTTATCCAGGCTTTTGCCTCTCCTATGGTATGCGTATTGTTCATCATCACAAAACAAATTTGGAAATTATTTTGCAATTAACCGCATAAAATACTAAAAAAATTAGTATAAATATTCTTTTGTCCGCTAAGTTTAGAATAATCAATCAGAACCGGATCGACGGTAATATTCAAACAATACCATAACTTGCAGTTAAATTAGGTTCATACATAGAAACTATGAGAAGTTATATCAAGACAGGACTATGCATTTTAGCGTCCTTTGTTGTTAACAGCACCCTCGCACAGGTGGCTACAAAACAGGCAGCGCAGGAAAAAGCCAAGACAGACTCATTAACTAAAGTAAACTACCAGGAAACACTGCAAAGTTTAGGTATCAAACTACCCGTCCTGCCGTCTATGGCAGATGATCCGAACCGGCCTAAAAATTCGATTCCGGTAAATAATGGCAGTGGTTATACTGATGCCCATGGCCAGTCGCTCCACCGCTCGCAATGGGGCACCTGGGTGAACTACGACGAAGATAAAGCGAACGATTACATTTTGCCCGATCCTTTAGTGTTGAAAAACGGCAAACCGGTAACCAATGCTAAAACGTGGTGGCAACAACGCCGCCCGGAAATTGTGAACGATTACGAAACTGAAGTATTTGGCCGCGTCCCTAAAAATACGCCCAAAGTTACATTTGAGGTAAGCGACATTGATAAAACTGCCTTGGATGGCAATGCTATAAAAAAGACCATTACCGGCCATATTGACAACTCGGCTTATCCCATCGCAAAACCACAGATTAACGTGGTATTGTACCTGCCGGCAAAGGCAACCGGTCCGGTACCGCTGATGGTGATAGCCTCATCAAATACAAAAGGAAATAACGAAACCATTAAACTGTTGATCAGCAATGGGTGGGCGATCGCTTATTTTGATACCAACGCAGTTCAGGCCGATAACGGAGCCGGATTAAGCGAAGGGATAATCGGGCTGGTAAACCATGGAAAATTAAGAGGACCGGAGGACTGGGGCGTATTGAGAGCGTGGAGCTGGGGTTTAAGCAAAGCATTAGATTATTTTGAAACAGACAAAACCATCAATCCCAAACAAATCGGCATTGAAGGGCATTCGCGCTGGGGTAAAACCGCCTTGTTAGCCGGTGCGATGGATCCCCGTTGGGCCATCGTATTTGCCAGTTGCTCGGGGTCAGGCGGGGCATCGCTGGAGAAAAGAAACTTCGGCGAAAATCTGGATTTAATAGCCGCCGAAGGCGAATATCATTGGATGGCTCCAAATTTTATAAAATATGGTGGCAACTGGAAAGCTTTCCCTGTCGACGCGCATGAAATGATGGCTTTGATAGCCCCCCGGCCGTTGTTCATCACCGGCGGAACGCAGGATACCTGGGCCGATCCGTTAGGTGAGTTTAAAGCCTGCGTTGCCGCGACGCCTGTTTATACATTATTAGGCAAAACGGGGATTACTATCAAAGAGCTGCCGGCACCGGATGTTGCATTGATCAATGGTGATCTGGCATTCCGTGAACACGCAGGCGGCCATACCGATTCGCCCGATTGGCCGGTTTTTGTTGATTTCGCCAAAAAGTATTTTAAATAACGACGCCACGCCCTCTCACTGGTTGTTAACTGGTCGAAGTTTAGCGACAGCGTAACTTCGACCTAAAATGTGGCAAGCATTCTGCTTGCGTGTATTACTGTAGCAAGTTGAAAACTTGCTACATTTTAGGTCTAAGTTACATTTCATTAAACTTAAACCAGTGGGGTGTATAGATCCCTCGCTATCGCTCGGGATGACAAATCTCTTACTTAACCAATTCATTCGCGTATAACTACGCATTTCACAACATGTTTATTGCGTAAAAGTACCGTGGCAATTTGAGTGTATTCCCTTGCAAATAAGTTTTCGATCCTGAGCAATTTTGTAAGGAAGAAACTCATTTACAAACACACTTAAACAAAACGTTATGAAAACTAAAAATTACTTTTTAATGCTGACAGCAGTATGCATGTTATCAATTGTATCATGTAAAAAAGGCGACGACGGGCCAATAGGCCCTAAAGGGGATATCGGTACAACAGGTGCGACAGGCGCATCCGGTACTAATGGCACGAATGGCACAGCGGGTGCAACCGGGGCCACAGGCACTGCCGGTACAAAAGGAGATAAAGGAGATCCGGGTGTGGCAGGCCCTGCAGGCGCAACCGGGGCTACGGGTGCAGCCGGCACAGCAAACGTAATTTATTCTGACTGGTACCAGCCTGCAACTTATACTTCGACTACGCTTTTTGGCAGAACGCACCTTGATGCCGATATTTCGGCAACAAAGATCACACAAGCCATTCTTGACAATGGCGTTGTGCTTGTATTTGGCAAAATGCTGGGTTATACCCCAACACTTTGGCCTGTAACCCAGGTTTCAGAAATGCCGATTGTTGTAAATTATGTACTGGGTTCAACCCAGATAGATACATGGTCGGCAAATGTTACAGTTGGCAAGATCACCATCGATTTTACCAATAGTACCAATTACTATACCTCCATATCTAACGCACATCAGTTCAGGTATGTGATTATTCCGGGTGGCCTTAAAACAACATCAAGCATAAACCTTAAAAATTATGACCAGGTAAAAGCAGCCTTCCACATCAATGATTAACACTATATAAGGGGTTAGTAGTTAAATCAGACGCCGGGCAATTGTCCGGCGTTTTTTGTTTAATATTTCTAAATAAAATGACTTGTCCTGGCATAGGTTGACAAAAAGGTCAACAAAATGGACAAACAAGGAGAAAAGCAGAAGATTATCGCCGAATATTTGTTAGGAGGTGTAAGTACGCGTAAATTAGCTAACAGACATGGTTATAGCCATGCTACGGTATCAAGGTGGGTTATGGCACATCAAAGAAATACAAAGAATCAGCCGTTAAAGTTTTCAAAAAAGGTTTTGGAAACTAAGCAGGAAATGCTGACAGATGTACAGGAGCTTCAGGAGGCACTGCGTTTATCGCAGTTAAAAGTAGCGTTATTGGAAGCAATGATCGACATCTCAGACGAGCAGTTTGGCACAGAGATCCGAAAAAAAGCTGGTACCAG
>JAQBOP010000239.1 GCA_028287975.1 Mucilaginibacter sp. | reverse complement strand
ATAGCCGCCGACCCACAAAATGTGTTATTGCAGCAGGCTATGCTAAAGCTTAAGTACATCGAAAATAAATGGCATGAAACGGTCGCCACCGGCGAACAGCTATTGCTGGCTGGTGATAGTTCTATTTCGACGATATCAAATTAGGGCGAGCTTACTATCAAACTAAAAATTATACTTGCGGAATTACGGTTTTAACGTCATTACCCGAAACAAACCAGACCGAGAACACAGTTTACACTACCGCCATTTGCTATAAAATGCTAAAGGATCAGAAAAATGCGATTTTCTACTTCAGCAAGGCGATTGATCTAAGTATTTCAAAAGGCACTGCAACCTACTATAGTGAAATGGCTGACAGCTATGAAACTACCCATCAGCCTAAAAAAGCGAAAATCGCTTACCAAAAAGCGTTGCTGTATAATGAGAGCCCGCTAACCTATTACTACCTGGCAACGTTACTTGACACCAAGCTGAATGACAAACGTAACGCGTTAAAATACTTTAAAAAATACCTGGCCACGCAGCCCGACAAAAAACAACAGCCTTATATCGATTACAGCACCCAACGCATTACCGCTTTAAACCATAAATAGCTATATTAGGCACATGGCGATAATCAGATCATTAGCGATATTTATTTTGGCGGGCCTTTGCGAGATAGGCGGCGGTTACCTGATTTGGCTTTGGCTTAAGGAAGAAAAACCTTTATGGTATGGTATAATCGGCGGGCTGATATTAATAGCCTACGGTATTGTTGCTACCTGGCAAACTGCCAACTTTGGCCGTGTTTATGCAGCGTACGGCGGCATATTTATTATCATGGCTTTGCTATGGGCATGGAAAGTAGACGGTTTCAAGCCGGATAAGTATGATGTTATTGGTGCGTTGATAGCGGTTATAGGCGCGTGTATAATTATCTACGCACCACGTAAATAATCATTATCTGTTCATTAGCCGTGCAACGTATTTGCCTATGATATCAAACTCCAGGTTTACAACTGAGCCAACCCTTACATTGTGCAGGTTGGTATGCTCAAAAGTATAAGGAATAATAGCAACCGAAAAACCATTAGCTTGCGAATTAACTACCGTTAAACTAATACCATTAACGCAGATAGAGCCTTTTTCAACGGTTACATTACCGATAGACGCATCGTATTCAAAAGTATATTCCCAGCTGCCGTCTAATTCTTTAAATTGGGTACAGGTGGCGGTTTGGTCTACATGGCCTTGCACGATATGGCCGTCAAGGCGGGCGTTCATTTGCATGCAGCGTTCCAGGTTTACCGGCGAGCCGGTTTTTAAATGACCCAGGCTGGTTTTATTCAGCGTCTCTTCAATAGCGGTTACGGTATGTTTACCATCGGCAACGGCAACAACTGTGAGGCACACGCCATTATGTGCAACTGATTGATCTATTTTCAGTTCGTTCGATATAGCCGATTCGATTGTGATATGTAAGTTACCCTGGTCTGTGCGCAGGTTGGTTATTTTGCCTAATGTTTCTATTATTCCTGTAAACATATTCGCTCTAATCGTTTCTTAAAAGGAAGTTTTTTATTAACAAAACTAATTATATTAATTTAGGTTTATCTATCACATATGCATATCTCTAATCAAAGCGCCGGAATTTTACTGTACCGCAACAATAACGCCCGGCTTGAAGTTTTTCTGGTGCATCCCGGCGGGCCGTTCTTTAAAAATAAAGACGAAGGCGCCTGGTCTATTCCTAAAGGCGAGGTCCTTGTTGATGAAGAACCGCTACTGGCTGCAAGGCGTGAATTTTTGGAAGAAACAGGCCAAAAACTGGTCGGCGAAAAATTTATTGAGCTATCGCCCATCAGGCAAAAAAGTGGCAAAACTGTCGTCGCCTGGGCGGTAGAGGGTGATATTGACCCTGAAAATATTGCAAGTAATTTATTCGAAATAGAATGGCCACCCAAATCAGGTAAACAAGCCAGTTTTGCAGAGATTGATCGTGGTGGTTGGTTTGGGGTTGATGAAGCGAAAGTAAAAATCAATCCTGCGCAGGTAGCATTGATTGATGAGTTGGAGGGATTGCTTATTTGATTTTCCTTTGGTGGATTCGGTTGTTTCGTTCTTAGCCGGCTGGGTTGGATGCTTATTGTGTCTACTACGGCAGGTAAGAGCCAACAACAATGACGCTAAACGCTACCTAAAACCCTTTCCTATTCTTAACCCAATCCGACATTCCATCCGCCGAAACATCAACAGTATTTTTAACAGCGCTTAATAATTTCTCCATAACTAAAGCAGCTATTAAACCCTCTTCTTCATTACCGGTTTGCAATACCTCAGGCGTAAAGTATTTTTTAACAAAGTGCGTATCAAAGTTTCCTGAGGTAAACGCCTCATGCTGCATTACAAATTTGCCGAAGCTGAGTGTTGTCGTTATACCGGTTATCTGGTATTCGTTTATTGCTCTTACCATACGTTCTATAGCTTCCGTTCTATCTTTACCGTAGGCAATGAGTTTGGCTATCATCGGATCGTAGTAAATCGGGATTTCCATTCCCTGTTCAAATCCATCGTCAACACGAATGCCGGGGCCTTTTGGAGTGATATAGGTTTGCAGGGTACCAATATCCGGCAGAAAATTATTGGCCGGGTCTTCAGCGTAAACGCGCAGCTCGACAGCATGACCAATTATTTCCAAATCTTCTTGTTTGAAGCTGATAGCCTCTCCCCTTGCAATTTTTATTTGTTCCTTTACCAGATCGATACCGGTAATCAGTTCGGTTACCGGGTGCTCTACCTGCAGGCGGGTATTCATTTCCAGGA
>JAQBOP010000416.1 GCA_028287975.1 Mucilaginibacter sp. | reverse complement strand
GACGCCTACTACGACGCGCACACCGACCTGATCTCGGTGCAGCCGGTGTTCAACCTCTACAACCGGCACTGGCCGATCTTCAGCCACCCGCCGCAGCGTCCGCCGGCCAAGGTGGTGGCCGGCGGGATGGCCGCGGAGTCCATGGTCAGCGCCGGATGCATCATCAGCGGCCAGGTCACCGGCTCGGTGCTGGGCCCGGGCGTGGTGGTCGAGTCCGGTGCGGTGGTCCAGGAGTCGGTGCTGATGGACGGGGTGCGGGTGGGGCGCGGTGCGGTGGTGCGCAAGGCGATCCTCGACAAGAACGTGATCATTCCGCCCGGCGCCGTGATCGGCGTCGACCCGGTCCGCGACCGCGAGTTCTACACCATCTCGGCCGGGGGAGTGGTGGCTCTCGGCAAGGGGCGGACTGTGCGCTGATGGAGTAGCGCACCGGGCGGGGGTGCCCTGACGGCCATACGTTCGTAGCGGACCCGCCGGACGACGGGCACCCCCGCAAGGAGAGGGCAGCACCATGCGCACGCACCGCAGTACCTTCGCCGCCACCGTGTCCGTCGGGCTCACCGCGCTGGTGCTCACCGCGACCGCCGCCTGTTCCAGCAGCACCAGCGCCGACCTCTCCGGGACCGCGACCGGCAAGGCCAGTGCGCTGGCCTCGGCCGCCAAGAACAAGGCCTCGGGCGCGGCCAACAGCGCCTCCGCGGCGGCGTCGGCCGCTGTCTCGGCGGCGAAGGGCAAGGCCTCCTCCGCGGCCTCCGCGCTGGCTTCGGCCAAGTCCTCGGCCAGTGCCGCCGCGAGCTCCCTCCCGGTCGCCAAGAACGTCGCGGTGGGCGGCTTCTGCTCGGCCTCCGGGGCCAACGGCCAGACAGCAAGGGCCTCGCGGTCACCTGCGCCGCCGACAGCAGCGGCAAGAACCGCTGGAAGTCCGCCGCGGTGACCGGAACCAAGGCCAACGCCGGCGCCTTCTGCGCCACCGTCGGCGACCAGGCCACCAACAGCAGTAATGTCGCCCTGGTCTGCAGGACCGGTTCCGACGGGCGCGACCGCTGGGCCAAGAAGTAGCCGCCGGCGCACCGGGCGCCGGACTCGAGGAGGGGCGCGTTCCATGCCACTGCACACCGGCGAGCCGGACGACCGGGGCAGCCACGACCGGGCCTCCCGGGTGTCGGTCAACCCGTTCCTCGGGACCGCCAACCCCGTCCCCGGCCTGGACTTCGCCCCGCCCAAGCACCGGCTCCCGGACGGGCCGATGCCGGCCCACACCGCCTACCAGGTGGTCCACGACGAGCTGATGCTGGACGGCAACGCCCGACTGAACCTGGCCACCTTCGTCACCACCTGGATGGAGCCCCAGGCGGTGGCGCTGATGGCCGAGTCGGTCGACAAGAACATGATCGACAAGGACGAGTACCCGCAGACCGCCGAGCTGGAGCGCCGCTGCGTGGCCATGCTCGCCGACCTCTGGCACGCCCCCGACCCGGAGAACGCGGTCGGCTGCTCCACCACCGGGTCCAGCGAGGCCTGCATGCTCGCCGGGATGGCGCTGAAGCGCCGCTGGATGCGCCGCAACCCGGAGCGCTACGCGGCCGGCCACCGGCCCAACCTGGTGATGGGCGTCAACGTCCAGGTCTGCTGGGAGAAGTTCTGCAACTTCTGGGAGGTGGAGCCGCGCACCGTCCCCATGGAGGGCGAGCGCTACCACCTGGACGCCGCCTCCGCCGCGGCCCTCTGCGACGAGGACACCATCGGGGTGGTCGCCATCCTCGGCTCCACCTTCGACGGCTCCTACGAGCCGGTCTGGGACATCTGCGAGGCCCTGGACGGGCTCCAGCAGCGCACCGGTCTGGACGTCCCGGTCCACGTGGACGGGGCCTCCGGCGCGATGGTCGCGCCCTTCCTCGACCCGGACCTGCGCTGGGACTTCCGGCAGCCCCGGGTGGCCAGCATCAACACCTCGGGCCACAAGTACGGCCTGGTCTACCCGGGCGTCGGCTGGGCGCTGTGGCGGGACCGCGAGGCGCTGCCGGAGGAACTGGTCTTCAAGGTCAACTACCTGGGCGGGGAGATGCCGACCTTCGCCCTCAACTTCTCCCGCCCCGGCGCGGAGGTGGTCGCCCAGTACTACGCCTTCCTGCGGCTCGGCCACGACGGCTACCGAGCGGTGCAGCAGGCCAGCCGCGACGTCGCCGTGTCGCTGGCCGCCCGGATCGCCGACCTCGGACCGTTCCGGCTGCTCAGCAAGGGTGACGAGCTGCCGGTTTTCGCCTTCACCACCAAGGACGAGGTCACCGCGTTCGACGTCTTCGACGTGTCCCGGCGGCTGCGCGAACGCGGCTGGCTGGTCCCGGCGTACACCTTCCCGGAGAACCGGACCGACCTGGCCGCGCTGCGCGTCGTCTGCCGCAACGGCTTCTCCGGGGACCTGGCCGACCTGCTGATCGCGGACCTGGCCCGGCTGCTCCCGGAACTCCAGGAGCAGTCGGGCCCGCTCCACCGCAGGCCCGGCACCGGGAGCGGCTTCCACCACTGAGCGGCCGCCCGGCCGGCTCCGGGACCGGCTCCGGGACCGGCTACTCGACCGGCACGGTCACCTGGGAGGGGTCGCCGGCCGGGGAGTCGAAGGTGAGCTGCGCCCCGCTCGGGTTGTGCGAGATGTGGAGCGGGGCGACCGCGCCGACCACCGGCGTGAGCTGGTGCCCGGCCATCAGTGCCTGCTGGGGCGGTCGCTCAGGGCCAGAGCAGCTCGCGGGTCCAGCCGGACGGAGCGGCCGTGTAGCGGA
>JAQBOP010000238.1 GCA_028287975.1 Mucilaginibacter sp. | reverse complement strand
AAGTATACCTCACGGGGATCAATGCCGGCGAAAATTCCCGCTAAGAGGATGGCAAAAAATCCGAAAATCAAACCTGTACTAAACCATATCGCGCTCTTTTTACCTTTGCGGACGCACATAATGAGTAAGGCAATAATGGCAAAAAAAGCGGACAAACGAAACATCAGTGCAATTGCCGAAATCATACCGCTAAAAAAGATCCGGGCTTTATTTTCTGCATTGAGCAATAGATAAAACGAAATGATGATCAAGGTTATCTCGTAGGTTTCTGTATAAGAAACATACCTGCCATCCGCCCCATGCCACAATACAGACAAACCGTAAAACGATACGGCCAGCAGTCCGGCACGGCGTCCCGCCAATTGATTGGCTATTTTATAAAGAAAAAAAATGCCAACAGACTGGAACAAGGTCCCGAACACTCGCGGGAACCAGTAATTAACCCCGAAAAACAGATCGGAAATACCGAAGATAGTGTAGAACAATGGCGATTTATTGTCAGTTCCCCCGCTATAAGGTACCAGGCCGTTTCGAAACCAGTTACGGCCAATATAGTGCCACATAGCTTCATCTTGTGACAAAGCAAAACCGTTGGTTAGCAACGAGATAAATAATTGCAGAAAGATTAGTACAATAAGTAAATAAAAAACGGATGGAATTGACTTGAAGAAATCCCCGGTTGGTTTTTTCATATCCGAAAATACCCATTTTAGAATGTTTTACAGAAAACATTTACGCGAACACAAAGATTTACTTGATGAAAATTGATAAAAGTAAAACTGACTTGAATATGTATTTAAGTTTTGATAAGGCTAATTTAGATCGTATTTTTATACAACCAATAACCTTACCATGAAAACAATTACCACTTGTGCCGCATTAACTTTATTACTCATTGTAAACGCCTGCGCCCAAAAACTACCCGGTAAACAAGAAAAAAGCGTCCGCGCGCCTGCTAATATAAAAGTAGATGGAATAGCTTCCGAATGGAATAACACATTCATGGCGCATAATAACGCCACTGATATTTCTTACACACTATCTAACGATGATGAAAAATTGTATTTAACGATACAGGCAGTTTATCACGATGTAATTGATAAGATTTTAAGGGGTGGTATAACCTTAACCGTAAATTATACCTTAAAGAAAAAGGACGAAAACGCCGTAACCATAACTTACCCGGTTTTACGCGATGCGGATATGTGGGCTGTTTCTAATAAACTTGCCGGTAAAATCAATGAAAAACGAGATAGCAATAATACAACTATAAAGGTTGATGACCTGAACCAATTGTTGGAAACAAAAGATAAACTGATCAATGTATCCGGCATTGCGTCTATACCAGATCCTTCTATCTCTGTTTATAATGACCAGGGGCTGAAAGCCGTATCAAAATTTGACAGTAACTTGGCCTATACCTGTGAATTGGCCATCCCATTAAAGTTTTTAGCATTACCAAATAGTGGTGAGCAAGCATTTAGCTATCAAATTAAGATAAATCCGCCGGCCGAAGTTCGGGCATCTGCTAATATAGCCGCCGGCCCACCAGCACCGCCAATACTAATAACAGCATTAGCGACAACCGATTTTGGGCTCAGTATACCTTAGCAAAGTAAGACTCATCCTTTAACATAGATCACCTGCTTGGTTTCAAAAAACTCTTCGGTAAAATAGTCTTTAAGGTAAAACTGTTGCACTTTAAGGCCGGATTCTTTGATCTCTTCGGCAAGGTCGCCGCCTTTAAGGTAGAGGATGCCGCTGGGCAGGGTATTGTTTGATGTACGGGTAAATTTGCCTTTTATCCAGGGGTAAAATTCGCCCAGCCGGGTTACCGCGCGCGATACGATGAAATCAAATTTTTCATCGACCTGCTCGGCACGCAGGTGCGAGGCGCGTACGTTCTTTAGCTCCAATGCTTTAGCTACTTCCTGTACCACTTTTATTTTTTTACCGATAGAATCAACCAGGTAAAATTTTGTATCAGGAAACAATATGGCCAAAGGTATGCCCGGGAAACCGCCGCCGGTGCCTACATCCAACACGCTTTCGCCGGGTAAAAAAGGCATTATTTTGGCAATGCCTAACGAGTGCAGTACGTGGCGCTCAAAAAGTTGGTCGATATCCTTGCGCGATATTACGTTGATCTGGTTGTTCCAGAACTCATATAATGCCGGCAACTGTTCAAATTGCTGCTGTTGTATGGGTGTTAGGCCGGGAAAATATGCAAAAAGCTGATCAGATGTCATCCCTGTTAAAACGGTTTAAAATATTACCAAGCAGGTATCTCGCCCTGAATAATTGCGCCTTAACCGTACCCAATGGCAGATCAAGTTGCTGGGCAATTTCCTCATAAGATAACTCGTCGAAATACCGCAAAGTAATAAGGTTACGATAACGCATTGGCAGGTTCTGTATCAGTAACTTAAGTTCCTCAGTTTGTTGCTTTTTAATGGACGACTCTTCTGGATTAAGGATGTCAGCCTTAATTTGCAGCTGTTTTTCGTCGCCGTCCTCATCCGTCATGCCATGTATGGAGGTGGTATTTAATTTTTTCTTGCGGATAAAGTCGATACAGTTATTGGTGGCCACCCTGAACAGCCAGGTGCTAAAGGCATACTCGGGCTGGTATTTATCCAGTTTTTCAAAGGCTTTGGCAAAGGTTTCAACAGTCAGATCCATTGCATCCTCCTTGTTGTTAACCATTTTTAGCACCATGAAATAAATTGAGTCCTTGTAACGATGCATCAGATCGGCATACGCCTTCTGGCTCCCTTCCCTGGCTTTAACTACCAGGTAAAAATCGTTTTTAGCATTCTCGGTAAAATTGGAATTTATTTCCATTGAGTTGTTTTTACAAAGGTGCCGATAAGGCCAAAAATGTTTATATAAATATAATAAACAAAATCATAAAATGGCAAGTACCAGATCTGCGATGTGGCATTTAGCTTTTTAAATGTTTTGCGATAGATCAATATCTGTAATAACCATCTGAATGCGAATAAACCTAATGCCATTAATGGTTCAAAGTAACATGCTAAGCACCAAATAAATAAAATATAAAATATAAAACCGCTTGCGGCGTCAAAACTTAACATGCGGCGGTGGTTGTTACGATATAACTTACCCACGCCCATGTGCCGCTTTTTTTGACGGTATAGCGCTGCAAAGTTAGGTTTTGCATCCGTAAACACAAATGTATCAGGATGTATCTCAATAGCTGTATTGTTTGCCGTAGCATTTTGATTAACAAACAGATCATCATCGCCCGATAGAACATGCATATGAGCCGCAAAACCTTTATTTGAGAAAAACAGGCTTTTTGTATAAGCTAAATTACGGCCAATGCCCATATACGGCGCGCTGTTTAAAGCTGCCGAAAGATAATTTATAGCGGTTTTTAAAGTTTCGAATCTTACAAGCGCGTTGATAAAGCCACCTTTTTTATAATAAGGCGAGTAGCCCAATACCAATTGCACATCACCGGTAAAGCGGGCGGCCATGCGGGTTATCCAATGCGCTGAAGCAGGCTTGCAGTCGGCATCGGTAAATAAAAGGTGTTCGTTCTTAGCCGCCTTAATGCCCAAAGTAAGCGCGAACTTTTTTCCGGTTTTAAAGCGCACATGCTCTGTAATGGTTACCACTTTAAGGTGCGGATAGGTTCTTTTCAGGTCATCCAAAACTACATCCGAAGCGTCTGACGAGCAATCGTTCACTACCACTACCTCAAAATCGGGGTAGTTTTGTTCTAATATCGGCGGCAGGTTCTCAGTTAAATTCTCGGCCTCATTTCGGGCGCTGATGATGACAGATATGGGTATTTTAACCTCGGGCAATTCATCCTCTACCACATAAGCCGACAGTGATTTATGACCGCTGATGAGATAATATAACTGGATAATAAATACCAGCAAAAAAAGAACGAATAAAGCAAGCCGAATATATGTTTCCAACACCTAAATAAATAAGGCGCAAATTTGCGGAAAAAAAGTGATTTGTGATTGGCTATTAAAGATTAAAGATTGGTTATATGATGATTTTCGGTGGCGTGTGGTCAGTGATAGTAAATTCAATATACTTATTACACACCACTCGTCACCGAACACACAAACTATTCCGCTCTCAAATTCTTGACCGGGTTAGCCAGCGCGGCTTTTATAGCCTGATAACTTACGGTAAGCAAAGCAATGATGACAGACAACGCCCCTGCCAACGCGAAGATCCACCAGCTAATGCTTATACGATAACTGTAATCCATCAGCCATTTGCTCATACCCCAATAAGCTACCGGGGTAGCTATTATAAATGATATAACAACCAATGCGATAAGCTCTTTAGACAATAGCGTGGTGATACGAGCCACCGAAGCGCCCAACACTTTGCGCACGCCTATTTCCTTTACCCGATTTTCGGCCATGTAAGCGGACAGGCCGAATAAACCCAGGCATGAAATAAAGATGGCTAACCCCGCAAACAGGGCAGCCATAGTACCCAGGCGCTGCTCATCTTCAAACTTTTTGGCGTATTCTTCGTCCACAAACTTAAAGTCAAACGGGTATTGCGGATTGTATTTTTTGAAGATCACCTCGGCCTTTTTCAAGTTATCGGCAGTTGAATTTTTGCTATTAAATTTCATCTGGACGGTGTTAAAGGTCAGGAAACTACTCTTGGCGCCACATATCAACAAAGGCTGGATCGGCTCGTACGGACTGGTTAAAATAAAGTCTTTGACCACCCCTACAATATGCCAGTCGACACCCAGATCGCTCACTTTTTTACCGATAGGGTCTTTAAATTTCATGATTTTTAGTGCCGATTCATTTACGATCAAGCCGCTCGAATCAGTCGGGAATTGCTTCAGATCAAAGTCGCGGCCCTTTATAAATTGTAGTCCGGCGGTCTTGCCCAGGCCTTCATCAGCCAGGTAGCGGTCAAAAGATGTTCGGTCATTAGGGTCTTTTCCCTCCCACATCTGCCCCCCGCCATCGCTCCAGCGCTCGGTAATTGGCGAATTGGTTTTAGTGACTGATGTTGCTATGCCTTGCGATAATAACTCATTTTTTATTAACGGATAATTCTTCGGGATATCGCCGGTCATAAAATGATAAACCACGTGGTCGCGGTTATAGCCCGTCTCCCTGCTGCGCGCATAATCAATTTGTTGTTTGATAACGATAGTACAGATAATGAGCACAATAGCAAAAGTAAACTGCACCATAACCATCGCTTTACGAGGCGTTACTAAAGCGTTGATCTTTTTAAAAGTCCCCTTTAATACTGCAACCGGGCTAAAGGACGATAAGAAAAATGCCGGATAACTGCCTGCTAAAACCCCTGTAAATAATATAAACCCAAAAAACGACAGCCAGGTGTAAAGGCTGCCAAAATTTATAAATAATTCATTCTCTGTAAACCTGTTATAAGCCGGCAGACTGATCAACACGATGACAACCGCTATAATACCGGCCAGCAAAGCCATAAAAACGGACTCGCCTATAAACTGACCTATCAGCGAGCCTTTTCTGGCCCCAACAACCTTGCGGATCCCAACCTCTTTGGCGCGTTTCTCGCTGCGGGCAGTACTTAAATTCATGAAATTTATACAAGCTATCAGTAATATAAAAGCGGCGATCACTCCAAACAAATTAACGGTTTTACTACGTCCGTTGCCGTCTTCCACCCCATTGGTAAAGCTCGAATACAGGCGCCAGCGCTCCATCGGATATAGAAAATATTCCCAATGCATAGGTTTCGCGTCGTTGCTGTAATGCTCTCTTAAGGGCCTTAATTTAGCCGATGCCGATGCAAAACCGGCATTCTTTTTCAGCATTACAAAGGTGGGCTCACTGTTGTCGTTCCAGCCCAGATCCTGCGCTTTTTCAATCTTTACATAAGACCATGGTATTAAATAATCATAATAAAAACGGGTATTATACGGCATGTCTTTCAGCACGCCGGTAACCATCAAATTGTCCTTATTTTCAACCCTCACGGTCTTGCCCATCGGGTCTTCATCGCCAAACAAAGAGCGGGCCATTTTCTGCGTAATCACAATCGAATGCATGTCATTCAAAGCCGTTTTGGGGTCGCCTTTCAGCATCGGGAAGGTAAACATTTGCAGGAAGCCGGAGTCCACCAGTCCGCCGGATATCGTCAGCTTCTTTTCGCCTACCGAAAAAAGTACGTCACCGGTACGCTTTGCCCTGACGGCACGCTCAATTTCCGGCACCTCCTTTTCAACAGCACGGGCAAGGGGCGCCGACACATGGTTTGAAGTGCCGGTTTCGCCGTTGTAAGTAGCGCGGCTCCATACCTGATAAATGCG
>JAQBOP010000177.1 GCA_028287975.1 Mucilaginibacter sp. | reverse complement strand
TAGGGATTAGTTATTAAAGATTGAAGAATAAAGATTGAAGATTGAAGATTGGTTTTGCCGATCGCAATAATTCACTGGTTAATCACTAATCTTTAATCTTATAACACCAATCTTCACAAGCATGTTAATAAGTTAGCAGATTTCAATTAGGAGTTGCGCTGTTAAACTTTATTTTTGCTGTAGTGAGGCTTCCTGTCTCCCGAATAAAAAAATACACGTATAAAAATGGCAGAACCAGTAAATTATAGTGAAGATAGTATCCGGTCGCTTGACTGGAAAGAGCATATCCGCCTGCGCCCCGGCATGTACATTGGCAAACTGGGTGATGGGTCGGCTTATGATGATGGGATATATGTATTACTGAAAGAAATTGTAGATAACTCGATAGACGAGTTTGTAATGGGCTCGGGCAAAACCATCGAGATCAATATCAGCGACCATAAAGTAACCGTGCGCGATTATGGCCGGGGTATCCCGTTGGGTAAAGTGATAGATTGCGTGTCAAAAATAAATACCGGCGGTAAATATGATAGTAAGGCGTTCCAGAAATCGGTAGGGTTAAATGGGGTGGGTACCAAGGCGGTTAACGCGCTGTCAACCTCGTTCACCGTGCAATCATACCGCGATGGCCGTACTAAAATAGCCGAGTTTGAAAAAGGCGAACTGATAAGAGACGAACCTGAAAAAGAAACGTCACAACGTAACGGTACCGCCATCAACTTTTTTCCCGATGACAGTATTTTCAGGCATTATCGCTATATCCCCGAGTTTGTCGATAGCATGATCTGGAATTATGTGTACCTCAACTCCGGCCTTACTGTCAACTTTAACAATCAGAAATATTTTTCGGAACGTGGCCTGTATGACCTATTGACCAAGCGTACTGATGTTGAAACGTTGCGTTACCCAATTATCCACCTGAAAGGCGAAGATATAGAAATAGCGATGACCCACGGCCAGCAATACGGCGAAGAGTATTATTCGTTTGTAAACGGGCAAAACACCACACAAGGGGGTACACACCAGGCCGCCTTCCGCGAAGCGGTAGTAAAAACAATCCGCGAGTTTTATAAAAAGGAGTTTGACGCGTCGGATGTTCGCGCGTCTATTGTATCAGCTATCGCGATAAAAGTTCAGGAACCTGTGTTCGAGTCGCAGACAAAAACCAAACTTGGTTCGCAAAATATTGGTCCAGAAGGGCCGTCTGTACGTACATTTATTAGTGACTTTGTAAAAAAAGAACTGGATAACTACCTGCATAAAAATCCGGCTGCGGCCGATGCATTGTTAAAGCGCATCTTACAGTCGGAACGTGAACGTAAGGATATTGCCGGTATCAAAAAACTGGCTAATGAGCGTGCAAAAAAAGCATCATTACATAATCGTAAACTACGCGATTGTAAGTTGCATTTTGATGATACCCACGAACGTAAGCAAGACACCACGCTGTTTATTACAGAAGGTGACTCGGCCAGCGGATCGATCACCAAATCGCGCGATGTGATGACGCAGGCGGTATTCAGCTTAAAAGGTAAACCGTTAAACTGCTATGGGCTGACCAAAAAAGTGGTTTATGAAAACGAGGAATTTAACCTGTTGCAGCACGCATTGAATATCGAAGACGGGCTTGACGCCTTGCGTTATAACAATATTGTAATAGCTACCGATGCCGATGTAGATGGTATGCACATCCGTTTGTTGCTAATGACGTTTTTTTTGCAGTTTTTCCCGGACCTGGTAAAAGCCGGGCACGTGTTTATATTGCAGACGCCGCTGTTCCGCGTACGTAATAAAAAGGAAACCATTTATTGCTACAGCGACGAAGAGCGCCGTAATGCCATTGCCAAATTAGGCGTAAAACCGGAGATCACCCGCTTTAAAGGACTGGGTGAGATCTCGCCGGACGAGTTTGGTTTATTTATTGGTAAAGACATTCGCCTTGACCCGGTTATCCTTAAAGATGCCAATATTAAAGGTTTGTTAGAGTACTTTATGGGTAAAAACACCCCGGCAAGGCAACAGCACATCATAGGCAATTTAAGGGTTGAGAAAGACGATGAAACTGTAAACCCAACGATTGTTGAGGATGCAGAAGAGTTGCCGATAGCAAGCTGATATTTACCAACCGTCATTGCGAGGAACGAAGCAATCTCAACATAGGACAGTCATTGTGCACATTGATTAGCGAGTGCAGAGATTGCTTCGGTCCTCGCAATGACGCTTTTTTATTTAATAAAAAAACCTTATCTTGTTTCCCCTCCTTTTTTAAGAGGGGTTATTAAATGACCAACCACGAAATAAAAATAGCTTTCAAAGAATATACTTCTGTAAAAGAACTGGATAAAACCGATCAGGATCTGTGCGCCGAAGCAGTAAAGGCGATGAAAAATTCACATTCGCCTTATTCAAAATTTAGAGTTGGTGCTGCACTGCTGTTAAAAAGCGGCAGGGTCATACAAGGCAGCAACCAGGAGAATGTGGCTTATCCATCAGGCTTATGTGCCGAACGGGTAGCACTGTTTTATTGGGGTGCCAATCATCCGGACGACCCTATTGTTAGTATGGCTGTTACAGCACATACTGACGAGTTTGAACTGAAAAAGCCGGTAACCTCATGCGGTTCATGCCTGCAGGTTTTAGCCGAGTATGAAAAAAAGCAAAATCAACCTGTAAAAGTTATCTTATTTGTTGGCGAAGGCCCGGTTTGGGTTACCAACGGTATCGAAAGCTTTTTGCCATTCTTGTTTTTTGAAGACAGGTTATCTTAAAATAAAAAAAGGGCTCCCCGCTTAACGGGAGCCCTTAACCAATAAACAAACTAAACTAAAATTAAGATTGTGCGTCGATCTTAGTGATCTTAAAATCGGAATGATTTAATGCAATAGTAACCAGGTTAGTACGGTCATAGCCATTATAATGCATGGTTATTTTTACTACCATACCACTGTCGCTTTCGTCCTGGGTGGCAGTAGTAATAGTGCAGCCCTGCTCAATATTTTCTGATGATTTAAATGATTCAAGAATTTGTTTTTTGTCAAGATCAAATTCTTTTTCGCCGCGGTGCATGGTTAACTTAACATTTTTGTCAAGGATGTTTTCAAGGCCGTCTATTTTGCCATGAACCAATGCGTTTACATAAATATTTAATACATCGTTTTTAGATAAGGTAGCTGCTGCCTGTTTAACTGAAGCGTTAGTAACGGTACTAACTACTAATAATGCTAAACCTAACATGATTGATTTAAGAGTTTTCATAATATGGTATTTAAGGTTATTAATTAATTTATATCTATAAGACACCCGTACTATCTCAAACGTTACACAGAAAAAATAATTTATTGATGTTTTAACTGAAATTTAACATTTGCCCTATTTTTACAATAATCTTAATTGGTTGATATTTATAGCATGATCGAGTTCAAAACCATCATTTTACAGTTTGGCGAGCAGGGCGAAAAAACCGGCTGGAGATATATTGAAGTGCCTGCAGATCTTGCTCAAAAGTTAAAGCCAAACAATAAAAAAGCCTTCAGGGTAAGGGGGGCTTTGGACAATTATGCCATCGAAGGCTTCGCGCTGATGCCCATGGGCGATGGTAAATTTATCATGCCCATAAAGGCGGAGATCCGTAAAAGTATCCACAAAGAAGCAGGGGCAATGCTAACCGTTAAGCTGGAAGAACATAACGATTATAAAGTTGAGGTCCCTGCCGACCTGCAGGATTGTTTTGATTTTGACCCCGAAGCGCTTACGCAATTTAACAGCCTGGCTATGTCGCACCGCAACTATTTTATTAAATGGATAGAAAGTGCCAAGACTGATGAGACGCGAGCGAAACGCATCATCAATACCGTAAATGCCATGCTGCGTAAATGGAGTTATAATGTGATGGTAAGGGAGATGAAAAAAGATTGAAGTTAGAATGTTTATAATTTTCAAATCACATTATCATAGTAACTATTATCTTTACCCGTCAAGTTGTTTTTTTAACACAAAGAACGCTAAGCAGGCACAAAGAGCACAGAGTAATGCAAATTGAAAATGATTTAGCTACTGAAGTTATTGGGGCTGCAATAGTTGTACATAAAGTTCTTGGTCCGGGATTATTGGAGTCGGCATATAAAGAATGCCTCTATTATGAATTGTTAAAAAAAGGCTTATATGTAGAAAAAGAAAAACCTTTGCCACTTATTTATGAAGAAATTAAATTAGACTGTGGTTACAGATTGGACCTATTGGTTGAAAATAAATTGATTCTTGAAATAAAAGCAGTTGAAGGATTAAATGATATTCATTTGGCACAGGTCTTAACTTATTTAAAAGTTTCGGGTTGCAAACTGGGCTTATTAATGAATTTCAACGTATTAAAAGTAAAAGACGGTATTCGTCGAATAATTAAAACTTAGCGCACTCTGTGCCTTCTTTGCATCTCTGTGGTAAAATGTCAGATATAGATAATAACGACGATAAAATACACAATGTTACCTCACTCGACGGGTTGTACGAAAACTGGTTCCTTGATTACGCATCGTATGTAATACTTGACCGTGCCGTTCCGCATATAAATGACGGGTTAAAACCGGTGCAGCGGCGTATCCTGCATTCGCTTAAAGAGTTGGACGATGGCCGGTTTAACAAAGGTGCCAATGTTATCGGTAATACGATGAAGTACCATCCGCATGGTGATGCATCTATCGGGGATGCCATGGTGCAGATTGGTCAAAAAGAATTACTTATTGATACCCAGGGTAACTGGGGCCGCCCGGTTACGGGCGATTCAGCGGCAGCGCCGCGTTATATTGAAGCTCGGTTATCAAAATTTGCCTTAGAAGTTGTTTTTAACCCGGATACTACCGTTTGGCAAGCCAGTTATGACGGCCGAAACAAAGAACCAATTACACTGCCGGTAAAGTTTCCGTTGCTGTTGGCACAAGGTGCTGAGGGGATAGCCGTGGGTTTGGCCACCAAGATCTTACCGCATAACTTTATTGAATTACTGGATGCTTCAGTCGCAGTATTAAGGGGGCAAACGCCAAATCTGCTCCCTGATTTTCCAACCGGCGGAATGGCTGATGTTTCTGCCTATAACGACGGACAGCGCGGAGGTAAAGTAAGAGTCCGTGCCAAAATTGGTGAGCGCGATAAAAAGACGCTTGTTATTACAGAGGTTCCGTTTTCTACAACTACCGTTAGTTTAATAGAAAGTATTATTGCCGCTAACGAAAAAGGTAAAATTAAGATAAAACGCATTGATGACCATACATCACAAAGCGTAGAAATTGTTATCCACCTGGCACCGGGGATCTCACCTGATGTAACCATTGACGCACTGTATGCCTTTACTGATTGCGAAGTTTCTATCTCGCCAAATACCTGCGTGATCCAGGACGATAAGCCGCGCTTTATGAGCGTGAACGACATGCTTACCGAAAGTACGCATTATACCAAAGAACTGTTAAAACAAGAGCTGGAGATCAAGCTGAAAGAATTAATGGAGAAAATATTCTTCAGCTCATTGCTTAAGATCTTTATCCAGGAAGGGATGTACAAACATCCGGACTATGAAACATCAGGCACGTTTGATGAAGTGCTTGTGGTGCTGAACCGTTTGTTCGAGCCGTTCCTGCAATTATTTTACCGCCCGATATTGGCCGAGGATTACCGCAAGCTGATAGACAAGCCGATGAGCAGTATCACCCGCTTTGATTTCAAGAAAACGGACGAGCAGATCAAAAACCTGGAAAACGAGATCAAGACGGTAAAAAATCACCTGAAACACCTGGTCGAATACACTATCGATTGGTTTGAAAGGCTGAAAGAGAAATATGGCAAAGGTCGCGAGCGTAAAACTGAACTGCGCACTTTTGATAAGGTAGAAGCATCGCAGGTTGCGCTGGCAAACGTTAAGCTATATGTTAATCGTGAGGACGGCTTTATTGGTACCGGTTTAAAGAAAGACGAGTTTGTTGGCGATTGTTCTGATATCGACGAGATCATTGTATTCCGCGAGGATGGGCGTTGCATTGTCACCAAGATACAGGATAAGGTATTTGTGGGTAAAGAGATCATCCACGTAGCCGTATTTAAAAAGAATGATGAGCGTACGATCTATAACATGATCTATAAAGACGGTCAAACCGGCGTAAGTTATATTAAGCGTTTTGCCGTTACCGGGGTTACCCGCGATAAGGAGTATGACCTGACCAAAGGCAGCAAAGGATCAAGGGTACTATATTTCTCTGCCAATCCAAATGGCGAGGCCGAAGTAGTTAACGTAGCGTTAAAGCCTCATGCCAAGCTAAAAAAACTACAGTTCGACGAGGACTTTGCGCAGTTGGCTATTAAGGGCCGCGCTTCTATGGGTAATATCATTACCAAGTACCCGGTTAAAAAGATCATTTTAAAAGCTAAGGGGATCTCGACACTTGCCGGTCGTAAGATCTGGTACGACGATATTTTGAAACGCCTGAATGTTGATGCAAGGGGTAAGTTTTTAGGCGAATTTGATGGTGACGACCGCATTCTGACTGTATTTGCAAACGGCATTTACGAGTTAACCAGCTTTGATCTGAATAACCATTTTGATGATAAGATGGTGATCATAGAAAAATATAACCCTGAGAAAGTTTACTCGGTTGTACACTATGATGGCAAATCAAAAAACTACCTGGTAAAGCGCTTTGTATTTGAGAACACGGCCATAGGTAAACAAACAAGTATCATCAGTGACGAGAACGGGTCGAAAATGACCATAATATCGGGCGCTTCGCAGGCGGTTGTTAAAGTTGACCAACTTAAGGGTGCAACAAAAATACCCGAAACGGTCGAGCTTAACCTGGCCGACCTGATAGATGTAAAAGGCATGAAAGCTATGGGTAACCGTTTATCTGTACACATTGTACAAAGCGTTGTGTTAGAAGCCGAACACGATGATGAGGAAGACGTACCAGATCCGGAACCGGACTCAGTTGCAGATACAGAAATTTTGATAACGCCCGAGGATAAAGTTGTGGTGGATGAGACCCCGCAACCGGATGAATTGGAAGCATCAGCAGAGTCATCTGAGGAATCGGTGCAATCTCCTGCAGAATCGGTGGAATCTCCCGAAAAATCGGTGCAATCTCCCCCCAAGAAAATAGATTTTGAGATCACTAACCCTGACGATATTGATATGGACGATAAGGGGCAGTTGGGATTGTTTTAATGTAGATTTTTAGACTTACGAAGTTTTAGAAACTTCGTAAGTCTTTTAAACCTTGCCCAAATAAACCTCTGTCTGGTACACAAAGTTTACCGAGCCATCTGTTCGATATTGTTCAAATAAGGCTTTAAGCTCACCAAGAAACGCTTGCCCGGCTTCTGTTTCTTTAGGTGGGATGTAAGACGATGAGAAGGCTCGGCCAATCAAACCATCTTCATCAAATACCTGTACGTTGTCATATTTGGCTACCTCGTATTTACCGCCTTTAAAAAAGTTGCAAAAATTAACGTCGGTTATGTTGCGATGGTTTACTTCTTTATAATCAGAGCCTTGCTGTTGTAATAACAGTTCATAAGCCACGGCAAACGCGTCTATTTCAATTTGCCGGTTGTTCCAGATCAAAGCTACCTGTCCTCCGGGTTTTAAGATCCTTTTAAATTCAGCCTTTGTTTTTTCCTGGTCGAACCAATGAAAAGCCTGCGCGCATACTATCAGGTCTGCACTCTTTTTATCAAGTGTGCTGTCTTCAGCAGTGCCGTTAACCGAATGGAAATTGGGATAACCGTTTAACTGCTCCTCTGCACTATTTCGCATAGCTTCGTTAGGCTCTACCGCGTAAACGGTATAACCTTTGTCCAATAAAAGGCGGGTAAAGATCCCGGTTCCGGAGCCAATATCAGCAATTACAGATTGTTTGGAAAGATGCGCCTCCTGTTCTAAGAAATCAATGCTTTCTACCGGATAGCCTGGGCGATACTTTACATAATTATCTACTCGGTTACTAAAACGTTGGGTAGGGGCAGCCATAAATTACATGCTGATAAAAAACGCAGCCTCAAAAACATGCCCCATATGTAATTTTTGTATCGCTTCTTTTTGGGTAATATCAACGTGCTTGCCTTCCGTATCGGCACAGCCCAGCCATGGCTCAATACAGACAAAATCGGCACCGGGTTTGGCCCAGATCCCCAGGTAATTAAAATGAGGGGACTCAACCGTCAACGTTTTATCATGTTGCGTACTTTTAATGGTTACCACACGCGATTTTAAGTTTTTAAATACCAGGGCATCTTTATTAAAGAGATCGCGGGTTAAAAATAGCTTGCCTTTTTGTGTTGGCACGGGTAATGTTTGCCCGTTAAAAAATCCATCGGCAGATAGTTGATGGGTTTCCAGTTTTTCATCAACTTCAAACTCCAGGTAATAGTCTTCATACTTCTCGCCTTTGGTAAAAGGTACATTAAAGGCAGGGTGGCCGCCAACCGAAAAATAGATGGTCTTTCTATCCAGGTTGATCACCTTATAAGTGATACGCAAGGCATCGTCTATCAAATCATAATGGATCTGGAAATCAAATTTATAAGGAT
>JAQBOP010000167.1 GCA_028287975.1 Mucilaginibacter sp. | reverse complement strand
ACATAAGGCTCTAATAAGTCGATAACTTTAATACCGGTAAACAATATATCGGCCTCGGTAGAAAGATCTTCAAAACGGGGAGGGTTGGCATGTATAGGGAGGCCATTTGTTTTATCTAAGTTAGGGATACCATCAATAGCATCGCCCACTACGTTAAATACCCTACCTTTAATATCATCGCCGACAGGCATTTTAATTGCTGATTCCAGATCGAGAACATCCATTCCGCGCAATAAGCCGTCGGTCGAATCCATGGCAACCGCACGTACGCGGTCCTCGCCTAAGTGCTGCTGCACCTCTAAAACGATCTTCTGACCATTGTCTTTAGTGATCTCTAACGCACTGTAAATTTTAGGAAGATGAGCATTCTCAGCAAAGCTGACGTCGACTACCGGACCGATGATCCGTGATATTTTTCCAATGTTTGGCATATATAACCGGGTATTTTTTTAAATATATTGTTAAAATAGTTTAAAACCTTTTTTAGCGCTATTTCAGGGCGCAAAGTTAAGGTTTATAATACAATATTAAAATACTTGAAGTGAGATTTTTTACACTTATCATTAATAAATCTGCAACGATTTAATGGTTATAGCCAATTATTTTTCGAAAAGCGCTTTGTATGCTATAAAATATTAATATTTAAACAATTGTGCTTACCACTTTCAGGCATCAAAACTCAAAACTATTTTGCCAATGTGCCGACTGCTTTCCATCAACGCGTGTGCGTCCGCAGCCTTTTCCGCGGCGAATACAGCATTGATAACCGGCTTTATTTGCCCGGATGCTAAAAATGGCCAGATGTTTTTTTGCAATGCGCGGGCTATGGCGCTTTTAAATTCGACGCTGCGTGGGCGCAATGCCGAGCCGGTTATGGTAAGCCGCTTGCGCAGGATAACAGAAAGATCAACCTGAGTGTCTTTACCCTCCATCATATTGATCATTACCAGGCGACCATCGTCGGCTAAGGCTTGCAAGTTACGTGGGGTATAGTTGCCGCCTACCATATCTAAAATAACATTTACGCCTTTGCCATTGGTAGTTTCTTTTATCGCAGCTTCAAAATCTTCTGTTTTATAGTTGATGGCTTTTGCAGCGCCAAGGTCCTCGCAAAATTTACATTTCTCGTCAGAACCTGCTGTTACATAAACAATGCTGCCCATTGCCTTTGCCATTTGGATGCCCGCAACCCCGATACCGCTCGAGCCGCCGTGAATAAGCAGGCTTTCGCCGGGTTGCAGCCGGCCACGGTCGAACACGTTGCTCCATACCGTAAAAAAAGTTTCGGGCAATGATGCCGCTTCAATAAAACTAAGGCCCTGCGGGATGGGCAGGCATTGCCCTTCGGGGACGTTACAATATTCGGCGTAACCGCCGCCTGTAACCAGTGCGCAAACCTCATCGCCAACTTTAAGGTGGGTTACATTGGCGCCGATATGGGTAATAGTTCCCGCTATTTCTAATCCGGGGATGTCCTGTGGCGCTCCGGCCGGCGGCGGGTAATGGCCCTTACGCTGCGCGATATCAGGCCTGTTAACACCGGTGGCAGCAACTTTTATCAGCACCTCATCGTCAGTGTAGGCAGGCATGGCCCTTTCGGCAATTTGTAAAACTTCGGGCAGGCCTGGGCGGGTAATGATGATGGCTTTCATTCAAATAAATATCGGGATTATAACTGTTGATTATGAGTTAATGTTTTATATCCAACCCCATAATCTGCACCTTGTACTCCTTCGGCAACAACGCGTTCCTCAAACCCTCTTCAACTTTTAATCGTCTTAAAAATTTATAACAAGCCAGTACCAGTTTTATCCAATCTGCTTTGCCCAACTGTAATAAATCGCTTACTCTTGCAGGTACCAGTAGCAATTGCACTTTTACCAATAAGGCATACCTTAACCATCCTAGGTGTTTTTTATATTGCTGATACAGATGGTAGGTGTAAGTGCTGTTAGCCAGGTCTTGTTGCAGGTGTTCCCGGCGCATTTGCTGCCAATCAGTAAAATTGCCGGGCAGCCCGGTTAATTGCATTCTTAGGCCGACCCGGTAGAACACATCAAAAACTTCAACCTGTTCGGCGTGGGTGAGTGGCCTGTCCAATAATTCGAACGAACGGATTGAATAATCTATCAGCATAAATAACACATCGCGATAGGCCCAGTCAGGTATCTGCGCCGCCCGGTTTTGTTCAACGCTTTTATGGATCGCGGTGATCTTATCGATTGATGCCAGCGCCGCTTGCTCTTCGGCGAAAATGATCTGCCGGGCATAGGATACGGTCGAGAATAATCGCCCTAACGGATCAGCTGGAAGCCTGCCTGTATAGTATAGCCAGTCAACCGCTTTATTTAAAGCAAACTCGGCAGCCGAGCCGGCAAAAATAAATAGCGTGGTATCGGCCTTCCCCCAGATCTTACGCACAATAGAATCCTGATCTACAAAATATTTCATGGCAGCGTTTTTAAGCGTTTAATGGCCCGGTAGCAGGGTATCAGCAGTAACAAAGTAACCGCGCCGAACGAACAATCTATCATGGTCCAGAAAAACGGTATACCCCTTATGCTGCCCCCTATAAAAGCCAACGGGAAAATGCAAACACTGGCTATCAGCCCAAATTCAATTACCCATATATTTTTTACCGGGTCTTTAAGCGGGCCAATAAATAATACCGCCAGCATCAGGTGGGCAAAAGCCAGCCAATCTGTACCATAACTTAAAAACGGATAATTGAGGTTGGTTATTTCTATTGCATGATAAACTTTGTTGAGCCACGCGCTAATGATACTTGCTGCAGCTTGGTGTCTGATCAATATAGCCAGCTCTGTCTGGATAGGAAAGGCGGTAATTCCACTCAATAACAAACCTATTATAACTATCCAGGTATATATTTTGATACGATGTTGCAGTTTAATTTTTTGTGGCGCGTTCATGGCTAAATAGGTTTTCAATAATGAGCACCGATAAAATACCCAAGGTGTAAGCAAGCAGATCAACAAAAGAAAAGTACGTGCCCATAACTATCCGCGCTATTTTACAATTATGCCAGCCCAATATATCTACCAGGTGGAAATATTGGGTTATTTCAATAAAATACGAAAACAACAAAACACCAATTGCAGTACGAAGTACAGGTGTTTTAAAAAATGATCTTACAAAACAGTAGATCAATATCACCACTAAAAAATCACCACCATAGGGGCGAATGAGGGCGTCGTCCATATACCGGCCAATAAATACCTCGGTTAAAAACAATAAAATGGTTAGCAGGGAATAGCGGGTGTTAAAGCGAAACATAATTAACAATAAAAAGTACTTTGAATTACAAAGTAAAAGATATTATTTTGATTTTGCAAGGCGCAATAATTATTACTTACAGATTATCATTGCTAAGCTTTAATAATATTTCTTTGCAGAAAAAACAGAATAACTATGTCATTAACCATCGGCCAGCCGGCACCGCAGTTCACTTTATATTCATCAGCGTTAAAAGAAGTTTCATTGGCCGATTTTAAGGGCCGTAAAGTGGTGATCCACTTTTTCCCGATGGCGTTTACCGGTGTTTGCACCACACAACTGTGCACCATGCGCGATAGTTTTGGCTATTACGACGGCTTGAACGCGACCATACTGGGCATATCTGTCGACTCGCCTTTTACCCTGGCTAAGTTTAAAGAAGAGAACAATTACCAGTTTGATCTGCTGTCTGATTTTAACAAAGAGGTATCAACTGCGTATGTGGCTATCTATGAAGAGTTTGCATTCGGCCTGAAGGGTGTATCTAAAAGAGCAGCCTTTGTTATTGACGAAGAGCAGAACATTATTTACGCGGAAGTACTGGAATCTGCCGGTGATTTGCCTGATTTTGCAGCGATTGCAGAAAAAGTGAAGTAATTTTCAAATATTTTCGACACTTTTAAAAAGAAATCCTATTTTTGCAGTCCGTTAAAAAAAGCGGGTATTTAAAATAGAACAACGCATTTGTAGCTCAATTGGATAGAGCATCTCACTACGGATGAGAAGGTTTGGGGTTCGAATCCCTACAAGTGCACCAATAAATTAAGCCTTTCTGTGTAATACCGGAAGGCTTTTAATTTGAAAAAAGCGCATGCTCAACTTAGTGTTATTTGGCCCACCGGGAGCTGGGAAAGGTACTCAATCACAAAAACTTATCGAAAAACACGGTCTAATACACTTGTCGACCGGAGATCTTCTTCGCGGGGAAATCTCACAAGGCACTGATCTTGGCTTAGAGGCAAAAAAGCTGATGGACGAGGGTTTATTGGTGCCCGATGCGGTTGTAATAGGCATGATAAGCAATAAACTTGACGCAAACAAAGACGCTGAAGGCTTTATTTTTGATGGTTTCCCACGCACAGTAGCTCAGGCACAGGCTTTGGATGATCTGCTTAAAAGTAAGAAATCGGCCATATCAGGCATGATAGCGTTAGAGGTTAATGATGATGAACTGGAGCACCGTTTATTGTTAAGGGGCAAAGATTCGGGCCGCCCGGATGATGCTAATCCTGAGGTTATCCGTAAAAGAATAAAAGAATATAATGATAAAACGGCACCTGTTGCCAGTTTTTATAAAGACCAACACAAATTTAAAAGCATAAACGGAATAGGATCAATAGCCGAAATATCAGGCGCTATTGAAACGGTTATTGCTTCTTATTAATTTCGAATTTCGGATGTTCGATTTCGAATTTATAAAATTCGAAACTTTCCGCTTAAATCCGAAGTTCTAAATTCGATATCCGAAATCAAATGGCAGGTTCAAATTTTGTTGATTACGTAAAAATTTGCTGTCGGTCTGGCAAAGGCGGCGCAGGTTCGGCCCACTTACATCGCGATAAACATACCGCGACTGGCGGACCCGATGGCGGCGACGGCGGACGTGGAGGGCATGTTATTGTAAAAGGTAACACGCAACTTTGGACCTTACTGCACCTAAAATTCAGAAAACATGTTATTGCCGGCGATGGCGAGCCGGGCAGCAGCTCATTAAGCACCGGTAAAACAGGCAGGGATGAAATACTGGAAGTTCCGCTTGGTACTATTGCGCGTGATGCTGAAACCGGCGAGATATTATTTGAGATAAACACCGACGGCGAAACTAAAATACTAACCAACGGTGGCCGTGGCGGCTTGGGTAATGCCAATTTTAAAACCGCTACCCGGCAAACCCCGCGTTTTGCACAACCAGGCGAAGAAGGCCAGGAGGTATGGAACGTACTTGAATTAAAAATTTTGGCCGATGTGGGTTTGGTAGGATTCCCTAACGCGGGTAAGTCGACCTTGCTGTCGGTAGTATCTGCAGCAAAGCCTGAGATAGCCGATTACGCCTTTACTACGCTTGTGCCCAACTTAGGTATCGTAGCTTACCGCAACAACCGGTCGTTTGTTATGGCAGATATTCCGGGGATCATTGAGGGAGCATCAAAAGGTAAGGGCCTGGGCATCCGCTTCCTTAAGCATATCGAACGTAATGCGGTGCTGCTTTTTATGGTGCCGGCCGATACCACCCG
>JAQBOP010000158.1 GCA_028287975.1 Mucilaginibacter sp. | reverse complement strand
GCATTTCACGTTGACCCCTTCCCCATTCAATCGGCTAAATACTATACTTACATAGCACTTATACAGCTTACAAAATTTGGAACGATAGCTTTTTTCTTGCTGGCAGGTTTTTTGATCAGCGAGAAGTTTGCTGATTACTCGCCCGGCCAATACCTTAAAAGGCGGATCTCAACCACTTTCGGCCCCTGGGTTTTCTGGACATTTGTATATATAATAGGCATATTGATTAATCTGCGCATTAAAGAACGTATATACCATAATGGCGAGTTCAACATAACAAACATACTTGAACAAATTAAAATACTTTACCTCTATACCAGCTATTGGTTTATCATCAACTTTTTGATCAGTATCAGTATCCTCTTAATTTTCAGGCGGTATTTATATTCGTTTTACCTGGGCGGGACTTTGCTTTTGTTTACTTTATTTTATGCGGTAAACATTCATTATGAGTGGGTAAACCCAAGGCATACCACCGCGATCTTAGGGTTTGTTTTCTTTTTATGGCTGGGGGCGCAACTACGCAAAAACTGGGAAAGTATTGAAAAAAACGCTAAGAAAATTCCTGTCGGGATGCTTGTATTAGCCATGCTCTTAACTTTTGGGTTATGCCTGTATGAAATAATGCAGCTGAACAATAACAGTATCGATCCGTTTAATACGTTACGGATCAGCAACATACTTTTCTCGTTGGTAGTTTTCGCTTTTTTACTCCGTTTAAAAACCTTTAAGTTTGTCGAATATTTTAAACCACGCCAAACTACTTACGGCATATATCTTATCCATTACATCTTGTTGGTGTTTTTATTCCCGGAGCTGTTTATGCACCTTAACATCGATGCCAATAGTCTGGCCATCCCACTTTTTATCTTGTATAAGGCAATAACGTTTATAGTGTTGTATTTAACTACACTTTGCGTTGTATTGCTGATCAGTAACTCAAAGGCTAAAAAGCTAATAGGTAACTAAGGTTAAACGCTCTTTTTAAAAGATCTCTTTATGGCCTTTTTGGTTCGTTTTAATTTACCCTTAAGATCTAAAGTTTCTAAAAACTTAGCCAGCTGATAACCGCCGGCCATATAATGTTGCCGCATAGCGTTTTTAGCCGTACCCTGGTAATGCAGCGTTGCAAACCTGATCATCCTGCCGCTCTTCAGGTTTTTTGCGTAAGGCAGTTTATCTTTCCAGTAAATTTTTTTTATGCCGTCTTCCACTTCATACCCATCCTGGCGGTTAATGTTGCTGTCTACGGCTATGTCATCGCCTACCATGTCAATCTTAAGGGTTCCGGCAGGATGGTCACGAAAGTAAAAGTGAAACAGCGTCATATCACAAATTCCACCCATCTGTCCGTCGTCAATAAAAGGCTGGTAAAGGGCGTCTAATTCGTTTACCAGTTTGCTATCGGTATAAGCGTGCAACAAATATTCACAAAAATCATTTAGTACTTTTTGATCTTTAAAATAAGTAAAAGCAGGCATACCCGTATCGTCGCAGGTATTCGCGATATTGCAATTATTAAAAAGCGGCACCAGTTTAGATACATCCTGAAAAAGTAGTACGTCCGAATCCAGGTAAATAAAAGATTCTATGCCGTTTTCTTCGCAAAAGGCCTTAATATAAAACCACCTTAAAAAGCAGTTTAGTTCATAGCTTTCATTATTTGACGACCGGTGTTTATACCTATCAATAAAGGCTTGTGCCTTAGCTCTGTATTTATCAGAAGACACATGGATAACAAACGGGTAACGGTTATTTTTTTTATCGCCTAATAAATAAATAGGGCTATCCGGATTAAAATATCTGGCCTGTTTAAGACTGTATTTTAAATATTGGGGATTACCGTAATGAAAAAAAATAATAGGGGTGGGCATATTGGTTACCTTTTAAACCGTAGCTAAAAAACTACCTGAAGTTATACATTTATTTTTTTAACACGAGTGATCTTAGCCAGCGTTTAAATCTTTTGCGGGGCAAATTCTGGCGCTTTTTTTCGGCAATATAAAATTCTTTATTTAAGGTGAACAGGTCTGCCTGCTTTTCAGGAAGAATATATAGCGGATGCTTTATTTCACCGATCTCTTCTAACTGCATTTTTGAGAACGCGCTATCCTCATTAAAGGTATTGGTAGCATTTGCGCCAAAACCAATATTGGTTACCAGGTTATAATTTGGAATAATACAAAGCCCGTTATTAAAGAAACTGCTGAAACCTAACTGGTAGTCCCAGGTATCGATATCGCCTGCTTTTGTGCGTACAAACAGATCATGCCAGGTATCAATAATCATCTGATCATTAAAAACATTGGATAACTTCTCCTTTACATCTTTTTCATCGTACTGTTTAAGATCGATATCATACTCGTTCCAAACCCTTCGCCAGCCGGCCCAGCCCCAGCAATGTATCAGGTTGGAGAAATAGTAAGTAGCATCTCCCCATTTTTTTCCTTGCTGAAAATTAGCGCCTGATATAATTCTTATCCGTGTATCTAAGCGATATTTTTCCAGCATCTCGTCGCAAAACCTGAAAAAACTATTAGACGGCAAGGCATCGTCTTCCAAAATGATACCTTCATCCTCGTTATCAAAAAACCACTGGATCGCCGACGCCACACCCACTTTGCAACCGGCGTTTTCATTTTTAAAAAAAGTCTTCACCTCGCAATCCCAATCAATTTTAAGTGCTTGCTCACGGGTTTGTTTGCAAATTTCGTCTTCACCAGGTTTATCGGCACGGGGGCCGTCAGCACCGATATACAGGCGGGCGGGCCGGGCTTCTCTTATTTTTTCAAGCACTGCAGCTGTTTCGGCCGGGCGGTTAAATACAATAAACAGAACAGCCGATTTAGTTCTATAAGGCGTCTCACGCTCATTCATGCTGCAAATATGCCTATTTAGTCATAAACTAATCGTACGGGAAATAGCCTAAAATTGTTAATCAGCACTAAAAGTCTGCATATCGATGAGCTTACGGTATAAGCCGTTGTGGTTCATCAATTCCTGGTGATTGCCCTGCTCCACTATTTTACCACCTTCCAATACCGCAATAATGTCGGCATTTTGGATAGTACTTAAACGGTGCGCAATGATCAATGATGTACGATTCTTCATCAGGTTATTCAAAGCGTCCTGCACCAGTTTTTCTGATTCGGTATCCAGTGCTGATGTGGCTTCGTCAAGCAACATGATCGGTGGGTTACTTAGCACTGCGCGCGCAATACAAATGCGCTGACGCTGTCCGCCTGATAATTTGGTACCGCGGTCGCCTATGTTGGTATTATACCCATCGTCTGTTTCTAAAATAAAGTTGTGGGCGTTGGCAATACGGGCGGCGGCTTCAATTTCTGCCTGCGTGGCATCCTGCTTACCAAAGGCAATATTGTTGTAAATGGTATCATTAAACAGGATAGACTCCTGATTAACAGTGCCCATTAACCCGCGTAACGAGTGTGATGTAACGTGCTTGATATCCTTGTCATCAATAAATATTGCGCCCGACTGGGGATCCATAAAACGCGGTATCAGATCCATCAGTGTAGATTTACCGCCACCCGACGGCCCAACTAACGCAACGGTTTTACCACGCGGGATAGTAAAATCCACATGCGACAGAACCGGGCGTTCATTATAAGCAAAGCTTACATTTTTAAAATGAATACCTTCTTTAAAGCCGGTGACGGCAACAGCATCGGGAAGATCCTTTATTAATGGTTTTTCATCTATCAGGGACAATACACGTTCGCCGGCGGCAATACCCAAATGAATATTGCTAAATGAATCTGAAAGGGCTTTTGCAGGGCGTGTTATCTGCGAAAATATAGCAATGTAGCCTATAAATGCCGCGCCGGTCAAATCGCCCGATTGTTTATTTAAGATCAGGTACCCGCCATATAATACAATACAGGCAATCATCATCACCCCTAAAGTTTCTGAAACAGGCGATGCTAATTGCTGGCGCCTGGCCATTGAGCGTGTGATGTGTGAGTAACGTTGATTTTCCTCGTTAAAGCGCCCTTTTATAAAATTTGAAGCGTTAAACGCTTTTATGATCTTTATACCCGATAAAGCTTCGTCAAGGTAGCTTATCATGTTACCGTACCTTTGCTGGGCGTCTATCGCCTGCGCTTTTAATCTTTTTACTATACGTGATATAATGAAAGCCGATACAGGTATTACCAGTAATGAATAAATAGTAAGTTTAGTGCTGATAAAAAACAGCGTTACCACGTAAAATATCAGTTGGGCCGGCTCTTTAAATACAACCTGTAATGTCGCAGTAACAGAATATTGTACCGTCTGTACATCTGATGCTACTTTTGAGATAATATCCCCTTTACGTTCATTACTAAAGTATCCAAGATGCAGGTCCATCACATTATTAAAAACCGACTTGCGCAGATTAAGCAGGGTATGCACCCTTAGGTTCTCCATAATACGCTGCGAGGCGTATCTAAACAAATTACTTAATACAACAGAGGCTACTAAAACGCCGCAAACAAACTGCAGCGTTGTCCATGCACCATAATGGCTTATAAAATAATGTACATAATAATCAAAAGTGGCGCTTAAATGGGTTATATCCGGTTTAGCCATAGGCTTGGCTATCGCGGTAGTACATGTCGCTTTATCATTTGAAAACAGCGTTTGCAAAAGCGGTACTAATAAAGCCAGGTTAAGTGTGTTAAATACGATAGATAGCAGCGTTACTATGAAATATGGAATAGCAAATTTTTCAATTGGCTTTGCAAATGAAAGTAGCCGGAAATATGTTTTCATTAAATATTATAAAAGTTTGCAAAGTTAACGTAAATATTCAATTAGTGTTATGCAGGCAGCAAAGGCAACGCTGCCTGCCATACATTTTCAAGGCTGACGTTTGAGATACAAGGAAAAGGCTCATGGCTTTCGGTTTTGTAAATGCAGAGCCAGTTGCAGTAATAGCAGGGCATTTTATCGTAAACACAAACGGGCGCGTTTTTTGTCCCTGCGGGATAAGGCGCAAACCGCCCGAAATGCCCGCCCCCTAAAACACATACAGATGGCGTTTGTGTTGCAACCGCCATGTGGATGGCGCTGGTTTCGTTAGCAATTAATAATGATGAACTGCCTATCAGTTCAATTAATTGCGGCAGCGATGTTTTGTTAATTAGATTGTCGATACTACCCGCCGGAAGGTTCTGCATTAAATAGTCGCCGGCCTTAACCTCGGCAGGGCCGCCTATTAAACTGATGGGTTGTTTGGTTTGCTGCAACAGGCGTTGGATCAGTTGTAAAAACTTTTCGTTTTCCCAGCCGCGTTTAAAAGCACCAGCGCCGGGCAGTATGGCAATGCCATTTTTTGCACCGCCATCCGTTTTTATTTGTGGTGATGTTATACTGATCGCTTCACCCAAAGCGGTTTCAAAGAAATATACATTGCGGTTAAACTCAAAATATCTGTCTGTGGGTAGTGATAGTAGTTGAGTGTAAAACTTATCTGTCTTTTTTTTATAGCGGGGTACTATGCCTTCGTTATCGCTTTCATAGCCTATAATTTGCCGGGCAGCGGTTAGCGCCGCGAAGCCATCGGTAATAAAAAGTCGG
>JAQBOP010000349.1 GCA_028287975.1 Mucilaginibacter sp. | reverse complement strand
ATTATGTGGCTAAAGAAACCAAACGCGCTTTAGATGGCGTTCAGGGCAAATGCAAGATTTACGCCGGCCTGGATATCGATATCCCAAACGCCGCCAAAAATAAACAAACCACACCCGAGGACGCCTACCGGTCGACCATGACCGCGCTAAATGCCGGCGCCGAAGGCATTATCTTCGCCCGTAAATATTCTGAAATGAAACTACCTAACATTGCCGGCGGTGCAAAGGCTGTGAAGGATTTTTATGATGGGAAGGGGTAGTTTTAGAGTGTGTTTTGTATGAACGTTGTCATCCTGAGCTTGTCGAAGGATTGGCGGGCAAAGGCCTACGCTCATGCCCTGCCTGCCGGCTGGCAGGTTCGAGGGCCTCAGCATGACATCTCTTTTTTGCGTGTAAGGTCTTCCTACGGAGCGCCTTTCTTTTACAACCCGTTCTTTTCCTTAAACTCGTTTATCTCTGCAACAGCAGCAGCATAATTTGTTTCGCGGTATTGTTTTAATAATTCAAGGGCCTTATCCAGGTATAATTTTGCCTTTTGTTTGTCGCTGCCGGCATAAAATTTAGCTAACTGGTAATGAAAATCATAATAATTTGGGTAGTATTTTAACGCCATTTCGTAAATTTTTATACCGTAGTCTGTGTATCCGCTGGCCAGGTAACGGGACGCGATGCCATTAATTTCAGGCAGCTCGGGCGGATAGGGCAGGTCACCCAATGTCGAGCTTCGTTCTACCTCGGCCAGTTCTCTGGCAACCGGCCCCGGATGCTCCACAAGCTTATACATTTCGTCTACTTTTGCAATTCCGTTATACCGGCCTGCAAAATTGTTAAATGCCTCATTCAGCAATTCCGGAACGGATGCGATAGGCATGGCGGTATGGCCTGAAAAATTTGCCAGGAAAGTGTGCGCCTGGTTAAAAAAGTCAGGGTACTTTGTTTTCATTTCTTCGTAAGCTTTTCTGTGGTACGAATCTTTATCAACCGAGCCGTACGATAAGTATAGCCTGCTTTTATCTATACGTTTATCTTTTTGAAAGGCCTGTATCAGCTCTTCAAGCTGATCGAGCGGCGAATTGGCAATAATGGCCGAATAAAAGCCAGGCGACAGCAGATAGGAATACATAGAGAACGATGCTGAAAACGAATGCCCGATAAGTACACGGTAATTCCCGGGATTATAAGACTTTATTTTTTCACCGATCTCATGGGTTATAAATTGGTGCAGCGGGGCTTCCGGCTGGGTAAGCGAAACCAGGCCGCATTCCCTGTTCCTGTTTTTAAGAGGGATGATAACAATGATTGCCTGCGGGATTTCATGGGTGTATTGCAGGTAACGGATTGAACTTAGCGTGGGGTTAACAAACCAATCGTTCTGCCCGTAAAGAATATAAAACACCGGCAGTTTCACCGCGTCCGATTGGTATTTATAAAATTCGGGCGTTTGCACATACACGGTACGCTCCTGGTTAAATGCCGGCGAAAAAAATGTGATAGTGTCTGTTTTCTGGGCAAATGCAACAGATGAACACAATAGTGATAAAAGCAGGAACAAAGGTTTCATATTTGGTTGTTTAAGTATTTTTTGTCCCCTCAGGGTCTTCCAACGGAGACCTGAGGGGACATGATTTACAAACGCAAGTTCCTCTCCGAGAAACTCTGCTGAGACGAGAAAAGAGCCTGGATGAAGTAGAAGTTATACCTTTGACAGTTTATTTATTCAAGTGTACCATATATGTAAGTAAATTTAGAACTACTACTGTTTGCATAATCACTACTTGAAGTGCCCGCTATAGGATAACCATCACTATCATAATTATAATTAGTCGTGGTTAAGATATTTGTGGAAAGCCCTTCGGTTGTGTTTGTTATTTGGTTATTAGGCGATAAACGGGAAATGTCTCCAAACAATGGATATTTAAAAGGAGCGTTAATAAATGCATTCTTTTTATTATCGTAAGTATAAACTGTACTAAATTCAGTATCTCCGTGATAGGATATTTTTGTGATGTTGCCATTACTGTCGTATGTAAATAACTGATAATAAATATCAAAATGTAACTCAGTTGCCCTGCCTCCATTGTAAACATAGGTGTACGTGGTTTCGGCAGTTATTTTAGTACCCGAATATCGTTGTAACGTGTAGGATGTCAATTTACCCCCGTCATAAGTAAATACATAATAAATTCTGTAGTTATCTACATTGTTTACATTGTCGGTTGAATATAAATTACCATCATCTTGATAAACATAGTTTGTGAGGTTATTTCCACTTTTTACTGTACTTAGTCTTTTCTTGCTATCGTAGGTATAATAAGTAAATGAGGTGGATACCGGACTGCCAAGAGCAGCCGGGCCTGTTGAAACCTGGGTTACCTGAACCAGATATTTTGGTTTTGTGGCAGGTGTTCCTGTACCCGTGGGTTTAGAACTTTTCTTGCAAGAATTTAAAAAAAAGGCAAATACCATTAATGGTAATATGTAATATAATTTCTTCATAGATAGGTTGGTTTAATAATAATTGGTATATGCAAGTTAGGCATTTATTTAGATAGCTACTACTTATTTAACATTAGCTTCTGGTGTGGTATTACCTAAATATAGCAGGCGGCCCAAAGAGCAGGCGGATAGTGCGATTCCTCTCTTGAGAGGGGTGGAGGGGTGTGTCCTTTCGCGTGATAACACACCCCTGCAGCCGCACATTCAACGCGCCCCCTCTCAAGAGGGGAACTAAAAGATCGACATTTCCCGTCTCCGCAGGTTTTTCCAACGGAAACCCTGAGATAGCGCGATTTAACAATGCGGAGATAAAAATTAGAGATTTCAACGCAGGGTGCTTGAGAGGCCCCTGCTGAGACAGAATATTACCGTGAAGACCCATCAAGCACTAATCGTACTTTTTCGCGATTAGGGCGAGAAATTGGTATCCTGTCGCCATTATTTAGCAACAATATTTCGCCATCTTCCTTAAGCAAGCTTTTTACAAAGTTGATATTCACTAAGTGGCTTTGATGGGTTCGTAAGAAACTACAATTAGGCGTTTAATTACACTTTTCTGCTTGGTTCGTTCATTTATTTCTTTAAAAAATCAATAATTGTTTTTTTAAATAGTGATTCATTATTTGGTGCAAAACCAGTCATGTGCGCAACTAGGTTTCTTTTACCATCAATAAAATATATTTGAGGTATAGCATCTAAATTGTATTGGGCTGTCAATTTATCAAGTAAAGCAGGGTTCATTACCAATTGTTGCCATTGCATTTGCTCGGCATTCAAAGCTTTTTTCCAGCTTAAGGTGTCTTTGTCGATAGATATACTAACCATTCTAAACCTGCTATCCTTAATATCTGTTGCTATTTTTTTTAATGATGGTATTTCCATCCGGCATGGCCCGCACCAACTGGCCCAAAATATCACCATATTCAGCTTTTTGGTGGTATCTATCATTTTTATTTGCTTCCCATTAATATCTGTTAATAAATTATTGGGTCGCGGTGCATTTTTATCGGGCCTGTTTTTTAAAAATTCCTTTATTTTTTTACCCGAATAACTTTGTTGTGTTTCATCATCAAATGCATTGTATATCTGTTTTAATTCGGCATTGTCAACTGCAAACTTGAAATTATCTAACGCAAACATAGCCCAATATGCATCGGGCATATCTTTTATTTTTTTGATAACTCTATTTACAAAGTCTTTATGCCTTTTGGGGTCATGACTAACGTTGATAAATGGAAGATCAATATTATCAAAATAAAATTTATTCTGCGGGCCGTAGTTTACAATTACTCCTTTTTCCTTTGTTAAATCGAAGGTTAAATAAGTAGTTCCGTATTCCATTAAAAAATCAAGATAAAAATGACCAGGTTTATTGGGATCGTCAATTGCCAGATCGCGCTTTTTATTTATTTTGTTTTTGTAGGATAGGAAAACTAAATGTGGTTCGTAAACGGTATCCGGATGATATTTGAAAACAAAGGTTCCATTAATCGCTCGTACCGAATCAATCGGTTTACTACCAACAGGATATGTATTACTTAAATACATCCAGGTATTATCAAGCCCATTTATTGTTCCTTTAATTTCAATTTTATCACTCTTTTTATTGCACGATAAAAAAGCAATAACTAAAATGAGCGACAAAGCTATATTAAGATGTTTAGGTTGATGCATAATTGTAATTATACAACCAAGGTAGTGATTAATTATAATTGTATACTGTTTTCCTGTCCCTTCAGGATCTTCCAACGGAAACCCTGCTGAGACAGAAGTCGGAATATACTTAATTATCCTCCTCGATCTCCAACAATGCCAAAACATCATCCAAATCTTTCCATATAACAACACCATTATCATAAAATTCCTGAATATTTAGCATCACTATAATTCTAAAGTTGGAGCAATCGAACAATTTATGTGGGGTATTATTAAAAATCATAGTGACCATTTCTTCCGCTGTCATTTTCGAATCAATTGGAAGTGGAATTATCGCAGCAATAGTATCTTGAGCAATGGCTTTTCCAACCAGATAATTGAATTTCTTTAATTTTTCATTTGCTTCTATTCCCGTCATAATCATTTAGTAGTGTCTCAGTTTGAATTTAGTTTATTTAAACTACAATTAGAGTAAACTACTTTATAAATAATTCTTCCTGTCCCCTCAGTATCTTCCAACGGAGACCCCGAAGTAGCACGATTTAACAACGCAGGATCCTCTCCGGGAGACCCTGCTGAGACGGAAGGTAAAGTTTAGTATTGAAGAAAATTGACGGAAAATGCATTTTTGCTGAAAAAAATGACGGAGATTGCATTATGTCGTATAAAAAACAGCAGAATTGTGTTCATTTTCCTGTACCCTCAGGGTCTTCCGGCGGTTTAAGTTAACCCGCAAAATCTCCCGGTTAAAATAACGGTTAAAACAAGTGGTACATAGCATCTTCAATACCACCAAACGTTCCGATGGAAGTAAAATGGATGTTTGATATTCATTTCTACCAACGAGGCGTGCCTATGGCACGCTAAGAAGTGCTTTTTTCGTCCCATCAGGACGTCTGGTCGGTAGGAAATAGCACACGATTTAGTCTCGTTCCATAGGAACGATTGGTGAATTCGACATTTTGCAAACCGAGGATTGTATGAACGTTTAATGTGTTTGAAGTATTAAACTTCATTGGTTAATATCTAATGATCCGAACCATCAATGTTATGGATATTGTCTGAAGTATTTTTTGTATTTTTGTATAGAGCAGTCCGCCTCGCCGACATTCAAATCTTCGTCATTTTCAGCGTATCTGAAAATGCAAAAAAACCAACCCATTTAATAGTCAAATTAGTCAATTTGTTGACAATCAGTTCTTTGAATTAAAAACCTACTACCGGCATAAGCCCCAATACCCGATAAATGGCAATTTTTACTACCGGTAAAACCGCTTATACCCGATAAACACCAATTTTTACTACCAGCATAACGGCCGATACCCGGAAAACGCCGGTTTTTACTACGGGTATAATGCTGAAAATTCGTGTGAATTACTTGTTAAGAATAAAAGCCATTACTTATGCTCAGTCGCCCATTGTTTTAACAGGCTGATAGCATCGTACAACACACCCGCCTCGCCCCTGAAACTACCCGACCCACTCGGCGCGCCGGTTTGCACATTGTACCATTCAAAAAAGCCATTGTTCTTGATCGTGCGGTCTGTCATTGGGGTAAGATCGGCATAGGCTTCTTTGGCCAAACCGTAGTTTAGTAAAGCGCCGGTCATTCTGCCGCCAAACCAGGTCCAGTCGCCGGCGTTTTGGTAATTATAAGGGGCCACGTTAGGATACAGCTCTTTAGGGTATGGCGGGTAAACGGTCATGCCAATGGTAGCAAACTTCTCCTTAGCCGCAGCAGCCAGCATTTGCCGGTTGATCTCAATTACCTCTGCTTTGGTGTTGAACCCTGCCAGGATTGCGCAGATGGAACCGCCTGTATACAGGATCTGGTTCTCGTTAAACTCCTTCGGGAATGGGCTGCCATCCAGGTACAAATGTGGGATGTACTTACTTGTTGCGGACTGCCATAAATATTTGCGCACATTGGCTTTAAGTGAGCTGGCAATGGCGTTCCAGTTCTTGCTTGTCTTATAATCTTTAGGTTTAAAGTGGAGGAAATCCTTTATCGCCATGGCAAACATGGCATTGTCATAAATGTCAATAGCCCACTTGGTTTTTTGGTTAACGGCAACACCCCAGCCGCCATCGGCTTGTATGTCGCCCCAGTCGATGGTAGTTGCGCCGGTAACCAACCCATATTTAGCCGACCAGCGGTCCTTCATGATATAGTTCATCGCGTCTTCTATCCGGCTGATAACCGATTTACCACCTATCTGCTCATCAAGGATAGACACATCACCGGTAACATCAATATATTTACGGACGGCCTGAACAAGGGATGATTCCTGGTCGGTTTCTACTGTATTTTTATGAGCTTCCCAGCCAGGCAGTAGGTCCGAATGGCGGTAATCATAGCCAACATTGGCTTTTGTGGTTTCAACTACGCCGTCTACAATATTGCCGTCATCGCCCTGGATCTTAAAAAACATCAGCAGCATTTTCCTTACTTCTTCTTTTGGATGTGCTTTAAGTGAGCCCTTAATAAATGTATTAAAATCGCGGATCCAGACCTCGTTATAAGATGTACCGGCAGAGAAACCCGACAGCAACTTAACAGACTTTGCCTGCACGGTATCGAAATCTTTATTGGTTAAAATGGTTTGCGCGAGTGCGCGGTCACCACTTACCTGCGCCGATGCGCCGAACTTTAAATAGCATAAAAAAATCAAACAGAAAAGGAAACGCTTATTCATTTTAAAATCAAAAACTACAGGTTAAAATTGGCAGGGCGATACCAAATCCGCGAAAGGGATAAAGCATGAGCCTTTACAGGGCCAAGATAATTAAGAAAAGAATATAAAAATGACTAAAGTATTGAGCGATTATAGCTTATCATTTACCAGCTTATGCTGTAATATAGCGACAACATACGGTGATAGCAGCGTAACGTCATGTTCTTCGTGCAGAGGGATCTCTAAGAAATCACCAGGGTTTAAGGTATAAGTTTGTAGCCCGACTTTGCAAACACAACTTCCCTCGAGTATAAAAAAGCTTTCTATAACATCATCATGTGTTTCCTGGGGTACACCCAATTTGGTTACCACCAATGTCTGTTCAATTTCAGTATCATTACGTAACGGATAGGCAAAAAAATCATCAAAAGGTTGGGCGGGTATCAAATGTTCAACTGCCTTAAGCCAGTCTTTATAGTTTGAATATTTATTGGTAGCGGGTAAATTATCCAGCGTAACAGCCGGTTCGCTTGCGAAAATAGCGTCTAATATGCGCTGCTTTAATTCGGGTTTTGGGGACTTTACGCCTGCAAGCGCCATTTTTTCTATCCCAAGTTCAGTTGCCGCTAATTCTTTTTTTACTTCGGAATATGTTGCACACATGGTCAGTACTGACTCGCATTCACTTTGATCAAGTAAACCCAAACAATACCGTTCTAAAATGCCGCTGTTAATGTATTCCTGTGGTTGCATTATTTTATTAACAAGGGTGGATATCTGTAAAGAATAAATGACGATTAGCTAAACAGCACTTAGGTATTATTTGCACTTTTGCAGAAATGAGTATAATATGTAAATATATCAAATATTTTGCTTGTATATACTTGTCGTCTTTTAAGCTTAATAATTATGATAGCTAATCGATAAAAACAATTAACGGTAATTAAAGCCTTTATGTATTTTTTACTCTCAAAAGTTTTCCTTTTTTTATTATTGCCAACTTACTGGGTAATAGCTTTGGTAGTTATTAGCCTGGTAAGCAAGAACCGTAAACGGAAGAAAAGATTCTTTATAGCAGCAGGAGTTGTATTTTATTTATTCTCCGCGCCTTTTTTTCAGTTATGTTTTCAAAAAGTATGGGATGTAAAGCCCTACGCGATTGATAGCAACAAAAAATATAATTGCGTAATTGTATTGGGCGGATTTTCATCGGGCACGAGCGAAACTGACGGGCATTTCAATTTTTCAGCAGACAGGTTTATACAGGGAGTTAAACTATTTGAAACTAAAAAGGCATCGCATATATTAATAAGCGGCGGCAATGGCATATTGGTTCCGAGCGGGTTTAAGGAAGCGACATGGGTAAAAACGCAGTTGCTGGAATTTAATATTCCGGACAGCCTGATCCTTATCGAAAACCAGTCAAAAAACACAGTTGAAAATGCACAGTTTTCTAAATTGGTGTTAGCCAAAAGTCACTTGCCGCCGCCATATTTGCTGGTTACATCCGCTTTCCATATGCGCAGGGCATCAATGATCTTTAAAAAAGCAGGCATAGATGTGGTTCCCTATCCTTGTAATTTCTTTGGCAACGATGTCAGCTTTGGGATAATGAATTTCTTTCCTGATTCAAATGTTTTATACAATTGGGAGTTTTATACCAAAGAAGTAGTTGGCTATGTGGTGAACTATTTTAAACATTAAATAAACGGGCAAAGATCAGTTTACCCGTTTATTTAAATATTGCAGCATTAAGCATGTGCCAATTCAGGAACTATTTCGCCGCTGTGCGGATCAACACGCTTTAATTTAAAACTGGTTACCGGGTTTACAACCATCGGTATTTTTTCTACGTGTGTTTCGCTGGTATCCAATCCAAAAGTTTTAGCGTCTGACTGTGCCAGCTTTTTGATATTAAAATAGCTGTTCAAAACAAACGACTCGGCAAGGCTGAATACATTATTGTATGACAGGAACTTTTCTAAGATCACAAACCTGAAGTCGGACACGATCTTAAATTTATTCAACGATTCATATTTGCTGATGATATCCAGTTCGTTCCGCTTTAACATATCCTCAATTACTTTCCTGAACAGTACGTTAACACGCGGCTGGATCCTGAAACCTATTCGAAAATCCACACGGATAATCTTGCCTTTTTCTACCTGCTCCACGCTGTATTCCATAGTGTAAGGCTCGTCGGTAGTATCAATATGAATAAACCAATACGTGTCGGCGCGCTTAGGGCTGCGGCTCATGATGGAGTATAAGATCTTTTCTTCTATATGCTTGCTCTTATTGGCTTTGGTTAAATAGATCAACTGCCCGGCATATTTGGCAACGCTTTCGTCGGCACTTAACGCATTAAG
>JAQBOP010000341.1 GCA_028287975.1 Mucilaginibacter sp. | reverse complement strand
AGCATAGTTTTTATTAATTTCATTTAAAGACGTATGCGGATTGCCGGTAACGTATAGGTAGTCCACATTCAATTTCGACGATAATTGTTTGCCCTGTAGGTCTTTATTAAATAATAATATCTTTTTATTTTGAAATTGAATGAGGTTGTTGTTTTTTACCAGGTAAGCCGACCTGATATTTTGTTTCAAATTGCGGATAGTGGTATCGGCAACTTTACAGCTATCCAAATAGGGTTGTATTGAATATTGGTAGTTCTTATCGGTGTTGTTGATGTCGGATAATATGATCGCCTTATCGCCATGTTTAAATACCAGCCCCTGGTGTTTCCGCATATTTAAGAAAGCGATGCTGTCAGATCGTAAAGCATTTATTCTTTTTACGCTGATACTTATCCCTAATAAAAGCATTATCGCAATGCTTAACTTTAATAGCCACGTTTTTCTGTCGAACAAAAAATAAAACAGGCAGATGATAAGTATACAGGCTAATACATACTCTGTAGTGGTCAGCCATATTTTGCCGACGCTGGCAAATGGGGCGTACTCTATCACTACCAATACCTTATTCATTACCAGGATGGATTTTTCCAGTACCCATCCTAATACAGCGGAAACAATCTGTATTTCTGGAATAAGTAAATAAGCCATTCCTACGCAAATAATAACTTCGGCAGGTATAATGATAAAAAGATTGCTAACCAAAAAATAAACGGGGAACTGGTGAAAATAAAGCGCGCTGAGCGGAAATGTAATAGCCTGCGCTGCAATAGATACTGAGCATGCAGCCCAAAGTTTATTGGCCCATTTATTTTTAAACGTAACTAATTTATAAACCAGTGGTTGGAATATAATGAGCCCGGCAACAGCCAGGTATGAGAGTTGAAAACCGACATCGGCAATAAAATATGGATCGTATAGTAATAACAGGAAAGCAGATAAGGCCAATATATTTAAAGTATTAATATACCGGCTATAAGTTTTACCTATAATTATCATAGATATCATTACCGCGGCCCGGCAAACGGCAGGTGAGAAGCCGGTAAGCAACGAATAATACCAGATCAATGTTATGATCAGCACTGCCTTAATAACTTTACCATACCGGTATCGCCCCAAAAAGCCGAAAACCAAGTTAAGCAGCATATAAATAACCGCCACATGCCCGCCAGATACCGATAAAATATGAATAGTACCGGTTTTAGAATACGCCTGCAATAACTCATTGCTCAGATCTGCTTTATAACCCAGTATTAATGTAGATGCCACGGCAATAGCCGATGTATCCTGCATGTGCAGCTTAAGCTTTTCAATTAAACGTTGTCGTAACCGTAAAGAATAGGCAATAATAGGGTTGCCTGCATTATGGCCGATTACAATGTATTGTTTAGGGTACAAAAAGGCCTGGTAATAAATGTTTTGGTTAGCCAGGTATCGCTTATAGTTAAATTCAGCCGGGTTAAATGTCGGGTCTATGGTATTGTATTTAGCAGGGATCAATAATTCGTCGCCATAATAAAGTTTGTTTGCGGCGCTGTCTTTTATAGCGATGAGTAATGTACCGCTGGTTTTTATCCGTTTGTTATCCGTAATCTGTTGTTCTGTAGCGGCTGTAAAACGTACCAGTCCATTTTTAACAGCAGGTTCATTGTTGATCTTTACAATTAGATATTGCGCCGTTGTTTTTGAGAAATGGGTTTGACTATTCAGTTCATTATAGCGAATTACGCTGACCCATCCGGCAAGGAAAAGAATTAAAGTCATTAATGAACCACCTATCCATCTTACCTTGTATAAACCAAATCGGGCATAATTAAGGTTGAGGATTATAAAAGTCAGGCTTAATACGACTGCGGGAATCAGTATCCAAGCTAAATAACCGGTAGACCAAAAACTTAATCCCAAAGTTATCCCCAATAAAAAAGGTAAGATCAGAACTATAAATGGTATTTCGCCTTTATGATTAGCTAACATAGTCCGGAATACGATTGATAGGTTTAAGGATCATACAGTTTTATTAGACTAAATTAATCTTATAATCTTTAAATCCTATAAATCTTAGTCCAAACTATAATTGATCCCTAACTTCCAGCAAAAACTTCTTCAGATTTTCAAGCGAATGGATAACCCGCTGGCTATCTTTACTTTCATTTAAATTACCTTTTAAATGTTCTTTGGCGCCGTGCAGGGTATAGCCTTTATCCCTAATTAGGTGGAAAATGATCTTCAGGTTCTCGATATCCTCGGGGGTAAAAAGCCGGTTGCCTTTTTTGTTCTTCTTGGGTTGCAGAACGTCAAACTCTTTTTCATAAAAACGGATCATCGATGCATTAACATCAAACATGGCCGATACTTCGCCCATGGTATAATACATTTTATTGATCTCGCGTTCCTTGTAAGGCATAAGCAAAGGTAATAAATTTCGGATGTCGGATTTTCAATTTCGGAATTATTTGAAATGATCTTTATCAACAAAATCCCCAAAATCAACTTAATAAGCGATTCAGACAATTATAAAAGTATACAATTTTTCACAAAAAATTCACACTTTTGCGCTATGTGAGTATACACTATTTCACATTATTACATATAGTTAAATATGACCGCTAACGAAATAAGACAGGCTTTTCTTGATTTTTTTGCTTCTAAAGGGCATACCATTGTCCCTTCTGCACCTATTGTTGTAAAAAACGACCCTACACTGATGTTCACCAATGCAGGGATGAACCAGTTTAAGGATATATTTTTAGGTGAAGCGCCTGCAAAATCGCCACGAGTTGCGGATACGCAGCGTTGTTTGCGCGTGTCGGGTAAGCATAATGACCTGGAAGAGGTGGGTATTGATACTTATCACCATACCATGTTCGAGATGTTGGGCAACTGGAGCTTTGGCGACTACTTTAAAAAGGAAGCCATTGAATGGAGCTGGGAACTACTAACCGAAGTATATAAAATAAATAAGGACCGCCTATACGTAACCATTTTTGAAGGCGACGAAAAAGAAGGCTTACCAAAAGATCAGGAAGCTTACAATTTCTGGAAAAAATATGTGCCTGAGGACCACATCCTGTTAGGAAATAAAAAGGACAACTTTTGGGAAATGGGCGAAACCGGCCCATGCGGCCCTTGCTCTGAGATTCATTATGATAACCGTACAGATGCTGAACGCGCTAAAGTTAGCGGTGCTACTTTGGTTAATGCTGACGATCCGCAGGTCATTGAGATCTGGAACAATGTGTTCATGCAGTTTAACCGGCTGAAGAACGGAACGTTACAGCCGTTGCCGGCACAGCATGTGGATACAGGTATGGGTTTTGAGCGTTTGGTGCGTGTGATACAGGGTAAACAAAGTAACTATGATAGTGATGTGTTTACCCCAATGATCGATTTCATCGCTCAAAAATCTGGTAAAGCGTATAACGCGGCTGCTGTTCCCGGTGATGCCGATTGGAAAACTGCTGTTGCCATGCGTGTACTGGCAGATCATATCCGTGCGGTTAGCTTTACTATTGCTGATGGACAATTACCATCAAACAACAAAGCCGGTTATGTTATCCGCAGAATTTTACGCCGCGCTGTGCGTTACTCATATCAATATTTAGGATTTAAAGAGCCGTTTTTAAACCAACTGTTGCCTTTGTTGGCAGAACAGTTTAAAGGTGTGTTTGATGAAT
>JAQBOP010000088.1 GCA_028287975.1 Mucilaginibacter sp. | reverse complement strand
GCGCTAAATCTTCAATAGAATAAATATCATGGTGCGGCGGCGGAGATATTAAACCTACGCCCGGAGTTGAGTGGCGAGTTTTTGCGATCCAGTCGTCAACCTTATGGCCGGGTAACTGTCCACCCTCGCCAGGTTTTGCACCTTGCGCCATTTTAATTTGCAACTCATCGGCATTGGTAAGGTAGTTTGAAGTAACCCCGAAACGGCCTGATGCTACCTGCTTAATAGCTGAACGCATTGAGTCGCCGTTTTTCATTGGCTCGTAACGCATTTCGTCCTCACCACCTTCGCCGGTATTGCTTTTGCCACCGATACGGGTCATGGCAATAGCCATGGTGCTGTGCGCTTCGTGCGATATTGAGCCGAACGACATCGCCCCGGTAGCAAAACGCTTCATGATACTTTCAGCCGGTTCAACCTCGTCGATAGAGATTGCTTCACGATGATGTGCAAAATCAAGCAAACCACGGATGGTATAATGCTTCTCGCTTTGCTCATTAATGGCTTTAGCGTAGTTTTTATAAACGTTATAATCGTTGCTGCGTGTAGCGTGTTGTAATAAGTGTACGGTGGTTGGGTTAAACAAATGCTCTTCGCCACGGCGTTTCCATTGATAGATACCGCCTTCAGGCAATAACCGGTTCTCGCTCTTAGGGCCAAAACCGATCTTGTGTTTGCAAAGCGATTCGCGGGCTATCTCATCCAGCCCTAATCCGCCGATACGCGTAACTGCGCCGCAGAAATATTTGTTAACTACATCTTTATTTAAACCTAAAATTTCAAACACCTGCGATCCATGGTACGATTGTAAGGTAGAGATCCCCATTTTTGAGAAGATCTTTAACAAGCCGTCATTAACAGATTTTACATAGTTCTTTAAAAGATATTTTTTATCCAGGCTGGTATCCAAGGCACCGCTATCTTTCAAATTCTCGATAGTGGATAGTGCCAGGTATGGGTTAATTGCAGTAGCTCCAAACGCCAATAAACAGGCAAAATGGTGCACTTCCCAAACGTCGCCGGTTTCAACTACAATACCTACAGCGCCACGTAAACCTTTTTTGATCAGGTGGTGATGTACAGCAGATACAGCTAATAAGGAAGGTATAGGCGCATGCTCAGAATCAACCGCGCGGTCAGACAGGATCAATACTTCAAATCCATCGGCGACAGCGTCTTCCGCGTAGCGGCATACTCTTTCAATACCTTTTTGCATAGAACCCGGAAGCCCGTCAGCATTAAAATAGGTCTGTAATGTTTTAGCGTGAAATACGCCTGTATCAATACTGCGCAGTTTTTCTAACTGGTGATTTTTTAATATCGGGTGTTTAAGCGTTACGCAATGGCAATGCATTTTATCCTCATCCAGCAAATTACCGTTGTTACCAATAAAGGTAGCAAGGCTCATTACCAAACGTTCACGAATAGGGTCTATCGGCGGGTTAGTTACCTGCGCGAAAAACTGCTTAAAGTAGCTTGATAAATGCTGTGGCTTGTCTGACAGGATGGCCAAAGGTACATCTGTACCCATTGAGCCAATCGGCTCTTTACCATCAAGCGCCATTGGCTTAATAATGGTATCAATATCCTCGCGGCTATAGCCAAACACCTGCTGATAACGAAAAACAGAATCGGCGCTCAGGCTGGCAAATGCCAGGCGGGGTTCAGTAATGTCTTCCAGTTTTATTTTATAGTTCTCTAACCAACGGCCATAGGGCTGGCGGGAAGCTATTTGTTGTTTAATTTCTTCGTCGGTAATGATCACACCTTGCACGGTATCGATCAATAACATTTTACCCGGTTGTAAACGGCCCTTGGTTATTACAGTTTTTTCATCAATAGCCAATACACCTGTTTCAGAAGCGGCAATAACACGGCCATCATTAGTTACGGTATAACGTAATGGGCGCAGGCCATTTCTGTCTAACACTGCACCTACCAGTTTACCATCGGTAAAGCTGATAGCTGCAGGACCATCCCATGGCTCCATTAAAGTAGCGTGAAACTCGTAAAATGCTTTCTTTATCGGGTCCATTTGCTCGTTGCCGTCCCATGCTTCAGGAATCAGCATCATCATTACGTGTGGTAATGAACGGCCTGTATGTTGCAGTATTTCTATAATATTATCTAAACAAGCCGAATCTGACTGGTTATTATCAACAACAGGCAAAAGCATCTCCATTTCTTCATTAGTGAAGTATGCAGAAGCGTATGATTTCAAACCTGAATAGAACCAGTTTAGGTTACCTGTTAACGTGTTGATCTCACCATTATGCGCGATCATACGAAAAGGCTGGGCCAGTTTCCACGAAGGGAATGTATTGGTTGAGAAACGTGAGTGAACTACCGCCAAACCTGATGCCATACGCGGATCAGTAAGATCTGCATAATACTGACGCAGTTGGTAAGTAGTTAATTGTCCTTTATAAATAATGGTTTTACAAGATAACGAAGGGAAATAAAAATCGCCCCTTGCGCCCGGTATAGTTTCCGTAACCGTTTTATTGATATATCTTCTTAATACGTATAATTTACGCTCAAAATCCTCATCATTAGTAATTTGATTTGGCCTTGAGATAAATAACTGCTCAATATCCGGTTCGGCACTGCGGGCAGTCTCGCCTATTACCGAAGAATTAACAACCATTTTGCGATAACCTAACTTATGCAGGCCTAATTTTTCAATCGCATTATCAATTGCCATGCGGCAAGCTTTCTTAAGTGGAGAGTCCTTCGGAAAAAATATCATACCCACTCCGTACTCTCCCGGTTCAGGCAAGCTGATCTCCAGGTTAGAGCACTCTTCCATAAAAAACTCATGAGGTATCTGTATCAAAATACCCGCACCATCACCAGAGTCAGGGTCGCAACCGCAGGCACCGCGATGTTCCATGTTCTCTAACATAGTAAGCGCGTTATCAATTATCTGGTTAGATTTATGACCGTTTATGTTGGTAATAAATCCCGTTCCGCAAGAGTCGTGTTCAAATTCTGGTCTGTAAAGACCCTGTCGTAGGCTATCGTTCTGATCCATCGCAAAAACAAACGGTTTATATGTGTTCGTAACCACGAAAATACAGAAATCAAAACATTTTTACGATATAAATATAAATTTTTGGAATTATATTAAAAAGTTATATAATATACGTATATTAATTTCGAATTTAATAAAATATGAAACATTTCTGTTTAAATGTCGCAAATTCTATGACCTATATTATACGTACTAATAATAAGTATGTTTGTTGGTTTAGTGTACAAAATTGCATTTTATTTATTGTTTACTAATAAAAATGTAATTAGGCGGATATCGAACACTACATTATTTAATTTCACAAAAGGCTATAAACAGCAATAGATGCATTGCAAAAGCATAATAAAAACCCATTAAAAATGGATTTTGTATTTTAGCCGAAATTTATAATTAATGTCTGCAAAAAATAAAGCTGTTTTTTTAGATCGTGACGGTGTACTAAACCGTGAAATGGGCGATTATGTTACCCGTGTAGAGGATTTTCATATTCTTGATAATTTTGATGCCCTAAAGACCTTACAGGATAAAGGCTACCTGCTTTTAGTGGCTACCAACCAGGGCGGATTGGCCAAAGGCTGGTATACCGAAGAAGAGTTAGCTAAAATGCACAAACTGCTTAAAGAAACTTATCAAGACCACGGTGTTGAGTTAACAGACTTTTTTTACTGCCCGCATCACCCAAACTTTACCGGCGATTGCGACTGCCGCAAACCCAAACCGGGACTTTTATTGCAGGGAATTGCGAAATATGATCTTGATCCGTCAAAATCATATTTTATTGGCGACAGGGAACGCGATGTAGAAGCAGGCACCGCTGCCGGGGTAAAAGGCATATTGATTAATAGCGATCAACCGATAAGCACGGTGGTGGATTTGATTGATTAATTCAAAACAATATTCGCTTTAGCGAGTTACGAGTACAACTGTTTTTTTAACCGGTAGCAGGAAATCTTATGTATTTTGAGCTGCTATTCGTTTTGAATAATATCATAATTAAGTAGTAATATTTAATAATATGCCTGCATCCCGATACCTTAAACATATAGACACCATTATAGCCGCAGCAATTGGTTTTTATGTTATTCATCTGTTTACCCGCTACAGCGGCGTGGGCATTTCTCCCGATTCGATCATGTATGCCAGTACTGCCAATAATATCCAAGCACATTTTTCCATCATGACATTCAATAAAACGCCGCTGGTATTTTTTCCGGTGTTTTATCCTGTGTTTTTAGCGGTTATACAGTTTATTTCGGGGGTTGATCCTTTTACGGCGGGCGGTGTTATTAACTCGTGTCTGTTTGCTACGGTAATACTGGTAACCGGCTGGATGCTTTCTAAGTTCATTACACATTCAATTATTTACAAATGGCTGATCCTGATTGCCATTATATTAAGCCCTGCCCTATTGCAGATCTACAGCTTTTTATGGTCTGAAACATTATTTATACTGGAGGTAGTGATATTTATAATGGCTTACCACCATTACCTGCAAAAGCAAACCACATTCAGACTACTCATGATGGCTTTGGTAGCGGCTTTGGCCTGCATTACACGTTATGCGGGTATAACCCTAATTGGTACCGGCGGTTTAATGTTGTTATTGGATGATAAGCTTACCATTCCCCGTAAAATAAAACATATCTCGCTGTTTTGTATACTGTCCATATCCTTGTTATTAGCTAACCTGGCCTACAACCGCCTTACCGCGGGTTTAAGCACGGGCACACGCGAGCCTTCAATAACCTCGTTAGGCGAAAACATGTATTATGCCGGCACAGTATTAAACGACTGGGGGGCATTAGGCGCCTTTGCAGACCATTATGCGGTACCTATCACCGCAATTATCATGTTCTCACTTATTGGATTATTAGGATGGAAAGCGCTTACCGGTAAAATAAACAGTTATGAAAATATCATCATCGCCTTCACCATAGTTTATGGGCTGTTTATTATTTTACTGGCAACATTCTCGCGGTTCGAACGGTTAAACAGCAGGCTGCTGTCGCCCATGTTTATACCTTTATTGATTTCATGTACCAGTTGGGTGCCCGATGTATTGAAAACCATTAAATCTAAGGCTAAATATGTGCTGTCCGGAGTAGCTATTGTAATGATGCTGGCCTTTGAGTATTTTACTTTAAAGGTAGACCTTGACCGCTATGACGACGAGATGGACTACGGCGTACCGGGCTACTCGGACGATAGCTGGAACACTTCACCATTTGTCGAGTTCTTGAAATCGCACAAACATATCTTTAAACTCGGCGTACCTATTTATTCAGACGCGGACGAAGCCGTTTATTTATTTACAGGTATGTCATCCACATTGGTGCCGCACCATTTCTTCAAAAAAGATGTCGAAAAGTTTTTTAACGTTAAGCACTACTACTACATTTGGTTTAAAACGCTCGATAACGCGGAACTGATCAATATCCACGATATTGAAAAGGTTGAGAAAATGCATTTGCTTTATGATTTAAAGGATGGCGCGGTTTATGAATATAAGGGCGAGAATGTGAACGGGCAATAGTGAAGCGGTGAGTAGAGAATGGTAAGTGGTGAGAGTTTATTAGCTATAATGGTTGAAAAAACTTATATAATTTTGATTTTACAAACAACTGCCTATATTTGCATCGCTTATCTATAGTTTTACTATATAAAAATGGGACTTAACCAACTACATCATCTTCATCTGCACCATCACCACGCTGTGGTGATTAGATAATGTATGTTTCTACGCGAAATAACAACCCCCGTTTATAATTTTTATTATAGTTTCTTAAATTCAATCAGTGAAAACACTTAAAATAGCGATCCAGAAATCGGGTCGACTCAACGAAAAATCCGTTGAATTATTAAAAAATTGCGGCTTAAATTTTGAAAATTACAAAAGCTCGCTCATCTCCCCTGTTTCTAACTTCCCGCTTGAGATCCTGTTTCTTCGCGATGATGATATCCCTGAATATGTGCAGGACGGCATTGCTGACTTAGGCATTGTTGGTGAAAACGTAATCGAAGAAACCGAAGTAGCCGTAAGCTATTTGCAACGTTTAGGCTTTGGCAAATGCAACTTAAAGATTGCCATTACCAACAGCAGCGATATTACGGAACTTACTCACCTTGACGGTAAATCCATAGCGACCACCTACCCTGTTATATTGGGTAAGTTTTTACAAAAACAAAATATACACGCGGACATCCGCACTATTTCTGGTTCGGTTGAGATCTCACCCGGCTTAGGTTTAAGCGATGCTATCTGCGACCTGGTATCAACCGGCGGTACGTTAAAAAGCAACGGTTTAAAACCTTTTGCTGATGTAATGTCTTCGGAAGCTGTATTGATAGGATCAAAAGGCAGCGAAAACAATGATTTGGTACAAGAGTTGATGCAACGTATCCAATCTGTACTGCGTGCCAAAGAGACCAAATACGTGGTATTAAATGTGCTTAAGGATAACCTGCCCGGAGTTTTGGCGTTGCTGCCGGGAGTAAAAAGTCCATCTGTTTTGCCGTTAGCAGAAGAAGGCTGGGTTGCAGTACATACTGTGATCCCCGAGCGCGATTTCTGGGACCGTATAAGCCAGCTAAAACAAGCCGGCGCGCAAGGCATTGTGGTAATGCCGATTGAAAAAATAATACTTTAGCCCCCTAACCCCCTGAAGGGGGAACAATTAGGCCGGGCTGATTAATAATAAACTTTTAACTCCCCCTTTAGGGGGTTGGGGGGCGAATGAGACTATTTAATTATTCAGATTTAAGCAAAAGTGATATCGCCAAACTGGTGCAACGTAATGTTGACCCGGCTAACGAGATCCGCACTATTGTTGAGGAAGTGTTGGCTACCGTTCAGCAGAACGGCGACCGTGCTTTGTTTGATTATGCCGAGAAATTTGATAAGGTTACGCTAAGTAAACTTTATTTGGATAAGGCCGAGCTGGAAGAAATGGCATCGACGGTATTGCCTGAACAAAAAGCTGCTTTAAATACTGCCTATAATAATATCTATAAATTCCACCAAAGCCAGCTTAAGGCCGAGGATAAGGTGGAAACCATGCCCGGTGTAACCTGTTGGCGCGAGTTAAGGCCAATTGAAAAAGTTGGCTTATACATTCCCGGCGGTACCGCGGTTTTACCGAGTACATTTTTAATGCTGGGGATCCCTGCACGTA
>JAQBOP010000420.1 GCA_028287975.1 Mucilaginibacter sp. | reverse complement strand
CGAGGTGATTACCGGCTTCGGACGCCTCGGCGCGCCTTTCGCCACCGACTATTTCGGCGTGCGCCCGGATCTGGTCACCACCGCCAAGGGCCTGACCAACGGCACCTTTCCCATGGGGGCGGTGTTCGCCAGCCGGGCCGTCCATGACGCCCTGATGCAGGGACCCGAGAGCCAGATCGAGCTCTTCCACGGCTACACCTATTCCGGCCATCCGGCCGCCTGCGCCGCGGGGCTGGCGACGCTGACGATCTACGAGGAAGAGGGTCTGCTCACCCGCGCCGCTGAGCTGGCGTCCGGCTGGGCCGACGCCATGCACGAGCTGCGTGGCCTGCCCCACGTGATCGACATCCGCACCATCGGCCTGGTGGCCGGCGTCGAACTGACTTCTCGGCCGGGCGCCCCCGGCGCGCGAGCCTTTGATGTCTTTGTCGACTGTTTCGAGCGCGGGCTGCTGATCCGGGTCAGCGGCGACACCATCGCGCTCTCTCCCCCATTGATCGTCCAGACCGGCCAGATCGAGGCCATGGCCGACGTGCTATCTGCGGCGCTGAAGCGCGCGGCCTCGCCCGGACAAGCACAGTCGAGTGGATGGTAAATGACCGCCTCAAGCCGATGCGTTTGTCCTCCACGAAAATAACTCGTTGGTGCTCATCGGATTTGTGCCCTGTCTCGGTATTTATTCCGATTATTTATTAATACAGTCGCTCACGCACAGTTTCATATTGAGTAGTCATGTTTTTTGTTGAAACGAGATCTTGGAAGCTTGGAACGTATTTGACAGTAGGAAAGCAATTGTCATTGGACCTACCCCTCCGGGGACAGGTGTTATTGCTCCGGCAACTTGAACAACTTCATTGAAAGCTACGTCTCCGACGAGCAGAGCGGCTTTACCCTCGTACGACGGGAGTCGATTGATGCCGACGTCAATAACCGTCGCGCCCGGCTTGACCCAACTTCCTCGAATGAGCCCGGGTGAGCCCGCAGCGACGACGATGATGTCCGCCGAGCGACATAAACCTTGCACATCTCGGGTTCTCAGGTGTGCGACGGTCACCGTCGCTTCCTCCGCAAGCAGTAACCTCGCCATGGGCCGACCGACGATGTTGGAGCCGCCGACCATGACGGCATCCATACCGGCAAGATCAGCATGGACAGTCTTCAGCAGCATCATGCATCCCAATGGCGTGCACGGGACCAGCCCCTGGCCGCCCACCGCGAGGCGTCCGACGTTCAGAGGATTGAAGCCATCTACGTCCTTACAGGGATCGATTTTCTCCAGAACGGCGGCAACATCGATGTGTGGGGGCAAGGGAAGTTGCACCAAAATCCCATGCACCGTGTCGTCATGGTTCAGGCGGTCGAGTAGGTGCAGCAGTTCGGATTCGCCGATCGCTGCGGGCAGGCGGTATTCGTAGGATGCCATTCCAACTGAGTGGGTCTGTTTGATTTTCGTCGCCACGTAGATCTGGCTTGCCGGATCATCACCGACCAGCACCACGGCGAGTCCAGGCTGCGGCCCTCCGCCTTCGACGAGCATGCGGACGCGTTCGGCGACGTCGGTTCGGAGTCGCTTTGCGATAGCCTTTCCGTCGATCAGTTTCGCGGTCACATCGCTAAGTCCTGAAGACAACGGTCCTGGCGGCGTTCTGGATCATCCTCTGTCCCAGGTGCCAGGCTAGACGTGGCTGCGGCTTTCGGCTTCATATCCTACGACCCAATCAACGCTACAGATCAGGGGTGACGTCATCCCCTCTCCCCAACAAAACTGACTTTTGCCCATCAGTTTGAGGAAAAGCGGAATTGCTTGACAAATTCGGGTATAGCAATCCCCGAGCGGAGCTGTGGGTCTGGCTCTATTTTGCCCGTGGTGGTGTGTAATGGAATCACCCCAGCCCAGGAATCATGCTCATAATCGTTCTCATCATCAATGGGAGGGCCAGTCCTCACCTTGGCCGATACCTCGTTGAGCGGCATACGAAGTACGTGGGTCACCTTCCACTGCTTTTCGGTCGGTTGACGTGCATGTTCCCACAAACCCGTCATGAGCCGATCGCAGAACCCCTTGAGCGCATCACGCTTCTCGGTCTCGCCAAGGACCTCAGCGGTACCAAGCGCCATCAAAGATCTGAAATTGACGTTGTGGTTGAAAGCTGAGCGCGCGATGACGAGCCCATCCAGATGAGTTACTGTGAAACAAACGGGAATCCCCTTTGCTTGGCCTCGCAACATCCGACTAGCGGATGACCCGTGCCAATATACATGCCCGTCCATCCGCCAAAAGTTTGTCGGCGTGACATAGGGTTGACCATCTATTACATATCCGACGTGACATAAGAGAGACGCGTCAAGTATTGAGTTTATCGTCTCTCGGTCATATTTTGCCAGCCAGCTATAACGACGCATGACAGTGCGTGGGCTTGGTGCTTTATTATCTTCACTCATCTGTATTATCCCTTAGACTGTAATATTTGAAACTGATTCAGTTTTCCGAAGCGAAGGTGCGCGCCGCTTCCAGCATTTGGGCGGCCGTTGAAATTTTGGCGCGCGGCCGTCCCGCAGCGGCGCCTAGCTCTCGCTCCACGCGATCAATTTGAAGCCAGTGTTCGAAATTGATCACATGGTGGCCGTTCTTCTGTAGTTTTCTGGTGAGCGCCGAGTGGCCGCCGGTCGCGCTCCGAGTACTTAGGCTAGCGCTACCCAAAATCAGTTGTACGAGCCGTTCGGCGTCGGACCGACACGTACCTATCGTTCCTGACGCACCACGAGCTGCCCAGCCGACAGTATAGAGCCCCGATATGGGGTGGCCGTGTCGGTCGACGACCTGCCCCGACCGGTTTGACAATGCCCCGTCTATTACTTGCAGCGAATTCCATAGCGGGCCGACTAATCCGAAACCCGTTGCAGTGATTACTGCGTCACACAGTATGGAACTGGCGTCCGATCCTGATCGACGATCTCGGGCCAACTCAACACATACAAGCCCGTTGTCATTTCGGATGACTTTGGGCCTTGACCTGAACATTATTCGCAGCCGGCGATCGAGGCTGCGGCGAGGCCTTTGAGCAGCGCCGCGAAGGATTTCCAGGACGTCTTTTGCGACATTTGACGAAATCTCCGTCTGAGTGTCGTCGTCGCCTTGTTCATCTGGGTCGTCGATTACAACCTCAACCCCCGGAATATCCACCAGTTCTGCTATCACCGGCGGCGTAAATCGTGTCGCTCCCGGTCCGCGCCTTCCAATCAGGTAAAGGTCGCGAACCGGCTTATGCTGAAGGGCGGTAAGCGCCCGATCGGAAATGTCCGTACCGGAGAGTCGTTCAATTGGGGCGAGCAAAATCCGGGCTATGTCCGCTGCCACGTTCCCGTGCCCAAATACGCAGACCCTCCCAGCGCCGAAGCGAGGTGTGAAATTCGAATGGCTTGGATCGCTATTGTACCAGCCAACAATTTGAGATGCGCGGTACAATCCCGTAACGCCCTGATCACCTACACCTAGTGTCCGATCTTGGGGCGTCCCGGTAGCAAGAATAACGGCGTGATGTGTGGCGAGCACTTCGGAAATAGTTAAGTCGCGCCAAAGCTGAGTGTTACCGAAGAAGGTAACACGAGGGTCTCTTCCAATTTTTTCGTATAAGGTGGTTACCAGCTTTAAAGACGGATGATCTGGCGCCACGCCGTACCGTACAAGTCCGTATGGAGCGGGTGTGCGCTCGATCAAACTGATCTCTGCCCACGGACAACGTCTAAGCAGGGCGCCAGCGGCATAGAATCCGCTCGGCCCCGCCCCAACTACCGCGACGTTGAACACCGCTAGATCCTGAGCGGTCAAAGCCCGAGCTCCGCACGCTGAATTTCTGCGGTCGGTAACGGACTCTGCCTGACCAAGATGGATGGGAGTTCAAGTGCTCGAATGCGATTGACTTCAATCCAGTTGCGCTGTGCCTCCGGCACATCCTTCTCGGGGTAAATTGCTTTGACCGGGCACACGACAATGCACGCCATGCAGTCAACGCACTCGTCTGGATCCACATAGAGCATTGTGTCATCGAAGTGGAAACATGCCGCCGGACATACGTCGACGCACTCGGTAAACCGACAACCGTGGCAATTCTCAGTAACGACGACGGTCATGAAAGCATTACCTTCGTTGGGTGGCTCGCCCTGCATGACTGGGGCGCCCGGCTTTCACTTGGGAACAACCGCTGCAGTGTGAGCAAAGGCGCAGGGAGGTAACCGGCCCCGGAAAGGATGTCTCCCGATCGCCGCTCAGCATTGCAAGACCGGCGCCAGCATATCGATGCTAGGAAACTGTCGTAAGTATCGTAATTATACGGTCTGTTTAGGTCCGAAGGAAAATGCAATACTGTCATTTGCAATTGTTATCCTGGCCGGCGCCGGTATCCAAGCGACAGAGATACGCGTGGGCACGAATTCCGTAGGCGTTACTGGCTAACTGATCCAGTTGACCTAAGAGCGGCGCGTCGACTCTCAGTCACAAGCCCTACAAAGCGGTCACTCAGATTCTTGGCTGTCGCATTGAACTGAGGAAGCAGTTCTGCGGCCTCTGCAGCGAGCCTTTCGCTGGCGCCTAAGCCAAGAACATTCTCGAGAGACTGCTTGTAAGCCGGGATCTGAGACCAATCGTCGACGGTTGTTGCCGTAATCTCGGCATGAAACTGGAATCCATAGGCGCAGCCCCCCCATCGGAATGCTTGTACTTTGCAGTCGTCGGTCTCTGCGAGCACAACTGCTTCTTTCGGTAGAGCCTTGACTTCTGCTCCGTGCCACTGGAACGTTGTCAGCGGAGACGCAAACCCATGCAGGAGAGGGTCTTGGAGATGGTCTCGCGTGAGCCGCACGGGGCAGAGACCCACTTCGGCCACGCTAGCAAGCGCCACATGTCCACCGAGCGCTTTTGCCAAAAGCTGATGTCCGAGACATACGCCGAGAAAGGGGCGTCCCAGTTCGACGACAAACTCACGAATGGCGGCGATCTCTGGAGCTAGCCAAGGATGCTCCTCAATTTGCCAGACATCCATCGGCCCACCCATGACGACCATGGCATCATAAGCGGTTAGGTCCGGCGGAATCTGGTCACCCTCATCCAGCTCGACCGTTGTCCAACTGATATCGTTCTTCAGCCAGTAATCGCGAAAGACTCCTGGATGCTCGACAGGTACATGCTGAAAGACCAAAAATCGCACTGTGGGTTACCTTTCCGGGTCGCTTCCGTACGATCGACTGCCGCGACCCTTTAAGTGTGTCGATGCTCCATGCCCATAGCCACCCAGGCGGCCGACGATACAACCACTTGGGTGCGGGTGTCGGATTCTCCATCAGGCCACCATGCCTGTGCGGAGCCGAGCTCCGCTGGCCGCTGGTGCGAGACTCGTCAGGACACCTTCAAATCGCAGCCCTTCCTATCAACGGCTCAAGACCATACGCCGACGGAGATGCTGACCTGGTTCATCAGGCGGTGGACGATCGAGGTGATGCTCGGTGAAGTCCGTCGTCACCTTGGCGTTGAAGCACAACATCAATGGTCGAATCTGACTATAGTGCGCAGGACGCCGACACTATTGGGCGTTTATTCACTGATCACAATGTGACGAACGATCTGCAGAGTCGTGCACGATCATGGTATGGTCGGCAGCATGGTACCGCAAAGACGTCGTCACATTCAGCGATGCTTTGGCAGCCGTGCGAAGACAACTTTGGGCCGGTGAGACTTTATCAATGTCCCCGAGCGAACGAGACCCGCCGAACGTCTCACCGAACTCCTGGATCGCCTGACGGAGCTCGCCTGCTATGCCGCGTGAATGGGCAAAGTCGAGCTTAGAGCGTCGTATGGGCGGCGGTTAAAGCACTACCGTTCTGTTGCCGTTCTGGAAGATGCGATGCTCAGCGTGCCAGCGCACCGCACGGCTAAGCACGGAGGCTTCGATCTCGCGTCCGAGGGCGACCATCTCATTGGCGGTAACCGCGTGGCTAACTCGCCGCACGTCCTGTTCGATGATCGGACCTTCGTCGAGATCGGCGGTTACGAAATGCGCCGTCGCGCCGATGATCTTCACTCCGCGCGCATGCGCCTGATGGTAGGGCTTGGCGCCCTTGAAGCTTGGCAGAAAGCTGTGGTGGATGTTGATGCAGCGACCGGCGAGGCGTTTCAAGAAAGCATCCGATAGGATTTGCATGTAGCGGGCTAAGACGGTCAGCTCCGCACCGCTCTCCTGGACCAGCGCCAGGAAGCGGGCCTCCTGCGTCTCCTTACCGTCGCTTATCGGCAAATGATGATAGGGCAGGCCGTGCCACTCCGTGACCCGCCGCATCGTCTCGTGGTTCGACACGACGCCGACGATCTCGACCGGAAGTTGCCCGATCTCCTGCTTATGGATCAGGTCGACCAAGCAATGGCCGAACTTGGACACCGCGATCAGCACGCGTTGCTTCTCGCCAAGATCGTTC
>JAQBOP010000025.1 GCA_028287975.1 Mucilaginibacter sp. | reverse complement strand
TGCGGCTCTCCACATCAAACAGGTTATTGTCTTTCATGATCTCCAGGCGCTCACCCAAATAGCTGTTGATGTTACGGAAACACTGGATAGACTTCTCAATCAGTTCTTCGCCGCTGTTAAATGGTTTTAACGCGGGTTTACCTGATGTATTTACATCCAGATCCCAGGGGCGTAGTGTTTCCAACTTTAAAGCCTCTTTACGCAACTCGGCATGTTCACGCAGGATAGGTACTATCTCAAGCTCGATAGCTTCATGAAAAGCATAACAATCCTGTGGGGTATAATCAAAGCGCCCTAACGCTTGGAACATATAATCGCGGTAGTTCTCAAAACCTGCATTTAACGCGACCTTATGCCTCAACACACGCAGGTGATCAAACAGGTCATTCAGTTTTTCTTTTTCCTGCAGGCGGCGGCCGGTTATCTTTTCCCAAACTTCCTGGCGTTTGGCGCGATCGGTGTCTTTTAAAAATACGGCAGCTTGCTCCAGCGTGTATTCCTGTTCGCCCATGTTTACGGACATCGCGCCGCTGATAGACTGGTATTTTTGTTGCTCAACCTGGATCTCGGTTTGGATCGGGATGTTTTCTTCCCTGAACAGCTCCAGTGATTTTTTGATACCGCGCAGGTAAACAAAATATTTAGCCCTATCCAATTGGTCAAGATATGGGCTGGCTACCAGTTTTTTATTTAACTCGTTACTGTATGGCGCTGCTTTGGGCTCAATTTCGGTAGCGAAATATTGAAAGCTTTGCAGTTTTTCTTCGCTGTTGGTATCACAGGTCATGCGGATATAGCGCCAGGCAAAATCTTCTTCTAAAGCGGCTTCCAGTTCGCTGCGGTCATGCAGCCAATGCTCTAATTCTTCAACAGAATTTATAGAACGGTCAACCAGGTCTTTGTACAATGGTTCAAGTGTTTCCCATTTAATTTCAAGGTCAGCCGGAATATATGTTCTTGTTTTTTTGTGGATCATGATGTTGTGGATGTGCGTATGTGCAGATATGCAAATGTGCAAATTAGTTGGGAAGTGTGGAAATTGGAAAGTCTGAAAGATGATTTATATAAGCGCTGATCTGTATTCTTAAAATTAAATAGAATGAATTTTAAATAAAAGTAAAAATGCCTTGTTGTATAGGGTATTTTTGCCTAATATTGTATTGTTATGACGACAATTCAAGCTAATCTTTTAAAAGATATACCATCAAGGGTAGACACAAACGTGACTTTAGGAATGATAAAGACAGGTAAAGTAGGTCCAAAACATTTGCAGGCTATAAAAGACCTGACGCTGTTTAATGATGAAAAAATATCCGATTGGTTAGATATAAGTGTGAAAACATATCGCTCATATAAAAAACCGCATAGCGAAATTAAGGCCCGTATAAAAGAGCACGCTATAATGGCGTTATCATTAATTAAACATGGTATTGCAGTTTTTGATACGAGTGAAAACTTTACCAATTGGCTTGAAAAAGAAAACTTTTATTTTGATAAGAAAGCTCCCATAGAGTTTATGAACACTAATAGCGGAATCAAATTTATTGATGATAGATTAACTGCATTGGAGTATGGTGACAATGCCTGACAAATGGAAGTTTATAGAATCTCTACAGAACCATTTTCAAAGAAGCTTTTAGCTTCAGGCAGGGCAAACCGATGGAATCTGGATGATCAGTTTATAATATATACAGGTAGTTCAAGGTCACTTTCTTCGTTAGAATTAATAGTTCACCGCAATTCGATATCACCTGCACTTAACTATAAGGTGATGGTAATATCGATAGCTGACGACGAAGAATTATATAACTCAATATTTATAAAAGATTTATCCAAAGATTGGCGAAGTATGAACGCCTATCCTAAGTTACAGCAATTAGGCAGTAATTGGTATCTCAATAAAAAATCATTGGTATTGCAAGTTCCGTCTGCAGTAATACCTAATGAGCATAACTTTATCATTAATGTTAATCATCCTGATTTTCACAAAAATGTTTCCCTGGTAAGGACTGAAGATTACTTTTGGGATGAACGTTTATTTTGATCTAAAAATGTATTTCTTTTTTTTTAATAGAAAAAACATTAGCTACCCCTTATACAACGTCTCCGACATATGTTTCATTCCATCCGCATAACTGGTTGGTTTAAAATTAAAAGCTTTTTCAAACTTACTGCTGTCAAAAATATAGTCATGGTTGTATTGGTAATACATCTCTACCGCGCCCATGATCGTTTTGTTAAACAAGCCAAGTATAAATAATAGCAATTTGCCTACGTGCATGTACTTCGGTTTAGTGTTATAAATACCGGCAGCTAATTCAATAAATTGCTTACCGGTCATTACCGGCGCGGTTGGCAGGTGCCATACCTGGTTATCGCTTTCGGGATGCTGGCCAAGCAGGTACATGGCTTTGCCCATGTCGGGGATATAGCTGAAGTTATGCAGTTTGTTTGGATCGCCAAGCCATTGCGCGGTTTGTTTTTTGGCATACTTATCTAACAGCATCATATCAAAAGAACTGTTCATAGAATTAGTACCATAAAAATCAGCGGCGCGGGCAATGCTGGCTTGTATGTTTCCGGCTTTAACTTCGTTCATCAAGGTGTTGGCAACGCCTGCGCGGACTTTGCCTTTCTCGCTCACAGGGTTGTAAGGAGTTTCTTCTGTCATCGGGCCTTTAACAAGGCCGTACATATAAACATTGTCGAAAAATATCAGCCTTGCTTTATTTGCTTTGCTGACGTTAATTACGTTTTGAATAATAATGGGCCATTGTTCGCGCCAAATATTTTTGTCGTAAACCAAACCCGCACATAAGTAGATCACTGTCGAACCCGCTGTGGCGGCTTGCAGCTCACTATAATTAAGCAGGTCGGCTTTTTGCCAGGTGGTTGTTGGTTTACCCGGGGTGATGGGTTTGCGGCTTACCAGGCGTACAGTTTCGTTATTGTTTTCTAACTCGTGGGTTAATGCGGTTGCTACCGGCCCGCCGGCTCCTAATATCGTATGCATGATCTTTCTTGTTTTAGTGTATAACAAAAATAGATCAGCATTGATAGCCAAAACGTTAACTTAAGATAAGAATTTGAAGGATTTCGAATTTCGGATATCGAATTTCGAAATTATTTTTTTGATTTGAAGTTATCAAATGACCAAATCCGAAATTGAAAATTCGATATTCGAAATTATCGGGCTACAATCAATCTTCTTCTTATCCGCGAAAGCGAAACAGGGGTGATGCCTAAAAAATTGGCTATGTAATGCTGCGGCATGCGTTGCAATATCTCCCTGCCGGTATTTAACAGCTCAAGATAGCGCTCCTCGGGGCTTTGGGTAATGAATGATGCCACCCGGTCCTCGTAACACATTAAGTAATGTTCGGCGATCAGTCGACCAAAGCGTTCCATTTTGTAAGCAAGCAGCGGGTTGTTTAGCATAGCGTCCATATCCTTTTTGCTGATGTTGATGAGGCGGGTATCTTCTAATGCCTGGATATACACTAAACTTGGGTGGCCGGTAAGATAACTTTTATAAGAGCTTACCCACTCGTTCTCAAAGCTAAAATAGCCGGTAATGTCCTGCCCGTCCTTAACATGGAAATACCGTACCGAGCCGGTAACAATAAAGGCCACCTTATCGCATACCTTGTCAAACGTGGCAAAATATTGCTTCTTTTTAAGGGTACTAAAGGTAAGATGCTGCGTAAAGACGATCCACTCGGCCTCATTAAATACGATAAACTTTTCAAGGGCTTTTCTGAATATAACTAAGGCGGTCGAGCTATCCATGTTGATTTTTATTTAAAGATGCATCCCAAACACCAAGCCATGAACCAACAAGGTTCTGTCTAACAAAAATAAAGTAGCAAATACCACGCTGGCAATACCATTGGTGGTCATGAAAGCAAAGTTTACCCGGCTCAGGTCATTTGGTTTAACCAACAGGTGCTGATAGGTAAGCATGATGCAGAAAAACAAGATCCCCACATAATATAATACGCCTACTGTAGTATAAAAAACAGGCAACATAATAAATATGGCCGATAATACATGCAAGAAGGTAGATAACCTTAAAGCATTCACCTTGCCCAAATAAGCAGGGATAGAATGCAGGTTTTCTGTGCGATCAAAATCTTCGTCCTGCAAAGCATAGATAATATCAAAGCCGCTAACCCAGCATAGCACGGCTAACGAGAAAAATATCGGCAGCAAAGCAAACTCGCCGGTTACAACCAAATAAGCGCCGATAGGAGCAAGCGATAAACCCAAGCCCAACACCAAATGACAAAGCGCGGTAAAGCGTTTGGTAGCGCTATAACCCAAAACCACCAATAAAGCCACCGGCGACAGGTAAAAACAAATAGAATTAATAAACCAGGTGGTAGCAATAAATAACAAGCAGTTAGTTATAGTAAAAATTAATGCCGAGTTCGCGCTGATACGGCCCGCCGGGATATCGCGTACCCTGGTGCGAGGGTTCTTGGCGTCAATATCCCTGTCTAAATACCGGTTAAATGCCATTGCCGAGTTACGCGCAAACACCATGCATAAAACCATCATCAATAGCTTTTGCCATTCAAAGGCATGATGGGTAGTAGTTATCGCCAAAAAAAAGCCGATAAAAGCAAATGGCATCGCGAAGATGGTGTGTGAGAAAGTTACTAATGATAGATATTTTTTCATTTAATATTTATAATACAAAGTTAAACCACCCGTCATTGCGAGGAACGAAGCAATCTCTGCACTTGCTAATCAATGTGCACAATGACCGTTCTCTGTAGAGATTGCTTCGTTCCTCGCAATGACGATTTGGTATATATTGTTCTTTTTATTCAAACGTCTTAAACGGCGGTACTTCAAATCCCTGGTTAATACCCCCAATAAACCCCAGGATCTCATCCCGCCCGGCGTGTAACTCGGCAGATGTGATAAATATCTGCGGCACTTCATCAAATGTTTCAAGCATGGCCTTTTTAAATTTGGCGACGCTTTGGTCTGTTTTTAATGCCGACTGCTTATCAGCTTTGGTAAAAACCAATACAAACGATAGCCCTTTTTCGCCCAGCCAGTTGCAAAATTCAATGTCTATTTTCTGTGGTTCAAGGCGGCTGTCTATCAGCACCATTACACATTGCAGGCTTTCGCGCTTATCCAGGTATTGCTGGATAAACTTATTCCAGTCGGCCTTTTTGGTTTTCGAGGCACGGGCGTAGCCATAGCCCGGTAAATCAACAATATACCAGTTATCGTTCACCAAAAAATGATTGATCAGCTGTGTTTTACCCGGCGTTTGCGATGTTTTGGCAAGGCCTTTTTTACCGGTCAGCATATTGATCAGAGACGACTTGCCCACATTTGACCGGCCGATAAAAGCATACTCAGGCTTTACCGGCGGCGGTAACTTAGAAATTTGTGTGTTGCTGCAAATGAAGTCGGCAGATTTGATTACCATTGGGCAAAGGTAGTGATTAGTGATTAGAGATTAGTTAATGAAGATTAGTTAGCCGGGAAATCGCTTTTAAAATTTTATTGCCCTCTTTACGCCGAAGGCGAAGAGAGGGCCGACCAGCGTAGCGCAGTCGGGGTGAGTAATCGCCAATGTGCATGGTGGCAATTCTGCTTCATAAGGACTCACCCGATCATCGCTAAGTCGCTCGATCTCCCTCTCTTCGCTGCGCGTAAAGAGGGTAAAACGGAAGAATTATTTAAAAAGCGATTTCCCTGGATTAGTTATTTAACCGATTTGATCGCGCATCATATAAATGTCAACATTATTCAGATATTTATTAATAGAATGCAAATGTAACTAAATTTACATGTTTGAACATTTATTTAAAATGGGTTTATTACTAATCTCTAATCACTAACCTCTGATCTCTAAAAATATGAGCGACTATAAAATCCCCGCACAAACTCGTATAGGCCACGTACATTTAAAGGTAAGTGACCTACAGAAATCCATTGATTTTTACTGCGGATTACTTGGTTTTGAAAAGATGCTGATGTATGGCGACCAGGCTGCTTTTATATCAGCCGGAGGTTACCACCACCATATCGGTTTAAATACCTGGCAGAGTAAAGGCGCGGCACCCGCACCTGAATATGCACCGGGACTATTTCACACTGCTATATTATATCCTGAACGCAAGGACCTGGCCGCGATCTTAAAAAGATTGATCGAAGCTAAGTATCCCATCACCGGCGCATCAGACCACGGCGTATCGGAAGCTATTTATTTGGACGACCCCGACCGTAACGGCGTTGAGCTATACTGGGACAGGCCGCACGAAGACTGGCCGCTTGATGCTAATGGCGAGCTAACAATGTACACCCGCAGGCTGGATATTGAAGGGTTGTTAGCACTTAATTCGGAAGCATAAGATTATATTTTTCCTGTAAAATTAAAATAAATTATAAAATATATGTAGTTAACTACATATATTTGTACGTAAATAATTTTTATGGAAAGTACATTAATCATCAGGCCAATTCATAACGAATATTGCGAACAGGTAATAGACCTGGTTTTATCCATTCAGCAAAAAGAATTTGGTTTAAGCATCACTATCGATGAGCAGCCCGACTTGCGGGATCTTGACGCTAATTACCACAACAGCGGTGGCAACTTTTGGGGCGCTTTTGCGGGCGAAGAACTGGTTGGTACTATCGCCTTAATTAATACCGGGCATGGCGCGGGCTGTATCCGCAAAATGTTTGTTAAAACAGATTACCGCGGCAAGGAGTGGGGCACAGCGCAAAAACTGCTGGATGTATTATTGCAGTTTTGTAAGGATAAAAATATAAGCGATGTACAACTTGGCACTGTTGAGCCGTTAAAAGCAGCCCACCGGTTTTACGAACGGAACGGTTTTGAGCGGATAGCGAAAGAGGATCTGCCGCCTTATTTCCCGCTGATGTTAACCGACACTATGTTTTACCAGTTACATTTGAGTAAATAAATTAATATGAGTGTAATAGACGACTTAGGCATACTGGCCATTGCAACCCGGATGCAGCGCCTTGCCGAAAGAATGCGAAAGGACGGTTTGTTAATTTACAAAGCGCACGGTATTGATTTCGAGCCAAAATGGTTCCCGGTTGTTTATACCCTGCATTTAAAATCGGCAATGAGTGTGGTCGAGTTGGCTAACGAGATAGGTTACAGCCACCCATCAACCATCAGCTTGTTAAAGGACCTGGAAAAACTAAAATTGATCAAATCAACAAAAGATAAAACCGACGAACGGAAACGACTGCTGCAATTAACCGAAAAGGGCAAGGCCTTAATAACACAAATGGAGCCCGTTTGGCAAGTTATGATAGCCGCCAGCACCCAGCTTATTGATACCCAAAATAACATCATGAAGGCTATGGAAGAAGTAGAGCAGCAATTAGAGATCCAAAGCTTTTATCAGCGCGCCAAAGTTATTATGGCTGCTAACCAGACCAAAGCGTAATTTTTTGAAAACCATACAATGTCAATAACCATAAGAAATATAAAACCCGGAGATAACGTAGAATTAGCCCGGATAATCCGCGCATCGTTGGTAGAGTTTGATGTGCCAAAAGAGGGCACCGTTTATTCGGACCCAACAACCGATCAACTATTTGAGTTATTTAACAATGCGCCGGGCAGCTGCTATTTTGTAGCCGAAGAAGACGGTGTTTTAATAGGCGGATGCGGCGTATACCCTACAGACGGCTTACCAACCGGCCATGCCGAACTGGTAAAATTATACCTGACTACTGCCATCCGTGGCAAAGGTATCGGAAAGTTATTGATGGATAAATGCTTTGCTGCCGCCGTGGATCTGGGCTATACACATTTATACCTTGAATCATTCCCGCAACTGGCTAAAGCGGTAAGCCTATATGAAAAGTCGGGCTTTAAAATGTTGGATCATGCTTTGGGTAACTCAGGCCATTTTGCCTGTACGATCTGGATGGTGAAGGAGCTTGCCTGACGGCGAAGTGATTAGCAATTAGTTGATCAGAGATTAGGTTAAGTGAGTTAAATTGCAATATACTGATATATAAATATTTATAGCTATTTTAAGTATAAATTTACTGACTTATCCTTTGTTACATTTTGTTTCACTGCTTTTTTGTTAATTATTGTTTTTCAGTAAGTTAATCCAAAATCTTGTTTCACTTGTTTCATCTGTTACACACTTTCGTGAAACAAACACCGGTATACTTAGCCCCGAAAATCAACCAATCACTAAGCACCAATCTCTAATCACTAAATAACTATCTTTGCTCCATTACTATGAGCAAAACTGTAATTCCGTACAACGCAGAGCAGGGCACCAAGAAAGAACAGGTGGCCGATATGTTTAATAATATCTCAAAGACCTACGATTTTTTAAATCATTTTATGTCGTTGGGTATCGATATCATCTGGCGCAAAAAGGCTATTAACGAGTTAAAGAAAGATCAGCCAAAACTAATCCTTGATGTAGCCACCGGCACCGGCGATTTCGCTTTCGAGGCGTTGTCTATTCTCAATCCTGATAAAATTGTCGGCGTTGATATTTCGCAGGGTATGTTGGACATCGCCAAACAAAAAATAGCCAAGCGCAACCTGGGCCATAAGTTTGAGGTTAAGCTGGGCGATTCTGAAAAGCTGCCTTTTGATGCCGCTGGGTTCGACGCGGTAACCGTAGCTTACGGCGTGCGCAATTTCGAAAACTTAGAAATGGGACTGGCTGACATTAACCGCGTATTAAAACCGGGCGGCAAAGCGGTAGTGTTGGAGTTCTCAAAACCTAAGGTATTCCCGGTAAAGCAGCTGTATAAATTCTATTTTAACTATATCACCCCGGGTATTGGTAAGCTTTTTTCGAAAGACTCAAGAGCTTATTCTTACCTGCCCGAGTCGGTAGCCGCTTTCCCGGATGGCAAGGATTTTATTGCCGTTATGGACAAGGTTGGCTTTAAACATACCAAATGCAGGCCTTTAGCGTTTGGTATTTGTTCAATTTATACGGGCATTAAATGATAAAACCTAAGTACCTGTTAGCTATACTGATGCTTTTTGCAGGTAATTGCCTGTTTGCGCAATCGGTACCAAGCTGGGGTGGCGGGGCCGATCAGAAAGACCTGAGCTTTGGTTTTAGCTTTAGCTATGTTAGCAGTTACTTTAAAATAGATAAGTCGCCCAACTGGCGCTCGCCTTTCTTTGATACCGACGGAACACAGGTAACAGGTCCTTTAAAAAGCATCAGCTCGCCAAACTCGCAAGGTTTCGCGGTAGGCTTCCTGGCCAGGTACAGCCTTACAGATCATCTTGAAACGCGCATAGCGCCATCATTTGTCTTTGCCGACCGAAACCTGAGCTATACATTTGAAAACCCGGCACAAAACACCATTAAAACGGTACAAGCCACAACACTTGACTTGCCCTTATCTCTTAAGTTAAAGTCGGACAGGATAGGCGATTTCAGGGCTTATGTATTGGGCGGGATAAAATACTCGCAGGCAATCGGCTCAAAAGCAAACATCGATGCCAACACCGCGCCTATTGATAAGCATGTAAAAAACATTACCGGCTATGCATCTTACGAGGCAGGACTGGGCTGCGATATCTACTTCGAGTTTTTTAAACTATCGCCCGAGATAAAGCTTTCAAACTCATTAGGCAATGTTTTGCTGCGCGAAAATCACCCATACTCGGCACCAATAGATAAATTATCACTGCATACGCTAATGTTTAGCCTGTACTTTGAGTAAACGGCCGGTTTTAATGCATAAAGTCTTTAATTCCCGATGAAAAGAACTAATTTCGCATTGTATACTATCGGATACCTATGGCTAAAATTGCACTGATTACCGGGGCCACTGCAGGGATAGGCGAGGCCTGCGCAGAATTGTTCGCACGCGAAAACTATAACCTGGTATTAACCGGCCGCCGGCTTGACAGGTTAGAAAAGCTTGCCGCACGTCTTAACAAAAAATACAATACGGAAGTAGCAGTTTGCGCTTTTGATGTACGCGACCGCGAACAGGTGATCAGCAATTTTGAAAATTTGCCGGCAAAATGGAAAAAGGTTGATGTGCTGATAAACAATGCAGGCCTGAGCCAGGGGCTTGACTCTATACAAAACGGAAACCTGGATGATTGGGATACCATGATAGATACCAACGTTAAGGGTTTATTATACGTAAGCAAGGTAGTATCAAACTGGATGATAGCAAACGGCAAAGGGCATATCGTAAATATCGGTTCCATTGCGGGTAAAGAGGTTTATCCCAACGGCAATGTATATTGTGCCAGCAAGCACGCGGTTGATGCCCTGAACAAAGGTATGCGTATTGACCTGTTGCAGCATGGCATCAAAGTTACCGCTATCCACCCGGGAGCTGTCGAAACAGAATTTTCTGAAGTGCGCTTTAAGGGAGATAAAGAACGGGCCAAAAAAGTGTATGATGGCTTTGACCCGCTAATGGCCGAAGATATTGCCGAAACCATATGGTTCGTAGTATCGCGCCCAAAGCACGTTAACATAAATGAACTGTTGATTATGCCAACAGCACAGGCTAATGCTACAATTATAGTAAGGAAATAATTAGATGTGCAGATGTGCGAATATGCGGATGTGCAAATTAAAAAATAACTAAATCCGATATCGAAAATCCGATATCCGAAATAAAAAAGAACATGTCATTAATAACACAAATAGACCAGGATATAAAATTAGCCATGCTGGCTAAACAGCCGGAACGCTTGCAGGGCTTGCGTGCCATTAAATCGGCACTGCTATTAGCAAAAACAGAGAAAGGCGCTGCCGAAGAATTAACGCAAGAGGCCGAGATCAAGGTATTGCAAAAGCTGGTTAAGCAACGCAAAGAGTCTGCTGATATATACAAAACACAGGGGCGCGACGATCTTTACCAGATAGAAATAGGCGAGATGCAGGTTATTGAGCCCTATCTGCCGCAGCAAATGACCCGCTTTGAAATTGAGGGGGTTGTACAGGAAGTAATTGAACGCATTGGCGCTACTTCTATACAGGATATGGGTCGTGTAATGGGGCTTGCAAATAAAGAACTGGCGGGCCAGGCAGACGGCAAAACCATCTCGGAAGTGGTGAAACAATTGTTGGGATAATTTATTTGATATTATAGTTGCAGGTAAAATGCAATAAGCTATTTTTATAGCCGATACAACAGGCTCAGGCCTGCATTTTAGGGTTAACATTTACATAATATATATATGAGTTTCGTGCTTAAAGAGGAACATGGTTTTAGTTACATCGATGAGGGCGAAGGACCTGTGCTGTTGTTGCTGCACGGCTTAATGGGCGGACTTAGTAATTGGGAAGAGGTTATTGAAGAGTTTAAGCCGAGGTACAGGGTGCTGTTACCCATGCTGCCTGTATATGACCTGCCGGTAATAACAACGGGGGTAAAAACGTTATCAAAGTACCTGCATAAGTTTATCAAGTATAAAAAGCTTGAAAATGTAGTTCTTTTAGGCAACTCGTTAGGCGGGCACGTAGGTTTGATATACGTGTTGGCCCATCCCGAAAAGATCCGTGCGTTGGTTTTAAGCGGAAGCTCGGGTTTATATGAGAATGCTTTTGGGGGATCTTTCCCGCGAAGGGAAAGTATGGATTTTGTAAAAGAAAAGGTTGAATACACTTTTTATGACCCAAAAATTGCTACTCCCGAATTAGTTGACGAAGTTTACAAATTAGTAAACGATCGGCATAGCGTGATCAGGTTGTTAGCGATGGCAAAATCGGCCATACGCCATAATATGAAAAAGGACCTGCATAAGATCAATATGCCGGTTTCAATAATATGGGGTAAGAACGATAAAATTACACCGCCGGAAGTTGCGGAAGAGTTTCACCAGCTTTTGCCGGATTCTGAATTGCACTGGATAGATAAATGCGGCCATGCCGCCATGATGGAGCACCCGCAGGAGTTTAACCGTTTATTAAAAGGATTTTTAAGTAAAATAGGAGTATAAAATGTTTGCAGGCGAATTGATAGCTGACGCGATACCACCGGTACACACTTCTGATTCGATACAGAAAGTGCTTGACCGTATGGTCGAATTTCGCGTACGCCATTTGCCAATTGTAAACGAAGAACAGTTTTTAGGCCTGCTTGCCGAAAGTGATATTTTACCTGAAATAGATGTACAAACACCGATAGGTGCATTAGCGCTATCATTGGTTAATCCTTATGTGCGCGAAGATCAGCACGTTTACGATGTGATCCGGTTGTTTTATGAACAGCAGCTAAGCGTAGTGCCGGTGCTTGACATAAAAAAGAATTACCTGGGCCTAATACCCATCAATAAAATGAATGAGTATTTTGCTACCATAACATCGGTTTCGCAGCCGGGCGGTATCATTATGCTTGATATTAACAATAAAAACAATTCGCTGGCACACATGGCGCAGATCGTCGAGTCAGACAATGCCCAGATCCTAAGTTCATACGTACGCACCTTCCCGGACTCAACCCGCATGGAGGTTACATTAAAAGTAAACAAGCAGGATATTTCTAATATTATTGCTACTTTTTTGCGGTACGAATACGATGTAAAAGCCACATTTAATCATACCGATAATAATGATAACTCGATGGACAGATACGATTCATTGATGAATTACCTTAATCTTTAAGTTCATTAGCTTAATGGTTCATTGGCTCATTTGTAATAGTTTATATTTATTAAATAATAACTTCTTACAAATATTGTAACCAATAAACTAATGAACTAATGAACAAATAAACCAAATGAAAATAGCAGTATACGGCAGGCAGTTTAATGATCAGGCAGTAATCCCTTTTATACAGCAGGTATTTGATGCGTTATCGTTGCATAATGTTGAGATCTATGTCCATCACCAGCTTAATAGTTATTTATCCGGAAAAATCAATACGGTAGTTTACAATGTGCTGAATGAGGGTGACCAGATAAAGGGCGTTATTGATGTGTTTATAACCCTTGGAGGTGATGGCACATTACTGGATATGGTAAGCGTGATCCGCGATTCGGGCGTGCCGGTAATGGGTATTAATTTTGGCAGGCTGGGTTTTTTAGCCAGTGTAAACAAAAACGACATAGCCGCTGCCATACATGCGGTGGTTAACAGCAAATATACTTTAGATGGCCGTGGGTTATTATCCGTAGAGTCTGAATTGAATATATTAGGCATGGATAATTTCGCGCTTAATGATATCACCATTCACAAGCGTGACGATTCGGCCATGATCACCACCAACATGTTTTTGGATGGTGAGTTTTTAAACTCTTACTGGGGCGATGGTATCATCATCGCGACAGCAACCGGCTCAACGGCCTACTCCTTAAGCTGCGGCGGACCGATCATTTTTCCCGAATCAAACAGTATTGTAGTTACACCGGTAGCGCCGCATAACTTAAATGTAAGGCCAATTGTGTTGCCCGACAGCAGTGTTCTGTCTTTCGAGGTAGAATCGCGCAGCTCTAACTATATTTTGTCATGCGATTCGAAAACAGAGATTATAGACAGACCGATGCGCTTTAAAGTTCAAAAAGCAAGTTTTGAATTGAATCTTATCCGTTTAAGTAATGAAAGTTATTTATCAACGTTAAGAAACAAACTACTGTGGGGCCTTGATGCCCGCAATTACTAAATTTGTTGAATGTCTAAATCGTTACCTTTTATAATATTACTATTCATTTCCTTTAATTTACGGGCACAAACCTGGGAAATTGGCGGTTTTGCCGGCGGTGCCGGGTACATGGGCGATTTAAACCAAAACAATCCATTAAAGGTTTCTGGCTTTGCGGGGGGCGCTTTTGTTAAACGTAATTTTGACGGTTATTTCTCGGCTAAACTGGGATATACTTATGGGGTGATCAGTGGTGCAGACAGCACATCAAAAAGCCAGCAAGAGCGCGACCGTAACCTTAGTTTTACCACCCCGCTAAGTGAAGTAAGCCTTACCGGCGAATTTAACTTTATGGAATACGTTCCATCCGTTAGTAAAAACCTTTACACACCTTATATTTTTGCGGGGATAGCTTATACAGGGTATACACCAAGAGCCAAATATCTTGGCCAAACGTACGACCTTCGCGAGTTACAGACCGAAGGTAAATCCTATCCGGGTAGCACAATAGCCATTCCTTTTGGCCTGGGTATTAAATATAATATAGCAGGCCGCCTGAGTTTGGCTGCCGACCTGGGTTATCGTACCGCCTTAACAGATTATTTAGATGATGTAAGCGGTGTATATCCTGATAAAAGTAAATTACCCAGCGCCATATCAGTCGCCTTGTCTGACCGCTCTGCCGGGCAAACAGGTGTAGCCGGCACACAACGCGGCGATTTACGGCCAAGAGATACTTATTTATTTGTAGGCTTTTCTTTATCATACACCTTTATAACACAGAAGTGTTATTATTAATTTCAAGCTCTTTAGGCTGTTGGCAGTGATCTTTAAATTGTCTATGGTTTCTTTAAAAAGAAATCCACACAACAGCCACACACTCATAACTTAAGCTAAAAGGAGGCATTTTTTTGTGCAAACTTTCTTTTTGTCTGCATACTAAAAAAGTACAAAGTAAGTTTTACCTTTGTCACCTGAAAAATTGGGCATTATTTAATAAAAGCATGGTTTATAGTGCGTGTTATTAAATCATAAATTTTATGAAAAACACACATTATAGCTTGTAATGGCTTTTATTGACCGGCAAAAGGAAATGAGTTATAAGGATCAGATTGATTTGTTAAAATTACCACAGCATATCGCTATCATAATGGATGGTAATGGCAGATGGGCAAAAGAAAAAGGCAAATTAAGAATATTCGGTCATCGTAATGGTGTGGCTTCTGTTAGGGACGTAGTTGAAGGCGGGGTTAACCTGGGTGTCAAATACCTTACATTATATACTTTTTCGTCAGAGAATTGGAACCGCCCCAAGCTGGAGGTTATGGCGATTATGGAACTAATGGTTAGTACGATCCATAAAGAGATCAAAAATTTCATGGACAAAAATGTTCGCCTTAATGCTATAGGCGATCTGAATATGCTGCCTAAAAAATGTTATGACGAATTACAAAACGCCATTGACACGACAGCCGGAAACACCGGGCTTGTATTAACACTGGCATTAAGCTACAGCTCGCGCCGCGAAATTGTATATGCAGCCAAAACATTAGCCGCTAAAGTAAAAAGCGGAGAAATAATGCTTGAAGACATTGATGAAAAACTTTTTGAAGACAACTTATATACCGGCAATATACCAGACCCTGAGTTGTTGATCAGAACAAGTGGCGAATTTCGTATCAGTAATTACCTGTTATGGCAAATTGCCTACGCAGAGCTGTACTTTACAACTAAATTATGGCCCGATTTCAGGAAAGAGGATCTTTATGAGGCTATACTGGATTACCAAAAACGCGAGCGTCGTTTTGGTATGACAAGTGAGCAAGTCAACTAAATTTTTTCTTTTAACAAATTTTAACAACTGTATAAATTATTTTTAGCCCACTAAAATATCCGAATGAATAAATTTCTGTTTGCTATTCTTTTCTCCGTAATAAGCACTTGTGCGCTGGCCCAGGTTAAAAATAATGTCCCAGTTTATCGGTCGTCTTCATCATCCGATACTTTGAGTTATTTGAACCCGAAAGAATATATTATTGGTGGCGTTACTATTAGCGGTACAGAGCACCTGGATAAAGAAGTGTTACTTCAAATATCAAAAGTAAATAAAGGTGATAAAATGCTGTTACCCGGCGAAGCCAGTGCAGCCATCGTGAAAAATCTTTACAAAGAGAATTTATTTGATGACGTAAAGTTATATGTAACCAAGATCAATCTTGATACAGTATACCTTGAGATTGCTGTAAAAGAATTGCCGCGTTTATCAAACCTGCGTTTGATCGGTATCCGTAAAAGCGAAATAGAGGATATTAACAAAAAATTAGATAGTAAGGGTAAAATTGTAAACACCAATTTAATAAACACTACCACTGCAACTATCAAGCGTTTTTTTAATGAAAAAGGCTTTTTAAACACTACTGTAAGTATTAAACAAAGGCCTGATCCGGGAGATGCAAATAGCTTAATATTAGATGTAACTGTTAATAAGGGTAAAAAGGTAATGATTAACTCGGTTACTTTTGAGGGTAACAAAGATTTTTCGCAGGCAAAACTTAGAGGCTTCTTATCTAAAACACGTACCCGTAAATTTTACAACCTGTTTGGCTCTAAAAAGTTCAAGGATGATAAGTTTACCGAGGATAAGCAAAACCTGATCGATAAGATGAAGGAGAGAGGTTACTTTGATGCCGCACTAATACGTGACACGGTTACCAGGCATGATTATCAAACTGTTGATGTTAAGATAAAAATTTACGAAGGGCATAAATATTATTTTGGCAATATTAAATGGTCAGGCAATGCAAAATATAACGATGCAGTGTTAAATTATACGCTGCGTATTAAAAAGGGTGATGTATTTAGCGAAGATGCATTGAGTAAAAGATTAAGCGGTGGCGGCCCAACCGGCGATGACGTTTCATCATTGTATTTAAATGATGGATACTTAACTTACACTGCCGATCCGGTAATTAATATACGCCATGATACAGTTGATTTAGATATCAGGGTATTTGAAGGGCCGCAATATACCATAAACCGGGTAACAGTTAAAGGTAATGACGTAACTAACGATAAAGTAGTTATACGCGAGCTGGAAACTTTACCGGGCCAAAAATTCAATAAAGCGGCATTGATTGAAAGTACACGCGTAATTGGCCAGCTGGGTAACTTTGACGATCAGAAAACTGAGCCAAAGCCGGTTAACATTAATCCGCAGGATGGTACGGTCGACTTGATATACAATGTGGTTGAAAAGCCATCAGATCAGGTTGAGCTTTCGGGCGGCTTTGGTGGCGGCCAGTTTGTAGGTACGCTGGGCCTTACGTTTAATAACTTCGCCATAAAAAATATTTTCCACCTTAAAGACTACAAACCGTTACCAAAAGGCGATGGCGAGAAATTAAGCTTAAGGGGACAATCAAGCGGCAGGTCATACCAAAACTATTCATTTACTTTCTCTGAGCCATGGTTAGGTGGTAAAAGGCCAATATATTTTGCAGTATCTGCCTACACCCAGTTAAGTTCAACCGGGCAATATTATGCCAAAACAGACCCTAACTATAACCACTTACGCATAAACGGTATTGGTGTTACTTTAGGAAAGCGTTTAAAATGGCCTGATAACCATTTCCAGTTAAATTACTCATTAAACGTTGACCACTACTCATTGGATAATTATCCCGGATACTTGTTCTCAAACGGTACTTCTTATAATATCAAATTAACGCAAGAGCTTTCACGTAGTTCGTTAGAAGGTTCTCCGATATTTCCTACCGGTGGTTCAAACATTAAATTCACGTTGCAGGGCACACCTCCATACTCGTTATTTAACAACATTAATTACAAGCTGCCACCTACACAAGAGCAACTATACCATTTTGTAGAGTATTACAAAACCAAGTTTGATGCACAATGGTTTATGGGCCTTGGCGGTAAGTTTGTATTGATGAGCCAGGCCAGGTTCGGCTTCCTTGGCGAGTATAACTCGGTTGTACCGGGATCACCATTCGAGCGTTTCAAATTAGGCGGTGATGGTATGCAAAGCTACCAGTTTTTACAGGGTAGCGATATAATTGGTTTGCGTGGTTACCAAAACTTCTCTATAGTTCCGGTAGGATCGCATTACAATGCCGACAACAACCCGGGTAGCGCTATTTATGATAAATTAACTTTTGAAATACGTCACCCTGTTATTACCAGTTCGTCGGCAACCGTCTTCTTGTTGGTGTTTGCCGAAGGTGGTAACGTTTGGGATAAATTCTCGCAATTTAATCCTTACAATGTCAGAAGATCAACAGGTATTGGCGCACGGATTTTTTTACCTATTTTTGGTTTACTTGGTTTGGATTATGGCTACGGTTACGATCCTATTCCTGGAATACCGTCGGCTAATAAGGGACAATTTAGCTTCTCTATTTCACAAAGCCTGAGCGGAGGGTTTAACTAAATAGAAAAAAATTTAATGAAAAAGGTAATTTTAGTATTCGCTTTTACGTTTTTAGCATGCACAGCTTCGTTTGCGCAACGCTTTGGGTATGTTGACTCTGATTACATTTTAAAACACATGCCTGATTATGTATCGGCACAAAAACAGCTGAGTGCATTATCAGACCAATGGCAAAAAGAGGTGGACGGCCGCTTCCAGGAGATTGACAGGATGTACAAAGCATACCAGGCAGACCAGGTGTTAATGTCTGCCGATATGAAAAAGAGGCGCGAAGATGAGGTTGTTACCAAAGAGAAAGCCGCGAAGGATTTTCAACGTCAAAAATTTGGCCCGGACGGCGAGTTGGAAACAAAAAGCAGCGCGGTAATGAAACCCATACAAGACAGGGTAGCAAAAGCCGTACAGGCCGTTGCCGAAGCCGAAAATCTGGATATGGTCTTTGATAAAAACAGCGAAGTTATTATGCTATATGCCAACCCGCGTTATGATAAAAGCGCCGATGTGATAACACGCCTGGGATTAAAGCCCGGAGTATTTGCTAAATAAAATTATTATATATATAATCGCACATTAATTAAATTAAACAGAACAAAAAAACAATGAAAAAACTATTTAAAGTTGCTTTAGTTGCAGTATGCATGATATCGATGGGCAACTTTGCCAAGGCACAAACAAAAATTGGATACATCAATACTAACGACCTTGTTCAGGCAATGCCCGAGCTTAAGACCGTTAATACCCAAATAGATGCTTTTAAAAAGACTTTTGTAGATGTATTGCAAGGCATGGGCAATGAATTGCAAACAAAAAGCGCAGATTACCAAGCCAAACAAGCAACCATGTCCGATGCAGTAAAAACCGCTAAACAAAGCGAATTGGCAGACCTGCAAAAACGCGCTCAGGATTATCAAACTAATGCTCAGCAACAAGTTGAAGCTAAAGGTAATGAGCTGATGAAACCAATACTTGACAAAGTTCACAACGCAATTACAGAAGTAGCAAAAGAAAAAGGATTTACTTATGTATTAGATTCATCACAAACATCTTTACTGGTATCTCCACCGGCTGATGATCTGATCGCTCCTGTAAAAGCTAAATTGGGCTTAGGCGCAGGTGCTCCTGTAGGTACAAAATAATTTAAATAATACATTTAAAAAAAAGCGCCCTGTTATACGGGGCGCTTTTTCTATTTTTGGATCACAGATTTTAAATTAATTTTTTTGATTATGCAGAAATTGCAAGTCACCAGTCTTTAATCTTCAATAGCTAATCTTCGCAAAATGAAGCCCATAGGTATATTTGATTCCGGGATAGGCGGATTAACCGTTTTCCGTTCTATTGCAGAGCAACTGCCGGGGTATGATTATATTTATTTGGGCGATAACAGTCGTGCACCGTATGGCAACCGCTCGTTTAAAACCATCCATCAATATACCTGGGAATGTGTACAATGGCTGTTTAAGCAGGATTGTCCTTTAATTATACTGGCTTGTAATACAGCATCGGCAAAAGCTTTGCGTACTATTCAGCAAAAAGATATGCTGGGCCTTGATCCAACAAAAAGGGTCTTGGGTGTAATACGGCCTACTGCCGAGGTTATAGGCGATTATTCTACAACAAAGGAGATAGGGGTGTTAGGTACTACGGGCACTGTACAATCAGAATCGTATTTAATTGAGATCCAAAAATTCTTCCCCGAGCTGAAGGTTTATCAACAAGCCTGCCCGTTATGGGTACCTTTGGTTGAAAGCGGCGAGTATGAAAAGCCCGGATCAGACTTTTTTATAAAAGAATACCTTGATCAGATTATGGCACAGTCTGCAAATATTGATACCCTTTTGTTAGCCTGTACCCATTATCCTTTATTGCAGGATAAAATAAAAGCGCATTTGCCTGCACACGTAAATGTAGTGGCTCAGGGCGATATTGTAGCTAAAAGTCTGGCCGACTACCTGCAGCGACATCCCGACCTGGAGCAAAAAATAAGTAAACAAGGCACCCGCGAATTTTATACGACCGATGACACTGCCGAGTTTGACCGCCATGCCTCGCGGTTCTTCGCCGCGCCGGTAACATCATCATTTGTGTCGGTTACGGAGTTTAGTTGTAGATAAGACATTAAACAGGTATTCTACAAAAGATAATATAGTATCCCATAAGTTTAAAACGGATAAAAAAGATGAGCCATAGGCTCTACCCCTTTGTAGAAAAAACATCAAAAAATGCTTTGCCTCATCGAGCAATGTCATTAAGTTAAGAGGTATCTCATATGCGCCGTAGGCGCAAAACGTCGGTAGGAAAATAAATATAGAATTATAGCGTGCCGTTAGGTACGCGACTTCGCAAGTTTCGTACCTGACGGCACGAATTTTTTGTTTGCTTTTTTCTGCTACCGACCTTTAACACCTACGGTGTTGCTTAACTTAATGACATTGCCCGGAGAGGCTACCCAACCGACAGATTGGTAATATTTAATGCTGATATTACTGAAAATGGAGCGGCGATAAAGGGCAGCCACCTATGGGGCTGATGGTTTCCCTTTTCATTGGCTACAAAAGGATAGACCCTAACGGGTCATTGGAAAACGTGCCTGACAAAAAATTGGGTGTGAATTAGCCATGTATCCGGAGAAGGTATACAGATATAGGAGAAGATACACAGACATACGGGGAACGGTATATATAGATGATTTATAATAACTCCTACCGGCTTGGTCAACTTTATGAGCGCAATCCAACTCAATCAATTCAAAATTTATTAAGTTTGCAGCTAAAGCAAACCGGTTGAACTTTTACATTACATATTTCATTATTGCGATAGGCTTATTTGCTTTTGTAGCCCTGTTTACCTTATTTGGCGTATATGCCGAACGTAAACTATCTGCTTTTATACAGGATAGGCTTGGCCCAACCGAGGTAGGTAAATTTGGTATGCTGCAAACGCTGGCAGATATAATGAAACTCATCCAAAAAGAACTTATTATACCTGCAGCTGCCGATAAGGTACTTTTCCTGATGGCGCCGGTCATTATTTTTGTAGCAGTTTACCTGGGTTTTGCAGCGCTGCCGTGGGCGCCAGGGTTTGCACCGGCCAATATCAATATAGGTCTGTATTATATTTTAGCCATTATCTCTATCGAAACGCTGGGCATATTAATGGCCGGCTGGGGATCAAACAATAAATATTCAATACTTGGTGCCATGCGATCAGCCGCGCAGATCATATCTTACGAGATCCCTGCCGGGTTTGCCTTAATATCGGTAGTGATGATAGCGCAAACTTTAAATCTACAGGATATTTCTTTACAGCAAGGCATCTTATCCGCAGAAAAAACAAAATTTTTAGGTTTTTGGGATGTATCTTCAACAGGTGGAATACTGGCGTGGAATGTTTTTAGGGCGCCGCATCTGATTATAGCATTTGTGATTTACTTTATAGCCTCGTTAGCCGAAAGTAACCGGGCACCGTTTGATATCCCCGAAGCAGAATCAGAACTGGTAGCCGGTTTTCATACCGAGTTTACTGGCCTGCAATTTGCGCTGGTGTTCTTAGCAGAATACGCCATGATGTTCCTGGTATCGATGGTTGGGGTGATCTTGTTTTTAGGTGCGTGGAATACGCCGCTGCCAAACATAGGTGCCGTACAACTGGCAACCTGGACAACCGGAACCGGATTTGGAATATTCTGGATCCTCGCAAAGACGTTGACACTGGTGGCGATACAAATGTGGATAAGATGGACCTTACCCCGTTTACGAGTTGATCAGTTAATGAATTTATGCTGGAAGGTGTTGACACCCCTGGCATTTTTATGTATGCTGATATCAGGCGTATGGCGGTTGTGGTTGATGTGAGGTTATTTCGAATTTCGAATGTTCGATTTCGAATTTAAAAGTTAAAAATTAGTGAATTGCAGATCGGTGTAATCAAAAAATAATCGGTGTAATCAAAAAAATGAACAAAGCAATAAACGGATTTATCACAGCCTGGAAGGGGTTAACCCTTACTTTCAGGCACCTGTTTGCGGGTAACGCCAAACGGGAAGTGATTTCTGTGAGCGATGATAATTATTTTAAGCAATTGGATGAACGGACCAATACTATCCAATATCCGCACCAAAAACTGCCGGTGCCCGAAGTGGGCCGCTACCAGCTGGATGTAGAAATGGATGATTGCATCGTATGCGACCTTTGTGCTAAAATTTGCCCGGTTGATTGTATCACTATCGAGTCGATAAAATCCACCACCGGTTCGATCGGCGAAACATCTGATGGATCAAAGAAACTGCTATATGCAGCTAAGTTTGATATTGACATGGCTAAATGCATGTACTGCGGCCTGTGTACCATAGTGTGCCCGACAGAGTGTATTGTGATGACTAACCAATACGATAAAAGTGTTTTCGAGCTGAAGAACCTGAATTACGAATTTGCTGATATGGCGCCCGAAGTAGCTGCCGAAAAAAGGCAACTCTTAGAGAACCAGTTAGCCGAAAGGCAAGCTGCAAAATTAGCGGCCATGAATAAAAAGGAGAGCGACGCATGAACGTAGCTCAAATACTTTTCTATGTGATGGCTTTTGTTGTGGTTGCGTCAGCGCTGTTTGTGGCGAGCAGTAAAAACCTGGTGCGCTCCATATTTATGTTCTTTATCACACTGTTTGGATTAGCCGGTTTGTACGTACTGGCTCTTGCCGATTTTGTGGCGGTAACCCAGATTGTGATATATGTAGGCGGTGTGTTAGTATTGATACTATTTGCCTTTATGCTGTCAGGCAAAGAGACATTGGATGTTTTGGCGCAGCAAAAAGGCAAATTCATTAGTGTTGGTAAATTACCTGCGTTACTATTGGCTTCGCTGTTTTTTGTGGTGATGGTAAATGTAGTGCTTAAAACAGATGTTAATAATTTGCCGTGGATAAAACAGGTTACTGCGGCAAATGCAGCCATAAAGCCAACTGATTTAATGGTAGATAATATCGGCATTAATTTAATGACACGGTATTTGTTGCCATTTGAGGCCATATCTATTTTATTGATGATGGCGTTGGTAGGCGCCGCGCATTTGGCAAGAAAGGAGCGTGGGGCAATATGATCACGTTAACCGATTTCCTGATCGTCAGCGCCTCGTTGTTTTGTATCGGCTTGTATATGATCATAACCAAGCACAACGCCATACAAATTTTAATAGGGATAGAACTGATGTTAAACGCCGCCATATTAAACCTGGTAGCTTTTGGCAAGTTTGACAAAATAGCCAACGGCGGACAAATATTTGCCCTGTTTGCCATTGTGTTAGCTGCTGCGACAACTGCGGTGGCTTTGGCCATTATACTAAACATTTATAAAAAATACAAAACTATTGATCCGGGTAAGATCGATGGGTTGAAGGATTAGCTGATGAGGGCGACGATAAAAGCGATAAGCAACAGCGGCGGCCCGTGCGATTCCCCTCTTGAGAGGGGGAAGGGGTGTGTCCTTTTATACGGACTAACACACCCCTGCAGCCGCACAAGCAAACACACCCCTCTCAAGAGGGGAACTTAATATATAAAATAAAGTCTCCCCTACCGGGGGAGATTTAGAGGGGGCTTATTGAAAACACCAATACTATACCATGATGTATCCACCAGTTACCTTGCAGTAGCAACGGTATTGTTGCCGCTATTTGCTTGTTTGGTAAATTGCTGTTTACCGGGTAAGCGCAACAAGGCATCCGGTTGGATAGCTACCGCGGCTATTTTGATAAGTTGTGTGCTGTCTGTAATTGTGTTTATAAAAATATGGAACGGTAATGAGGTTTATGTACAGCGGTTATGGTTTACTATAGGCGATACGCAGTTATATGGCGGTATTTTTCTTAATAATTTATCAGTTGTGTTATTGATGCTGGTGTCTGTAATTGCATTGCCGGTGCATATCTATTCTACTGCCTATATGAAGCACGACGATAATTATGACCGTTACTTTATTTACCTGGGCCTGTTTTGTTTTAGTATGCTGGCCCTGGTAGTAGTTAATAACATGATCCTGCTGTATGCTTTTTGGGAATTAGTAGGCTTTTCATCATACCTGCTGATAGGCTTTTGGTTTACGCGCGAAAAGGCGGCACAGGCTAATAAAAAAGCATTCCTGATGAACAGGATAGGCGACGTAGGTTTACTTATCGCCATCATGGTTCTGTTTGTGCAATACCATACGTTTGATATTCCTGATCTGTTTAGTAAGGACGGCCTGGTTAGTCAATCTATTATTCAGGATGGCTTATGGGTCACCAAAGGCGGTGCTTTGCCTGCCGTTTGGCAATATGTCGCCGTCGGGGGGATCTTTTTAGGCGTAGCCGCAAAATCGGCACAATTCCCGTTACATACCTGGTTGCCGGATGCCATGGAGGGTCCGACATCTGTATCTGCATTGATCCACGCGGCTACTATGGTGGCGGCAGGTGTGTTTTTGTTAGGTAGGTTTTACCCGATGTTTACTCCGACAGAGTTAGATATACTGGCCATAGTTGGCTGTTTCACCGCGTTCATGGCGGCTACCATAGCGCTTACACAAAATGATCTGAAACGCATCCTGGCATATTCCACCATATCGCAATTAGGCTTTATGGTGATGGCCATGGGGATAGGTGCTTATGCATCGTCATTGTTTCACTTAGTGACACATGCGTTTTTTAAATGCGCCTTATTTTTGGTGGCCGGTATCGTTATCCACCAGATGCAGCACATCAAGGATGATAATGACCTTGATATTGACCCGCAGAATATTTTATACATGGGCGGCCTGCGCAAAAAGCTGCCTGTTACTTTCTGGGTTGCGGTTATTGCCGGTTTCGCGTTGATAGGTTTGCCATTTACATCAGGCTATTTATCAAAGGATGGCATCCTGGTGCAAGCAGTTGATTGGTCTGACAGCAAGAGCGCGTGGTTCAGGCTTATCCCCATAGGGGCCATTGTCACCACCTGGCTTACCGCTTTTTATGTGGTCAGGTTAATAACAAAAGTATTTTGCGGCGATTTTAGATTGGAGCAATTCCATCCGCATGTTAAATACCACGTTAGCGATGGCGGCTTACAATACAAGCTGCCGTTGGTGCTACTGGCGGCAGCATCGTTGTTCCCGATATTTTCACTGAACCCAGTGCTGTACGAACGCGCCTGGCTGTTTACCGGTTTTGGTTCTATCCATTTAGAGCGGGTGAACATTTACCACACCATAGTACCTGTGGGCGTAAATATATTGAGCTTGTTTTTAATGTACTGGGCATGGGCGGTTTACTCGGGCCGTAAATTAATGGTATTTAAACAAACCGGCTTTTTGTTCCATTTGTCTTACCGCGAATGGTATATAGATAGGTTTTACAACCAAGTAATCGTTCGGTCGGTAATGGCGCTTAGCGCGGCATTATCATGGATAGACCGCAAAGTTATTGATGGATTTATCAACGGCCTGGCAAACTTCATGGTATCAGTTGCAAAAATAGCCGCCTGGTTTGATTATTATGTTATTGACGGAATATCGCGCCTGCTTACCTTTATCGTACAAATAACCGGTAATTTTGTGCGCCGTTCCCAGGGCGGTAAGGTTCAATATTATTTGTTTAGTATGCTGGCAATTGTGCTGGCGTTGATTATATATTTAACAGTTTAGATTAATAAATGAACATCCTCACCATACTCATATTTATACCACTGCTGTTTGGGCTCGTCATTGCTTTGATACCATCAAACATGCGCGGTAGTTTTAAATACATTACTTTATTGGCTACGCTGGTTCAGTTTGGTATGAGTATAATGCTGTATCTTAATTTTAAGACCGGTACAGCTTTTGGTGGCATAGCAACCGAGAGCCAGTTTCAATTTGTACAGAAAGTACCGTGGATCAATCTTGATCTGGGTAGCCTTGGCCATATGCAGATGGACTATTTTGTGGGGATAGACGGCGTATCCATTACGTTGCTGGTTATGTCGTCATTGGTAATGGTTATCGCCGCGTTGGCATCGTGGGAGATAAAGAGCAACCTAAAGGGGTTCTTTGTGTTGTTTCTGATATTGGATATGGCGATAATGGGCGTGTTTTGTTCGCTTGATTTCTTCCTGTTCTATATTTTTTACGAGTTGATGCTGTTGCCATTATATTTCCTGATTGGCATGTGGGGCGGTGCAAGGCGCGAGTACGCGGCTATCAAGTTCTTCCTGTATACATTGTTTGGTTCGGTATTTATGTTGCTGGTGATCATCGGCTTATACCTGTCGGTAACCGACCCGTCAACTGGCAACCATACGTTTAACATGATCCAAATGATGAACCCTGCTAATTACAGTACCGGTTCGATATTTTCGTTGGTAAGCCATTATACTTTATTTGGCGTACAGGCGCGTACGCTTGGTTTTATCATCCTGTTTATAGCTTTCGCTATTAAGGTTCCGGTGGTGCCGTTACATACCTGGCTACCCGACGCGCACGTTGAAGCGCCAACCCCGGTTTCCATTATATTGGCAGCCATATTGTTAAAGATAGGAGGGTACGGAATTATCAGGATCTGCCTGGGCATCTTCCCGGAGGTGGCTGTGTCAGGTGCATTTTGGATCGGGCTACTTGGTGTTATCTCCATTATATATGGTGCATTAAACGCCCTGGCCCAGCGCGATCTGAAAAAGATCATTGCCTACTCATCAGTATCGCAAATGGGTTTTGTGCTGTTGGGTATTGCATCGCAAACGGCCGAGGGCTTAAGCGGCGCGGTGATACAAATGGTGAGTCATGGTTTCTTATCAACCATGCTATTCTTCCTGGTAGGTGTGGTTTATAACCGTGTGCATGACAGGGAGATCTATCATTTCCGCGGCTTAGGTACATTGATGCCAAAATATACTGTATTTATCATGATCGCGTTTTTTGCGTCATTGGGTTTACCCGGATTTTCTGCATTTATAGCAGAGGCATTTTCTTTGGCCGGCGCGTTTAAATCGCCGTCCGTAAACGGGTTGCTACCTTATTGGATGGCGGTTTGCGGCGCGATAGGCATCTTGCTAAGTGCCTGCTATTTTTTATGGACATTGCAGCGCGTTTTCTTCGGTTCGGTATCCTTAAAGGGCGGCGAGATCTGGAAAGCAGCTTTAACCGACCTGAATACCCGCGAGATCATAACCCTTTTGCCATTGGCTGTAGTGGTACTGGCGCTGGGTATAATGCCATCGTTAGTGTTCAGTAAGATCAATGATTCGGTATTGGCATTGGTGCAGTTTTTACATCTAACCAAATAACATGCACGAGTTAATACCTAACATAAGTCAGCAGTTAACCGGTATCCTGGGCGATATTAAATATTTCAATCCCGAGATCTACCTTTCGCTGTTGTTTATTGTCGTATTAATTACCGACCTGCTGTTTGGCCGAAACTCAGAACGGTTATGCAGGATTGTGGCTGCTGCGGGAATGTTGGTGATAATTGCAAAGGATATTATCCAATTACCACTTGTCGAGCAGCAAGGCAGGTTACTGTTTGAAGGGATGTTGCTGCATACACATATTTCGATAATATTCAGGTTGATCATTGATATTTCCGCATTCTTGTTATTATTATACTTTGGGTGGGATGAGCAACTCAAACTGCATACAAAAAAATTATCCGATCTGTATTCCATAACCATCGCGGCGGTTTTTGGCCTCCATTTAATGACCATGGCTGCAAACCTGCTGTCGGTATATCTATCTATCGAGATGGTTTCTATTGCTTCCTACCTGTTGGTCGCGTATCGCTCAGAAAATGCATTTAGTACCGAGGCCGGGTTAAAATATGTATTGTTTGGCGCCGCGGCATCTGCTGTTATGTTATATGGCATCTCGCTGCAATACGGTTTTACCGGTACTTTAAGTTTGTTCGATCCCGGCTTTATATCAGGGCTAATGCAGGTTAACGCCTCAGGTGTAGCCTTTGCGCTGATACTGGTGCTGGTGGGCATCGGGTTTAAGTTGTCTTTTGTACCTGTACATTTTTGGGTGCCCGATGTTTATGAAGGCGCGCCTACACCCATTACCGCGTTTTTATCCACTGTTCCTAAAATAGCTGCATTTGCCCTGCTGATCAATTTTCTGACGCCTTTTATCAGTTCGCCGGAATGGCATAGCTTTAATTTTGGTTTATGCCTGTCGGTGATCGGCATCATCACCATGATAGCAGGAAACTTTGCAGCCGTCATGCAAAACAATGCCAAGCGGATGCTGGCTTATTCAAGTATAGGCCATACCGGGTTTGCTTTAATGGCAGTAGTTACTTTTAGCGCGCAAGGCATAAAAGCTTTAGAGTATTACCTGGCGGTTTACGTTCTGGCAAATATTGGCGCGCTGATGCTGGTATCGTATTTCACCCGCATCACCGGCTCTGAAGATATAAATACTTACAAAGGGCTGGGCTTGAAATATCCGGCGGCATCCATTTGTTTTATAATTATCCTGATCTCATTAACCGGGTTGCCGGTAACCGCCGGTTTTACTGGTAAATTATTGATTTTTTCTGCAGTTTATAGTGTTTATCAGCAAAATAACAGCATTTTTTTGATGCTTTTAACCATAACCGGTGCACTTACCACCGTGGTATCGTTGTTTTATTATATCAAGATCCCTCTAAATTTATTTCTAAAACGGACAGAATCCACTGCCGGGCCAATTCCCCAGCCAAATTATATATTGGTTACCGCAATAATTATTTCGGTGATTTTGGTATTGCTCGGGATTTTCCCCAACTGGCTTATCAGATTTTTGTAAAAACCATCAATTCGTGCTCTTTTTGATAAAAATTTAATATTTTTTTCATTTATTTATGATATTAATCATAAATTCGGCCGTTTTCTTAAATTATTCTTTAATTTTTATATGAAGCGCTATTTTCCGTTTTTACTTATCGTTTTTATTTTAATACTAACCTTTATTTTCCCTTCGGTCGAATTTAAAAATACCGGAACCACCAATTTTAATACCGGCGATGTTGCCTGGATGCTCATGTCAACCGCATTAGTTCTGATCATGACACCTGGCCTTGCGTTTTTTTACGGCGGCATGGTGAATAAAAAGAACGTGATCTCGACTATGCTTCAAAGTGTGGTTTGTATGGTTATTATAACGGTAATGTGGGGAATATTTGGTTTCAGCCTTGCATTTGGCGATAGCTTTCATGGTATTATAGGCAACCCGGCAACTTATTTCATGATGAAGGGTATGCTGGGTAACTCAACCTGGAAATCGGCTCCTACAATTCCGTTATTATTATTCGCTATGTACCAGTTAAAGTTTGCCATTATAACCCCGGCATTAATAACCGGTGCATTTGCAGAGCGGATCCGTTTTAATTCATATATCATATTCCTGGTGCTGTTTAGCATATTTATATTTACGCCACTGGCACACGCAACCTGGCATCCTGATGGTTTGCTGGCCAAATTAGGCGTGCTTGACTTTGCCGGCGGTACAGTTGTACACATGTCTGCCGGATGGGCGGCCTTGGCATCGGCCTTATATTTAAAGAAAAGGAATGAACCCAGCCATGCACCTGCGCGGATCACTTACGTATTAATAGGTACGGGCTTATTATGGTTCGGTTGGTTTGGTTTCAATGCCGGATCTGCGTTTGGCGCTAACCATTTAGCTGTTATTGCATTGGCAACAAGTACTACTGCATCTGCTGCTGCAGGTTTGACCTGGATATTTTTTGACATGCTGCGTGGCCGCAAGCCATCAGCAATGGGTACCTGTATTGGCGCCGTTGTAGGTTTGGTGGCTATTACCCCGGCGGCGGGCTTTGTATCTATCCCGCATTCATTGGCAATTGGCATCATATCGTCGGTAATAAGTAACCTGGTGGTCGAGTGGCGCACAGGTACATCTATTGATGATACTTTAGATGTGTTCCCTTGCCATGGCGTAGGCGGTATGGTGGGCATGTTACTTACAGGTGTATTTGCCAATAAAAATGTTAATGCCGCAAATACAACCGGCAATGGTTTGTTCTTCGGCGAAACGCATTTGTTCTTAATTCAGCTTTTTGCCTTGATCATCGTATCAATATTTGCATTTTTTGGCTCGTTGCTATTGTTAAAGATCACTGATATGATCTCGCCTTTACGTGTTTCGGCAGAGGATGAGGTGATCGGCTTAGACATTAGCCAGCACGGCGAGCGACTTTAAATTAAATCACCTTAAACAATTCTATAAACCAAAGTTGGAGGCCCCGATTGATCGGGGCCTTTTTTTTGTAGTTTTGATAATAGTTAGTACCTTCCTTTTCGCGTTATTTAAAATATCATATTATGGAAAATAACATTTTCACAGTTACTATTAAAAATGCTGATTATAAAGTTAAAATGGGTTCTGTTATGCCGCCGCTTTATGATGTTTCTTGTGGTACCGATTATCATCGCATCGGCAAAACCGACGCTGGGTTATGGGTGTATGTAGAACATCCTACTTTAATTAATCATATGCCGTTACAGGAAATTGGTGAGGCTATAGATGAACATTCAAGATCAAATAGCGAAGAAGGTAATTAGAACAAAATACCGAGTTAGTTGATTGTTAAATTTATATTATTTTTAATACGAATTAATGACAATTCTCCTAACAAGACTTTAGGATAAAGTTTTATCTTTGCGGGCTCATCATCAATCATGAGCGATCAGATTAAACATGAATGCGGTGTGGCATTTATCCGCCTTTTAAAGCCACTGTCTTTTTATCAGAAAAAATACGGCACCGCGCTGTATGGCTTAAACAAGCTTTATCTTTTAATGGAAAAACAACATAACCGGGGCCAGGATGGCGCGGGTGTTGCTACTATTAAGCTGGATGTAGCTCCGGGTAAGCGGTACATCAGCAGGCACCGATCGATGGCATCAAATGCTGTTGCTGATATATTTGAGTATATCCAGAAGAAGTTTGCCGATATACAAAAGGAATCGCCAGAAAAAATGGCTGATACCGAATGGCTCAAAGAGCACGTAAGCTTTACCGGCGAAGTGTTATTGGGCCATTTACGTTATGGTACACACGGCAAAAACAGTATTGAAAGCTGCCACCCTTTTCTACGTCAAAACAACTGGATGACCCGTAACCTGGTTATTGCAGGTAACTTTAACATGACCAATGTTGATGAGTTACTGCAACAGCTATATGACCTGGGTCAGCATCCTAAAGAAAAAGCAGATACCGTTACCGTGTTGGAGAAAATGGGCCACTTTATTGATACCGAAGTGCAAGGCTTATTTGACCAATATAAACGCGAAGGCTTGGATGATAATGCAGAGATAAGCAAGCTCATAGCCAATGATATGGACGTGGCTAAAATTCTGCGTAAGTCTGCCCGTAACTGGGATGGTGGTTACACCATTGCCGGTATGCTGGGCCATGGCGATGCGTTTGTAATGCGCGACCCGGTAGGTATCCGCCCGGCTTATTATTATTATAATGACGAGATCGTTGTGGCTGCTTCAGAACGCCCTGCTATACAAACCGCGTTTAACATTCCGATTGAGGATATCAGGGAGATCCAACCCGGCCATGCCTTGATCGTTAAAAAGAACGGCAAGATAAGTGAAGATATGTTTAGCGAGCCGGTTGAAAAGAAAGCATGTTCTTTTGAGCGGATCTATTTTTCGAGAGGAAGCGACGCGTCCATCTATCGCGAGCGTAAACAATTAGGCAGGCTGCTTTGCCCGCAAATATTGAGCGCGGTTGATAATGATATTAAAAATACCGTATTCTCTTATATCCCTAATACTGCCGAAGTTGCTTTTTATGGCATGGTGGAAGGGATTCATAAATACATCAAAAAATACCAGCGCGACAGGCTGCTTAACCGCGAAGACAAGATAAGTGAAGAAGAATTGACCGAGGTACTTTGCATGGCGCCAAGAGTTGAGAAGATAGCGATTAAAGATGTTAAGCTGCGCACATTTATTACACAAGACGCTGATAGAAGCGAAATGGTAGCCCACGTTTATGACACTACGTATGGCCTGATAAAAAATGGCACGGATACGTTGGTAGTGTTGGACGATTCTATCGTACGAGGCACTACGTTAAAACAAAGTATCCTGAAGATCCTGGACCGTTTAGGGCCTAAAAAAGTAGTGGTGGTATCATCAGCGCCGCAAATCCGTTACCCTGATTGCTACGGCATTGATATGTCGCGCATGGGTGAATTTGTTGCTTTTGAGGCTGCTATTAGTTTGTTAAAAGAGCAAGGCAAAGAAAAGGTCATAACAGACGTTTATACCAAATGTAAGGCAAGTGACCTATTGCCTAAAGAGCAGGCAGTAAACCATGTTAAGGCTATTTATGAGCAGTTTACAGACCAGGAGGTTTCAGACCGCATAGCGCAGATCATCACACCAAAAGAAATTAAATGCGAGGTAAAGGTTATTTATCAAACTTTAGACAACCTGCATAATGCCTGCCCGGATCATACCGGCGATTGGTATTTCTCGGGTGATTTCCCAACTCCGGGTGGTAACAAGGTAGTTAACCGTGCTTTTGTTAACTGGATGGAAGGAAAAAATCAGAGAGCTTATATGTAATTTGAGGCTGAAAAGCTAAAGGTAAAAGGCGAAAGGTGTTTAAATCTTTCGCCTTTTTCTATTTTATATATTGGCGTTCACATAGTACGGTAACGCACATTTATTGTATCAAAAGCGAACAATAATTAATTCGTTTTAATTTATAATCATTTGATTATTAGATTTTTATATCAATGGCATTTTAATGGTTGAACGTAACCGATAAATCTAAAATGATCGGTTATGTTTAAAAATTATATTAAAGTATCGTTGCGGTTTTTGCTAAAAAACCGTTTTTTTAGCATTATCAATATTGTTGGTTTGGCTATAGGCACGCTATGCTGTATGTATATATTGTTATACGTACAAGATCAGTACAGCTATGACCACCACCACAAGGATGCAAAAAATATTTACCGTATTACTACATCAACAGTCCTTACCGGCGATTCAAAAAATATGGCTACCGCATCGCCGCCTATAGCGTCGGCAATGAAAAGTGACTTCCCCGAGGTAATACAATATACCCGTATCATTCGCACTTTAGGTATAAAAGAACATTTAATAAGCTACCGGGAAAAGTCATTTTACGAAGAGCGCGCCTTTATGGTCGATTCTACTTTTTTTGATGTGTTTAATTATCATTTTGTAAAAGGATCGCCATTAAACGCATTAACAGAGGTTAATTCCATAATATTATTAAAACCTGTTGCAGATAAGCTTTTTGGCGTAACGGATCCTATTGGTAAAGTAATTACTATGGATGACGCCGACGGAAAAAATAATTTCAGGGTAACAGGTGTGGTTGATGAAAGTGCAGGCAGATCACAACTGTCGGCAAATATGTTTATTCGCATCAATAGAAATGGATATGGTGGTAATATGCTGACTAACAATTCCTGGGCAGGTAATAATTTCGCACAATCATTTGTCAAACTACGTGCCGGAGCGAGCGCTAACGCGTTGGAAAAAAAGTTGCCGGCATTTTTAAATAAATACGGGGCAGATCAATTAAAAAGCTCGGGAATGATCAAAGTGTTACACTTGCAGCCACTATCAACTATTCATACTGCGCCCGGATATGAAGCGGAGGAAGGAAAAATTACAAGTACTTCCTTTTTACATATTTTAATTCTGATAGCTATATTGATTCAGGTTATTGCCTGCATCAATTTTATGAATTTATCAACTGCAAGAGCGTCAAAGAGGGCCAAAGAGGTTGGTGTAAGAAAAGTTATAGGTGCCGGAAAATACGACTTGATAACTCAATTTTTAGGCGAGTCTTTTTTACTGGCATTTATTAGCGTGGTAATAGCTCTTCCATTATTATGGCTGGCATTACCTTATTTAAATCAAATTACGCAGGCAAATATCCAATTGACGCTTTTAAGTAATCCAACGCTGTGGTTAATGCTCCTGGCGCTAATATTTATTACTGGCCTGGTCGCGGGCAGCTATCCCGCGTTTTATATGTCGGCTTTTATGGCTATCAAAGTTATCAAAGGAAATTTTACCAACCAGGTTTCGGTGATAGGCTTACGACGTTCGTTGGTGGTATTTCAATTTGTTGTATCTATTATCCTGATAACGGGGATAATCATTATTTACAGCCAGTTAAATTATGTAAAAAACCGCGATCTGGGTTTTAACAAGGACCAACAAATTATCCTGACCTTTCATACCAATGAAACTCAAAAGAGAATGGACGCTTTAGCTATCGATCTTCAGCAACTGTCAGAAGTAAGATCAGTATCAAGAACCAGTAACACATTTGGAGCCAACGAATATTTTGATTGGGAGGTGTATTTACCGGGTACTAATCCGGCGGAAGGGATCGATCAGCAAAATTTATATACTGATGAAAATTTTGTTAAGACAATGGCTGTTAAAATAATTGGCGGAAGAGATTTAATGAAAAATGATTCAGGCAAAGTGCTGATCAATGAAACTTTAGCTAAGCGCCTGGCAATTAACCCGGCTAAAGCTTTGGGTACCAAACTACTTGCCCAGGATGATAGAAAATATGAAATAGCCGGCGTTGTAAAAGACTTTAACTATAAATCGTTACATGACAAACTGAGCGCTTTTATGATCATCTACGCTCCCAAGGCTAATGAGGTCAATAGTTTGATTATCAATACCAACAGCAAAAATTACGCATCGTTTTTAAATAAGGTTGAAACTGTATGGCGTAAAAACCTGCCTCAAACTCCGTTTGATTACACTTTTATGAACGACAGGATGCAAAAAGCTTACGAGTCAGATATTGTTTTATCGCAGATCATCAACTCATTTACCATAATAGCCATTTTAATTTCATGCCTCGGCTTATTTGGATTAGCTGCGTTTAGTGCAGAGCAACGTAATAAAGAGATCGGTATCAGAAAGGTATTAGGAGCAAGCGTAACCGGTATTGTGCAACTATTATCTAAAGACTTTTTTAAACTGGTTATCATATCATTTATAATTGCTTCTCCCATCGCCTGGTGGGCAATGAATAAATGGCTGCAGGCCTTCGTGTACCGCATTCCCATTAGTTGGTGGATGTTTGCCATGTCAGGATTGATAGCGCTGTTAATAGCTGTAGTTACGGTAAGCTTCCAGGCAATTAAAGCAGCTTTGGCAAACCCGGTTAAAAGTCTAAAATCCGAGTAATAGTGTTTAAATCTTTCGCCTTTGTTCTTGTAAACTAAGGCCTTTTACCTTTAGCCTTTTAGCTTTTACCTCGACTCAAACGTTAAACTGCCTTAAGTGATGGTCCAGGTGTTTCCAGTTAAGCTGGGCCCATTCGCCGGGCCTAAAGGTGCCGAAATAGGGGTGAGGATATTTTACTAATCCCGCTTCTCCTTTTTCAAGCACGGATTGTATTAAAGCTATGAATTTTTGTTTTTCTGTTTCAAAGTCGCAATCATCAGTAACTCTTAACGTAATAAAGGCGGGGATATGGCGGTCAAGCTGCTTTACTCTCAGTATTCTTCTTTTGGTGATTTGGCCAAATAGTACACCTATCCAATGTCGCGAGGTTTTTGTGTTGCCAAAAGCCATGTTCATGGCAAGCTGGCAATGTGCCATCATTTGTGCGGAAGACATGCTGCCCCATTGGGCCGGGGACATAACACTGAGTTGATTTATACGGTTTATGATCTCGGCATTATTGTCCGTATTAAATATACTTTTCATTTAAAAATCAAGAAGCACCAATATAAGAAAAATAAATTTTTGCTAAGCTGCGGGTGCTGAAAAAACATAATGTGTAACCAATTTATCCAGCAACACCAGCGATGCAATAATTAACGCTATACCTGCCACCTCATTTAAGCGGTGTACAAATTTTTCGGAGATCTTATCGCGGAGCTTATTGGCATAAAACGCTTTGGTGGTATCTAAACCAAATTGTACAACCAATATGGTCATAAACATAATGCCGATTTTAAAAGCTCTATGGTGTACGCCGTTGTGGTATATGGTACTGGCTGTGCCGATGACAGTTATCCAATGAAATAAAATGGCAGGATTAAAAATGCACATTAAAAAGCCTTTAAGGAAATATCCTGTGCGCTTAAGGCCGGTAGGGGCTACATTGTCGTAGTTAACTTTGGCCTTTTTGAAAATGTAACGTATGCCTACAACAAATAATATAATGCTGCCTACAACGCCGGCTATGGTTTTGGTTTCGGCAGATACTTCAAATAGTTGCGAGCCAAATAGAATAGAGCCTACAAAAACAACATCGCTGCTTACAACGCCAAGCGCTAAAAAAACACCGGCATGAAAGCCGCGTTCAATACTGGTTTTAATTAAAGCAAAAAATACCGGGCCCGTCAAAAATGTCAGCACTATCCCAATCCCAATCCCCGAAATAACAGCTTCTATCATTAATCTGTAACCTTTGGTCAGTTTAAAGTATGCGAAGATGCGATTTTTATCGCTATACAAAGAAATTTAATGTGCCCTGTTATTAAAATTTGGACTATAGAATTATAAAAATATGGTTATGTTAGTGGTTTAAAACCAATTTAAAACAAATGGAACAAAACAACACCAAAAATTATGGGTCGGCATTATATACGCTGGTTACTGTATTTTTCTTCTGGGGCTTTTTAGCGGCTTCTAACGGTATTTTCATACCCTTTTGTAAATCACACTTTCACCTTACCCAGTTTGAATCGCAGCTGATCGACTTTACATTTTATGGCGGATATTTTATTGGTTCATTAATACTTTATTTTGCTTCACAAATTACCCGTGTCGATATATTAAACAAATTAGGCTATAAAAATGGTATTGTATTGGGTTTAGTGATATCTGCAGCGGGTGCGTTAGTGATGATCCCGGCGGTGGCTACAGGTTCTTTTGCATTTATATTAAGTTCATTTTTTATAATCGCGTTAGGCTTTTCTTTACAGCAAACTGCTGCAAACCCGTTTGTGGTAGCGTTAGGCCCACCGGAGACCGGTTCAAACCGTTTAAACTTTGCCGGTGCGGTTAATAACATCGGTGGTTTATTGGGTCCTATTGTTGTTAGTATTGTATTATTTGGCACTGCAAAAGGCGCCGCCGATGCGAGCACAGTTAAACTATCATCAATTGATACTTTATATTATATACTGGCGGGCTTGTTCTTAGCAGTCGCTGTTTTCTTTTACGTTTCTAAATTGCCGGTAGTTACCAGTGACGAGAAAATTGAAGCAAGCAAAAAACCAACTTTGCCATTAATTATTATGTTCCTGGCGTTTTGTTTAATACTGGTTGCCGACCAGTTAGCTTTGTTTGTTAGCGGCCATGGTTTTTTTAACATACACACGCCTGAAACAACACACGCCGTTATTATTTACATAGCATTGGCCATCATTATTTTCACACTGATTGGTTCATTGGTTTCTGCTAAAAAAAGCAAGGATGGCTGGGGGGCTATGCAGTATCCGCAGTTAATTTTGGGTATGATAGCCATTTTTACTTATGTAGGTACAGAGGTTACTATACAAAGTAATATGGGCGCCTTGTTAAAACTACCGTTGTTCGGTAATTTTACAGAGTCGCAAATGTCACCGTTTATTTCGTTGTACTGGGGTAGTTTGATGATTGGCAGATGGACAGGTGCTATTGGCGCGTTTGATCTGTCTAAAACGACAAAAAATATATTAACCGTCATTGTTCCGTTTGCTGCATTCGCCGTTATTTTATTGGTTAACAGATCAAGCGGTGTTGATGTGAGCAACTTATACATTTATGCCATAAGCATTGCCGTGATGATAGCCGCCTTTTACGTTGGACAGCAAAAACCGGTGCGTACCCTGGTATCGTTAGGCGTATTGGGTATGATATTTATGCTGATTGGTTTATTTACGACAGGCATGGTTGCGGTATTCGCGTTTATCAGCGGCGGTTTATGCTGCTCGATCATGTGGCCGTCTATCTTCTCATTAGCCATAACAGGTCTTGGTAAATATACCGGCCAGGGATCGGCATTTTTAATTATGATGATCCTGGGTGGTTCTATTATTCCGCCGGTGCAAGGCTTAATGGCAGATACTATGGGCATTCACCAATCATACGTTGTTCCGGTAATCGGCTTTGCTTACATCGTATTCTTTGCCTGGAAAGTGCGTGTCGAGCTGATCAAACAAGGGATCAACATCGATCACGTACAAGTAGAAAAAAGCGGCGGGCACTAATTAACAAATAGTTCATTGGTTCATTAGTTCATTGGGATTGAAAAGCGTTTATCAGCTTAACCAATGAACTAATGAACAATTGAACCAGTAAACTAACATGAAACCATCTTTCGATCATATCTTCATGAAACTGGCTACCGACCTGGCGCTGCGGTCGCATTGTGTTAAGGCGCATGTTGGTGCGGTTTTAACACAGGACACCCGGATCATCTCTATAGGCTATAACGGCCCGCCGGCAGGTACCCATAACTGTGATGAAGAATGGCCCGAAGTGGGTTGCCCGCGCGACTCGAAAGGAAGCTGCTCGCTTGCTTTACATGCCGAGGAGAACGCCATTTTATACGCTGTAAAAAGCGGCGCGAGGTTAGAGGGCGCGACATTGTACACTACATTATCCCCATGCATAGCCTGCGCCAGGCTGATCTTTTCCGCAGGGATCAAACGGGTTTATTTTGATAAGTCATACGCCAAATACAAAGGTATAGCCAGCGATGAAGGGGTTGACTTTTTAAATAAGTTTGGGGTGCCTACAGTGCAGTTGATGGAAGATTAGTTCTTGCAGTGCGATAAAATTGGTGGTCTATACCAAAAGTCTTGACCTCAAATTTTAACGACAACCCAAAATGAGCCATAGGCTCTACCTCTTTGTAGAAAAAATAACGAAATGGTTTTGCCTTGTAAAGGCTACCCCATTTGACAGATAACAGTTCCGTATTGGATATGACAACGAAGGGCAGCCACCTACGGGGCTGAAGGATTTTGGTACATTAGCTACAAATAGGTAGACCCGATGGGTCAAGAAAAAATAAGCCTGTCAAAAAAAGATGAGTGACGAGTACAAATCCTATAGATCTTAGTTCAGACAATCAACGGCTTAACCAGATCAAGCGCAAACTCTAACTGCTCTTCGGGCGTTAGATCGGTATTATCCAGGATGATCGCATCATCTGCGCGGGTTAGCGGGCTTTCTTCGCGGGTAGTATCCGCGTAATCGCGATGCGCAAGGTTCTCAAAAACTTCTTCCAGGGTCATGTCAGGGTTGGTTGGTAAAAGTTCCTTATAACGGCGCTCTGCCCGTATTTTCGGGTCGGCCGTCATGAATAGCTTGATCTGTGCATTCGGGAAAACCACGGTGCCAATATCCCGGCCGTCCATAACAATGTTTTTTGATTTTCCCATGCGTTGTTGCTGGCGTACCATTTCCTGGCGAACTTCGCGAATAGCCGACACGGCGCTTACCTTATCAGATACAGGCATCTGGCGGATTTCGGCCGATACTTCCTCGTCATTTAAAGTGATATGCGTTTGATAATCGCGCGAGTGGAAATTAAGATGAATATGTTCTAAGGCGTTAACAACCTGGTCACGGTCATTAAGATCTACATTATTACGGATAAAATAGAGTGCAACAGCCCGGTACATTGCCCCGCTGTCGACGTATATAAAATGAAGTTTTTTTGCAAGTGCCTTAGCTAATGTGCTTTTTCCGCACGAAGAATAGCCATCAATAGCTACTACAATATTGCTGCTCATATAGTAACGAAGATAAGAATTAGTTGGCAGTTTACAGTTGGCAGTTTGCAATAACTGTTTCTAAAATCAGCCAACTGCAAACTAAAACCTGCAAACTTCACTACCTTTGGGCATGAATATCACCAAAGCCGATCTTCAAAAAGAAACCTTTTACAAAACATCACGCAGTGGGGGTAAGGGCGGCCAAAACGTAAATAAAGTATCAAGTAAGGTCGAGTTATTGTTTTCTGTAAATGATTCGATCTTGTTTACTGATGATGAAAAACAACTGCTTAACGAAAAATTGCAGGCCCGGCTAAACAAAGATGGCTATGTACAAGTGATCTGCGATGAAGAACGCAGCCAATATCTCAACAAAGAAAAAGCACTTGAACGATTGATTGGTTTGCTAACCCGTTCATTGAAAGTGCAAAAACCGCGCAAGGCTACAAAGCCCAGCAAAAAAGCCAAAGCTGAGCGGTTGGACAATAAAAAAATACAGTCTGCAAAAAAAGAAGGCCGGAAAAGAAATTTTGATGTTTAGTTAAATTTATAATACACCGTTGCAGAGCCCCATTGATCTGCATGTACCATTTCTTTTGTATCTTTTGAATGGAATATAGCTGTAGCATCAAATAACCAACGGCTGGTAGAATAGGTTACACCTACCTGGTTGCTAAATACAAAACGCTGAGGCGTACCGGTTATTTCAAGGCTGGCTGGATCATTATGTTTGCTGAATAAACCACCTTGTATAGTTGCGTCATAACCTACAAAATTGGCTGTAGGCCTGTAATAAAAAAAGAACTCATGTTTATGGGCCGCCGTGGCGTTGCCTGCAATTACAGAACTGCCTGTACTGGCCGAGTTAAACAACTGGTTAAATAAACCTAATCTAAATAACAAACCTGTACCTGCGCCGGTTATACCGGTACCCAAATTTCCATATGATGTGAATGAAAGATCAACCAGGCTATCCCTGCCAATCAATTTGTTATACTCGCCGGATAAGTTAAGCTCCACATCATTTTTTATTTGGTATTGCCAGCCATTTGTTTTGTAAAAGCCGAAGTTATTATGTACAAAATTTTGCGCTGCTTCACCACCCGAGGCCGGGCCAACAACAGCAATCTGAGCGCTTATTTTAAGGTTACTCTCGTTCTTGTATAAATAATTCATGTTTGCACCCGCGTACAGGTAACCGGCAAAAGGACGGTCAACAAAATCAGCAGAAGGTACAGCACCACTTTGTGGATTAAATATTTTTTGCCCTAACTCAAAACCCAGCACTTTATTTTGTAGCGTAGTGCTACCCTTTACGTCAAGCGCGTGCTTGAAAAAAAAATATAAACCATCTGTATAATAACGGTCATTACCCTGCCCCAGGTAGGAGTCATTATCACTTTGGATTCCGAATTCTTCACTATGGGTTTGGGCTAAAGCGCAGGTAGCCGAGAAAATTAATAGCAGGGGTAAAAATAATTTCTTCATCAAAATGATAAGCTCTAAAATATAATTCGTCATTTCGAACGAGCCCGCCTGCCGGTGGGCAAGGTACGAGGAGAAATCTATACAAGGGCATTTTACTTCTGTGTATAGATTTCTCGCTATGCTCGAAATGAACTGTGTTTAATTCAAAATTGGTTTAACGTCTTCTTTTACAGTCAGATCAAGGGCATCGCTCACTTTTTCATTTAACAGGGCCAGGTTAATTACCTCGCGCATTTCTGTAACGTAATGAAACTGCAGGTCCTTGATATAACTTTCTTTGATGTCTAAGATATCCTTTTGATTTGATTTGCAAAGAATAATCTCTTTAATGTTGGCACGTTTGGCAGCCAGGATCTTTTCTTTAATACCGCCAACAGGTAAAACCCGACCGCGCAAGGTTATCTCGCCGGTCATTGCCAGGTGGGGTTTAATTTTACGCTGTGTAAATGCTGATGTTAAAGCAGTCAACATGGTAACCCCTGCTGATGGCCCGTCTTTAGGGGTAGCGCCAGCCGGAACGTGTACGTGGATATCCCACAATTCAAACAATTTAGGGTCGATATTAAAGTAAGACGCATGCGCACGTAAATAAGCTAACGCGATAGTCGCGGACTCTTTCATTACATCGCCCAGGCTGCCGGTAAGGGTTAAACGTCCCTTACCCGGGCTTAAACTGGCTTCGATAAATAAAATATCGCCCCCTACTGATGTCCACGCAAGGCCTGTAACCACACCGGCAACATCGTTACCTTCGTAAAGGTCTTTATCATAAATAGGAGCGCCTAATATGGTTTCAACATCTTGTTTGCTTACAACCGTATTATAAGGTTCATCCATGGCAATATTCTTGGCAGTGCCACGCACTACAGAACCTATTTTTTTCTCTAAACCCCTGACACCCGACTCGCGGGTATAATCTTCTATCAGTTTCTCAAGTACATCGGGCCTAAGCGTAATATCTTTTGTCTTTAAGCCATGTGCCTCGCGCTGTTTGGGTACCAGATGTTGTTTGGCTATCTCTATTTTTTCTTCTATGGTATAACCATTCACTTCTATGATCTCCATACGGTCCAACAAGGCCGGTTGTATACTGCTTAATGAGTTTGCTGTGGCAATGAACATCACATTCGACAGGTCAAAATCCATCTCGACATAATGGTCATAAAAGCTGCTGTTTTGCTCGGGGTCCAACACCTCTAATAATGCAGATGATGGGTCGCCTCTAAAATCGTTGCCAACTTTATCTATTTCATCCAATATAAATACCGGGTTTGCAGCACCGGCTTTTTTAATCGACTGGATGATCCGTCCCGGCATGGCGCCAATATACGTTTTACGGTGCCCGCGGATCTCGGCCTCATCACGAATTCCGCCCAAAGCCATCCGCACATACTTGCGTCCCAAAGCCTTGGCAATAGATTTTCCTAACGATGTTTTGCCAACTCCCGGAGGGCCAACCAAACAAAGTATGGGCGCTTTCATATTATGTTTAAGCTTTAATACAGCCAGGTACTCAATAATACGGTGCTTAACTTTATCTAAACCAAAATGGTCCTTATCCAGTACTTTTTGAGCACGTTTAAGATCGAAGTTGTCTTTGGTAAACTCGTTCCATGGCAGGTCAAGCATCAGTTCAAGATAATTGATCTGTACCGAATAATCGGCCGCGGCAGGGTTTGTGCGCGCTAACTTTTCAACCTCTTTATCAAAATGGGTTTTAACTTCAACATTCCATTTCTTTTTAGTGGCACGCTGGCGCAGGCTGTCAATTTCAAGATCAGGGCTGTTGCCGCCCAATTCTTCCTGTATGGTTTTTATTTGCTGATTTAAGAAATAATCGCGCTGTTGCTTGTCCAAATCGACACGCACACGGGTTTGGATCTGGTTTTTTAATTCGAGCAGTTGCAGCTCGGTTGTTAAATGCTCCAAAACCAGGTTAGCCATATCGCGGCGGTTGGTTACCTCCAACAATTTTTGTTTGGCCGACATATCGGCATTCATGTTTGATGATATAAAATTCATCAAAAACGAAGTGCTCTCAATATTACGGATAGCTATACCGGCTTCGCTTGGGATATTTGGCGAAAGCTGGATAATATTCATGGCCATATCCTTGATAGAGGATATCATGGCTTTAAATTCTTTATCTTCCTTAGCCTTTTTAACTTCTTTAAAAGGCTCGATAGTCGCTTTTATATAAGGCTCTGATTGTACTTCTTCTTTTAAATAAAAACGCTTTTTGCCCTGTAATATAACGGTAGTATTACCATCAGGCATTTGCAGCATTTTAATAATGAGCGCTACCGTACCGATGGTGTTTAACTGGCTAAAGGTAGGGTCCTCTATAGCTACATCTTTTTGCGATACAACACCTATCATGCGGCTGCCTTTATTGGCATCGCGGATCAGTTTAATTGACTTGTCGCGGCCAACAGTAATGGGTATAACCACTCCCGGAAACAAAACAGTGTTGCGCAAAGGCAGTATCGGTAAAAATTCAGGCACCTGCTCATTGTTCATCTCTTCTTCATCCTCTGATGACATCAGGGGAAAAAATTCCGAATCTTCATTAATCACTGGTAAAACACTTTTAAAATCAAACGGGTCAAAACTCATCAATACCTTTTTTTATAAAAATAAACGTCATGTTGTCAGGCTCCGTTGTTAACGGGCATTCAACAAAGCTAAAATAGCGGCTACTATTTAATGGATTGCTATATTTCAAGACTTATGCCAAGATTACGCCATGTTACTGCAACAATTGCAATGGCTGTATACCAGTTTGATTATATGGTGGTTACAAAAATAGCGCTTTTTATTAAATGTGATTAATTTTATTGGTAAAGATGAAAAAAAGTCATACTCTTGGGGTTGACATTTAAAGCGGATATCAAAACTTTTATAAATAAAAGTTGTATGCGCCTATAATAATTCATAATTAACAGAGTTAATTATATACAATTTGTTTAACTATTAAGTTTTTAATGAGGTTACCGATCTTAGTATCTTTCCTGATCATATCTTCTGTTGAACATGCAGCATCGCAAAATGCCTACATAAAACTGGGGCAGCAGGCTTATATTGAAGGTAACTTTAAGGCAGCCATAGCACAGTTAGAAAAAGGCAGGCTTATTGACTCAACCAATGCCAATGCTTTGTGGATGCTGGGTTATTCTT